>JAKOWB010000087.1 GCA_029781795.1 Pseudomonadota bacterium | reverse complement strand
TCGTTGATGCGCTGGGCGGTGCTGGCGTCGTGCCAGGCCAGCGTCTGGCCGCTGTGGCGGTCGATCCAGCCCTGGCCCTGCGTGGTGGTGACCTGCCAGGTGTCGGCGGGGTCGTCGGCGGCGGGGAAGTTGAGTTTCTGCAGCTCGCGCACCGGCAGCTCGCGCAGCAGCGGCAATTGGGCCGCGGGCAGGTCGGCGGTGGTGGCGGTGCTGGGGGCCAGGTCCGGCTCGGCATCGGCGTCCAGCGTGACCCAGCCGAAGGTGGCTGCGCTCATGGTCAGCGCCGTGACCGAGGTGAGCAGCAGCACCGCCAGCACCGCGCGCCCGGTGACCACGTGCAGGCGCGCTACCCGCGTACCGCGCACGCGGCCGAGCAGCTGGCGCCAGCCGCCCAGGCGCCGCGCCAGCAGCACCCCGCCGGTGGCGGCGAGCAGCCCCATGGCCAGGGCGACCAGCGCCGCCACGATGCGCCCGCCGTCGCCCAGCAGGAAGCTGCGGTGCAGGTTCTTGAACCAGCGCATCGTGGGCGAGGGCTGGTACTCGCCCAGCACCTGGCCGTTTTGCGGATCGATGCGGCTGGCGCGCGCCTGGCCGTTGTCGAAGCCGTAGACCACGATCTCGCCCGAAGGCAGGCGGCGGACCTCTTCCGCGCCGGGGACGCTGGCCGCGATCTGCCCGGCCAGCTGCGCCACGCTCAGGCTATTGGGCGTGGGCCGGGCCTGCCAGCGGGAGAGCACCGGGTCCAGCGAGAGCACCGCCCCGGTCAGGCCCAGCACCAGGGCCACGGTACCGGCCACCAGGCCGAGCCAGCGGTGGATTTGTCGCCAAAGCATCGATTTATTTGAGTTGGTAGCTTGCGGACTGGATGTACTGCTTGCCGGCCTGCGCCTTGCCGGCGCCCGCTGCCGTCAGCGGCAGGCGCACTTCGGAGGGGCTGTCGCGCATGTCTTCCACGGCGGCATCGACGTGGATCTCGTAGCCGGCGTCGATCAGCGCGTCGGCCAGGTCGGCCGTCACCTTGAGCGTGCGGCCCGCGCCCACGCTGGCGCCGGTCACGCCCTGCAGGCGCTTGGCGTCGCCGGCCGACAGGCGGTTCCAGTCAGACAGGTGCTTGTAGTACTTGGCCTTGCCGCCGGCGACCCACAGGGTGCCGGCGTAGGCGCCCTTGGCGTCGGTCAGGTACACGGCCAGGTAGGCGCCGTTGCCGCCGTAGTTCTTGAGCTGCGTCGTCAGCGTGACTTCGCGGCTCTGGGCCAGCGCCGGCACGGCCAGCGCGCAGGCGGCGGCGAGGGTGGTGAGAACGGGTTTTTTCATGATCATTACTCTCGATTTGATAGCTGACGGGGCATGTTCAATGGGCGCTGGAGCCTCATTTGATTCAAATTCTTCCATCACTCGACCTGCCCGCGGGGTTTGCTGCCCGGCGTGAAGAGCGGTGACGCGGGCCCGGCGCCGGGCGAGGCGGCCGGGTTGTCCGGCGCGTGCTGGCGGCGGCGTTCGCGCTCCCGGTCGCGCCCGTCGTCGTCGCGGCTGCGTTCGCGCCGCTGCATGCTGACGGGCTCGAGCGTTTCGGGGTCCAGCTTGGCCTTGAAGCGGCGGCCCTCGGCGTCGCGGCCGCGGATTTCGTAGCAGCCGTCGTCGATCTTCAGGCGCTCCAGCTCCCAGCCCTTTTGGGCCGCCATCTGGCGCACCGCGTCGCGCGACTGCCAGCGCCGGACCGGCACGTCGCAGTCGTCGCCGGCCCAGGCCGCCAGCGTGGCGGCGCCCAGGGTGAGGGCCAGCAGGGCGGGGGCGATGGTTTGGCGGGTTTTCATGGCGTGGGCTCCTTCTCGGTCAGCGGGCTGCGCCCGGCAACATGCGCTGCAGCGTATCGTCGCGCATGACATAGTGATGAAACAGCGCCGCCGCCGCGTGCACGCCGATCAGCGCGTAGCCCAGGTTGCCGATGAACTCGTGGACTTCCTTGATGTTCTTGCCCAGCGCCTTGTCCGGGCCGATCAGCGCGGGCAGCTCCAGCCCGTAGAAGGGAATCGGCTTGCCCCTGGCGCTCAGGGCCAGCCAGCCCAGCAGCGGCATCGCGATCAGCAGGCCGTACAGCGCCCAGTGCATGGCCGTGGCCAGGGTGTGCTGCCACGCGGGCGGCGCCGGGGTGATGGGCGGCTCGTGCAGCGCCAGGCGCAGCGGCAGGCGCACCAGCACCACGCCCAGCACCGTCAGGCCCAGCATGAAGTGCCAGGTCTTCATGCCGTCGTAGGCGGCGCTGCCCTTGGGGAAGATGCCGCGCAGCTCCATGCTGGCGTAGATGGCGATCAGCAGCAGCAGCGTCAGCCAGTGCAGGCCGATCAGCAGGGGGTGGTAACGGTTGCCTTGC
>JAKOWB010000074.1 GCA_029781795.1 Pseudomonadota bacterium | reverse complement strand
CGTGGCGAACAGCAGCAGGCCGCAGCCCGCGCCGCCGCCCATGAAGTTGCCGGCCGCGCGCGCGTCCCAATGCTGTTGCTGCCAGGGGTTGGGGCCGAAGCTCATGGCGATGGCGGCGCGTCGTCGCCGTCCTTGCGATCCCACAGGTAGTGGAAGCCGGGCCCGGTGCCCAGTTCCTCGTGCATGCGAAAGCTCTGGTTCTCGGCCAGCAGCCTGGACACGTTGCTCTGCGGGTCGTCGAGATCGCCGAAGGCGAGCGCCTGCGCGATGCAGGCGTTGACGCAGGCCGGCGTGGCCTCGGGGTCGACGCCGGGCGTGAGGCCGTGTTCCATGCCGTAGTCGATGCGGTCGACGCAGAAGGTGCACTTGGTGGCCACGCCCAGGCGGCCGTCGTCCTGGCGCTTGCGCTCGTGTTCGCTCTGGCGGCCGTAGGCGAAGCTGGCGCGCTCGGTCTTGTAGCGCGCCTGGTAGGGGCAGGCGACGGCGCAGTAGGCGCAGCCGATGCACAGGTCGTAGTCGATGGTGACGATGCCGTCGGCGCGCTTCTTCGTCGCGGTACTCGGGCACACCTCCATGCAGGGCGGCTCGTCGCAGTGCTGGCAGCCGACCGGCACGAAGGCGCGCTGCACGTCGGGGTACTCGCCCACCTCCATGTCGATCACGCGGCGCCACTGCACGCCCGGCGGCGTGGCGTTGGCGTGCTTGCAGGCCGCGGTGCAGGTCTGGCAGCCCACGCAGCGGCGCAGGTCGGCGACCATGGCCCAACGCGTCATGCGCGGGCTCCCTGCGGCGTGCCGCGTGCCTTGCTCACCTTCACCCGCACCAGGTCGGCGCCCGAGCCGGTGGCGTCGGTGAGGTCGAGCGACATCTCGGCCAGCGTATTCAGGCTGGGCATGCCGAAGTCCTTGGCCAGCGGCGTGACCCAGTGGTCGAACTGGCCGATGAGCAGCAGCGTGTCGGGGCGTATGCCCTGGCGCAGCACCACATGGCCCTGCGTCGCGCGGCGCGGGGTGGCGATGTCGACCAGGTCGCCTTCCTGCAACCCCAGGCGCTCGGCGGCGCGCGGGTTCATCACCACGCCGCCGTGGCCGCTGATGTTGCCGGCGACCTCGCGGATCATCTGCACGCCGACGTTGCCGCCCCAGGCGTATTGCATGCTGCGCGCGGTGACCAGCCAGAACGGATAGTCGGCAAGCTCGCCGCCGGCCTTGGCGACGCTGGCTTCCCACAGGCCGGGGAAATCTTTCCAGGGCGGCAGCGCCTGGTATTCCTCGAGCTGCTTGTCCCACCAGTGCATGTCGGCCTCGTGCAGGCGGCGGCCGAGCTGCACGCCGATGCGCTTGAGGCGCTCCTGGTAGGGCATCTCGAAGCGCAGCCCGCGCTCGACCACGGTCGGGTAGAGGTACCACTGCTCGCGCGGGAAGGGCCGCGTCTTGAGGCCGTTCTCTTTCCACCAATCCAGGCCCAGCACCTCGGCGCCTTCGGTGAGCTCGGCGCTGGCGGCCTTGCAGGCGGCGTCCCAGATGGCGTCGCGGCCGTGCGCCACCTTGGGGTCGAGCGAGAAATCGCCATAGGGCCCGTCGAGCTTGACGCCGCAGGTGCCGCGGTTGATGGCGGCGTTGTACTTCTCGAGGATGCCGCAGCGCCGCGCCAGCTCGGTGCAGATGTCGGTGAAGTCGCGCGCCTCGCCGCGCGGTGCCACCACCGGCTGGCGCAGCGCGAAGCCTTCGTGCTCCCAGAACTGCTCCTGGTACTTGGTGGCCGCCAGGCGCAGC
>JAKOWB010000072.1 GCA_029781795.1 Pseudomonadota bacterium | reverse complement strand
ACCGCCAGCTCCGGCTGACGGCCGCCGACCAGTTCCAGGTAGACCTCGGCCAGGAGCTGGCAGTCGAGCAGCGCGCCGTGCAGCGTCCGGCCCGAGTTGTCGACGCCGAAGCGGCGGCAGAGCGCGTCCAGGCTGGCCTGCGCGCCGGGGAACTTGCGCCGCGCCAGATGCACGGTGTCGATGGCCCGGCCGCGGTCCAGGCCCGGCCGGCCCAGGCGCTTCAGCTCGGCATCGAGGAAGCGCAGGTCGAACTCGGCGTTGTGGATCACCAGGGCCGAGTCCTCGATGAAGGCGAGGAACTCCTCCGCCACTTCGGCGAAGCGCGGCTTGTCGGCCAGGAACTCGGCCGAGAGGCCGTGCACGCGGAAGGCCTCCTCGGGCATGTCGCGCTCGGGGTTCAGGTAGACGCGCCAGTGCCGGCCGGTCTGCAGGTGGTTCACCAGCTCGATGCAGCCGATCTCCACCACGCGGTGCCCGGCCTCGGGGTCGAGGCCCGTGGTCTCGGTGTCGAGAACGATCTCGCGCATCAGCGCCGTCTCCTGCTGCCGAACTCGCGACCCCCGGGCGGCCAGGCGCGCTTCGGCGCCTGCCCGGCGAGTCTGACGGCCCGGCGCAGGTGCCGCAAGGCGAAGCCGTAGCCGAGGCCGGTCGGCACCACGTAGTCGGCGCGCCGGCGCTTCTCGGCGTCGGGCGTCTGGCGCGCCAGGATGGCGTCCAGCTTCTGCGCCGTCATGCCGGCCCGGCGCAGCGCGCGCTGGCGCTGCAGGTAGCCCGGCGCGCTGACCACGACGACGAAATCGCAGAGCCGCTCGCCGCCGGTCTCGAACAGCAGCGGGATGTCGAGCACGACGAGATGCCGGCCGGCCAGCGCCTGCTGGCGCAGCCAGGCGCGCGTGCCGCGGCGCACCAGGGGATGCAGGATGCGCTCCAGCGCCTTCAGCTCCGCCGGCTTGCCGAAGACCAGACGGCCCAGCACCTGGCGGTCGACGCGGCCCTCGACCACGGCCTCGGGGAAGCGCGCGCGGATCGCCGGCACCGCCGGGCCGCCCCTGGCATAGAGCCGATGCACCGCGGCGTCGGCGTCGTGCAGCGGCAGGCCGAGGCGGCGGAGCTGCCGGGCCGCCGTCGACTTGCCCATGGCGATGCCGCCGGTGAGGCCGAGGACCCGCATGGTCAGTCCTCCAGCACGGCGCGGCGCAGCGCGGCGTCGACCTCGGGCTCGGTGCCGAACCACTGGCGGAAGCCGAGGCGCGCCTGGTGCAGCAGCATGCCGAGGCCGTCGACCACCGGGTTGCCCCGCGCCAGGGCCTTGGCCAGCAGCGGCGTCTCCAGCGGGCTGTAGACGATGTCGGTCACCTGCGCCTCGGGCGGCAGGCGCGCCAGCGAGAGCTCCAGCGGCGGCTGGCCGCTCATGCCCAGCGCGGTGGTGTTCACCAGCAGCGCGGCGCCCTCCAGCAGCGCCTCGCGCTCGTCCCAGTCGCCGACCTTGAGGCGCCCGTCGCGGTCGAGCGCGGCGGCCAGTTCCTCCGCCCGCGCACGGGTGCGGTTGACCAGGCGCAGCTCGGGCACCCCGGCCTGCAGCAGGGCATGGAGCACCGCGCGGGCCGCGCCGCCGGCACCCAGCACCACGGCCGGGCCGGCCAGCGGCCGCCAGTCGGGCGCGCCCTGGCGCAGGTTCTCGATGAAACCGAAGGCATCGCTGTTGTCGCCCAGCAGTCGGCCGTCGCGAATCACCACGGTGTTGACCGCGCCGATGGCGCGCGCCGTGTCGCTGACCGCGTCGCAGGCAGCGAGCGCGGCCTCCTTGTGCGGCACCGTCACGTTGCAGCCGGCGAAACCCAGGTCGGCCAGTGCCCTGAGCGCGCGGGGGAAGGCCTCCGGCCTGACCGGCAGCGGCACGTAGGCGCCGTCGATGCCGTAGCGCCGCAGCCAGTGGCCGTGCAGGCGCGGCGAGCGCGAGTGGCTGACCGGCCAGCCCAGCACCGCCGCCACCCTCGCCTTGCCGCTGAGGCCGTGAGTCTTCATGCCGGGATCGCCTTGTTCAGCCGCAGGAACTCCAGCAGCGGCAGCAGCGGCAGGCCCTGCACCGCGAAGTGGTCGCCCTCGATCCGCAGCATGAGCTGCGCGCCGAGGCCTTCCAGGTGATAGACGCCGACCGATTTCAGCACGCCCGGCCCGGCGGCGGCGAGATAGCGCTGGATTGCTTCGGGCGTGAGGCGGCGCAGCGTGATGCCCGGCGCTTCCTGGTGGTGCCAGAGGCGCTCGCCATCGCGGAAGGCGACGATCGAGGTGACGAGACGGTGCGTCTTGCCCTGCAGCAGCGCGAGCTGCGCCGCCGCCTCGGCGGCATCGCGCGGCTTGTCGAACCAGGCGCCCTCGCAGACCAGCAGCTGGTCGCCGCCGATCACCAACGCACCGGGATGCTTCAGGCTGACCTTGCGGGCCTTGAGGTCGGCCAGCGCCTCGGCCGCCTGTTCCGGGCTCGCACCCTCGGCCTTGAGGGCGCGTTTCAGTTCCTCCTCGTCCACCGCAGCGCCGACCGCGGCGAAGGACACGCCAGCGGCTTCCAGCAGGCGGCGGCGGGCCGGCGACTCCGACGCCAGGATGATCGCCGCGCTCATGCCGGCGCGCGCGCCAGGCGGTCCTGCAACAGGGTCAGGATCGCCGCCGCGGTCTCCTCGATCGAGCGACGCGAGACGTCGATCATCGGCCAGCCCTGCTGGGTGAAGAGGCGGCGGGCGGCCAGCACCTCGGCCTTCACCAGCTCAGGGTCGACATAGTCGGTCTCGCGCTCGCCCTCGCCGATGTGGCGCAGCCGCGTGCGGCGCACCTCGACCAGCGAGTTGGGGTCCTTGGTGAGGCCGACGACCAGCGGGCGCGTCGCCTGCAGCACGGCGTCGGGCAGCGGTACGCCCGGCACCAGCGGCACGTTGGCCGCCTTCACGCCGCGATTGGCGAGGTACATGCAGGTCGGTGTCTTCGACGTCCGCGAGACGCCGACGATGATCACGTCGGCCTCTTCCAGGCGCTCGGACGCCTGACCGTCGTCATGGCCGAGGGCGAAGTGCACGGCGTCGATGCGCCGGTAGTAGTCGTCGTCCAACTCGTGCTGCAGGCCGGGGCGGCCCTTGATGCGCGCCCCGAAGATCGAAGCCAGCGTGCGGATGATCGGATCCAGCACCGGGATGGTCGGCACGCCCTGCTGGCGGCAGCCCTCGACCAGCAGGCCGCGCAGCTCGTCGTTGACCAGGGTATAGAGCACCGGCCCGGGGTGGGCGCGGATACCGCCCAGCACGCGCTCCACCTGGCCGGCGGTGCGGATCAGCGACCAGACATGCTCGATCGGCTCGATGCCCTCGAACTGGACCAGGACGGCGCGCGCCACCGAGGCGATGGTCTCGCCGGTGGCGTCGGAGACGAGATGCAGGTGGTACGTGCCGGGGCTCATGGCCGCTAGCTTTAGGCTGCGGCGGGCGGCAGGGGAAGCCTGTGGAACGTCTGGCCGGAGCATCGCCGTTCTGGGGAAAAAGGGCCAGGCCCAGTGGCGCGGCGCCCGGAACGGTAATCCACGGGGACAAATTCGCGCCGGGTCAGGGCAAGGTGGACAGTGACGGCTTATCCCCAGTTCGCCCGCTCTGCTTCACGCCAGGCCTCGCCTGGGCCGGCCGCCGGTCCGGTCGGCTTTATCCCGATGCGCGCCATCCCCGGCCGGCCGACGTGGACAGCCCTGTGGGCGACCCGACACTCCCCGCTCTTCACAGGACCAACCACCTCTACTACCAACTCCCTTGAATCCTTTTTCTGGTGTAGGGGTGCCCGCATGACGGGGAACGAGCCGAAAGCCCTGCTGCGGGCATTGGAACACGAGCGCGTCTGGCCGCCGCCGGTCTGGCTGATGCGCCAGGCCGGGCGCTATCTGCCGGAGTATCGCCAGGTGCGCGCCGAGGCAGGTTCCTTCCTGGCGCTCTGCTACGACCCGGCCAGGGCCGCCGAGGTGACGCTGCAGCCGATCCGCCGCTTCGGCTTCGACGCGGCCATCATCTTCTCGGACATTCTGGTGGTGCCCCATGCCCTGGGCCAGCCGCTCACCTTTGCCGAGGGCGAGGGGCCGCGGCTGGAACCGCTCGAGACGGTCCCGGCCTTCGATCAGGCTGCTTTCCGGCGCCACCTGGCACCGGTCTATGCCGCGCTGGCGGAGACCCGGGCGAGGCTGCCACGGGAAACCGCGCTGATCGGCTTCGCCGGCGCGCCCTGGACGCTCGCCGCCTACATGCTGGACGGTCGCGGCCACGATTTCCCGCGCGCCCTGGCCGAGATGCGGCAGGACGGTGTGGTCTTCGGCCAGCTCATCGATCTGCTGGTCGAGTCGGTGATCGAGCATCTGGTGGCTCAGGTCGAGGCTGGCGCCGAGGCGGTGCAGGTCTTCGATTCCTGGGCCGGCCTGCTGAGCGAGGCCGAGGCCGAGATCTGGTCGCTTGCGCCGCTGCTGCGTATTGCCGCCGGCTTTGTCGGTCGCTGCCCGGGTGTGCCGCTGATCGTCTTTCCGCGCAATGCGCCGCCCGCGGTGCTGCAGGCGCTGGCCGAGGACGGCCGGATCGCCGGGCTGTCGCTCGGCAGCGATGTCGATCCGGACTGGGCCGCGCGGGTGCTGCAGCCGCGCCTGACGCCCCAGGGCAACCTCGATCCGCGCCTGCTGGTCGAGGGCGGCACGGCCCTGGATGCCGGCCTGGACCGCCTGACTGCGAGCCTGGGCGAGGGGCCCTGGATCATGAACCTCGGTCACGGCATCCTGCCCGAGACCCCGCCGCAGAATGTCGCACGCCTTGTCGAGCGGCTGCGGACAGCCAGCTAGCGCAGCCATGAGGGAACACCGCACCGCCATCGTGCTCTTCAACCTCGGCGGCCCGGATGGGCCGGCCGCAGTGCAGCCTTTCCTGCGCAACCTCTTCTCCGACCCGGCGATTCTGCGCGTGCCGGGGCCGCTGCGCTGGTTCCTGGCCCGGCTGATCGCCGGCCGCCGCGCCCCCGTTGCGCGCGAGATCTATGGGCGCATCGGCGGCGGCTCGCCGATCCTGGCCAACACCGAGGCGCAGGCCCGCGCACTGGAAGCGGCGCTGACGGGTCAGGGTCCCGTGAAGTGCTTCATCGCCATGCGCTACTGGCACCCGCGCGCCGAGGCCGCCGCCGCCGCGGTGGCCGCCTGGAAGCCGACGCGCCTGGTGCTGCTGCCGCTCTATCCCCAGTTCTCGACCACCACGACGGCCTCGTCGCTGGCGGAGTGGGACCAGGCCGCGGTGAAGGCCGGGCTGGCGGCGCTGCCGAGCCACCGGCTCTGCTGCTATCCCGACGAGCCGGGCTTCGTCGCCGCGCTGGCCGAGGGACTGGCCGCGCCCCTGGCGGCGGCCCGGGAAAGCGGCCGGCCGGTGCGGCTGCTGCTCTCGGCGCATGGCCTGCCGAAGAAGATCGTCGCCGCCGGGGATCCCTACCAGTGGCAGGTCGAGCGCACGGCGGCGGCCCTAACCGCGCGCCTGGCACAGCCGGGGCTGGAGGTCGTGGTCTGCTACCAGAGCCGGGTCGGCCCGCTGGAGTGGATCGGCCCCTCGACCGAGTCCGAGGTGCGGCGCGCCGGCGCCGACCGCGTCGCCCTGGTCATTGCGCCGGTGGCCTTCGTATCGGAGCATTCCGAGACGCTGGTCGAGCTCGACATCGAGCTGCGGCACGTGGCCGAGGCCGCGGGTGTCGCCAGCTATCACCGCGCGCCGACGGTCGACGCGCGGGCGGATTTCATCGCCGGGCTCGCCCGGCTGGTGCGGGAAGGCCTGGAGAGGGCGCCTGGCCTGGCACCCGACGGCGGCCGCCGGATCTGTCCGGCGGGATGGGGCGGCTGCCCCTGCGCCGGCGGGATCTGACTGGGGAGGGGGACCTGATGCAGGCGTTCCTGTTGGAGTACTATCCGTGGATCAAGGCGCTGCATATCCTGGCGGTGATCGCCTGGATGGCGGGGATGCTCTATCTGCCGCGCCTCTTCGTCTATCACACCGAGGTGCCGGCGCGCTCGCCCGAGAGCGAACGCTTCAAGGTGATGGAACGCCGTCTGCTGCGTGCGATCATCAACCCGGCCATGGCGGCGACCTGGATCTTCGGTCTGTTGCTGGCGACGGCGCTGGACGCCTGGGGCGAGGGCTGGTTCCAGGTCAAGGGCGTGCTGCTGATCGCCATGAGCGGCGTGCACGGCCTGCTGGCGCGCTGGCGCAAGGACTTCGCCAGGGACGCCAACCGCCACCCCGCGCGCTTCTACCGCATGATGAACGAGGTGCCGACCCTGCTGCTGATCGGCATCGTCGTCCTGGTGGTGGTGAAGCCCTTCTGACCCCTTTGCCCCGCTTGACTTGCAGGGCGGCTTCGCGATAACCACCTTGCTATAAGGCCTGTGCGCAAGCACGCGCGGGCTCCCTCCTCCCGATGCGGTCGACGGTGGTGCCCCGATCCCCTTATGGATCTCGGGCACCGGCGATCCAAGCCGCAGCCCGGCCGCCGTTCCGGCCCCGGGCATCAGACCTCCGTCCGACAGCAACCCCTGAGCGGCCTTCGCCGTATCACGGGGACGAGAGCAGCAGAGTGACCGACGAAACGCCCAGCAAGACCATCATGAATCTCCAGGAACTCAAGAAGAAGTCCCCCGCCGAACTGCTCGCCCTCGCCGAGGAGCTGCAGATCGAGAACGCCTCCACCCTGCGCAAGCAGGACATGATGTTCGCCATCCTGAAGCAGACCGCCGACAACGGTCAGGAGATCTTCGGCGGCGGCGTGCTGGAGGTGCTGCTCGACGGCTTCGGCTTCCTGCGCAGCCCGGAGGCGAACTACCTGCCGGGCCCGGACGACATCTACATCTCGCCGACCCAGGTGCGGCGCTTCGGCCTGAGGACCGGCGACACGGTCGAGGGCCAGATCCGCGCGCCCAAGGACGGCGAGCGCTACTTCGCGCTGCTCAAGGTCAACACCATCAACTTCGACCCGCCCGAGAGCGCCCGCCACCGCATCAACTTCGACAACCTGACGCCGCTCTATCCCGAGCAGAAGCTGAAGCTCGAGATCGCCGACCCGACCATCAAGGACATGACGCCGCGCGTCATCGACCTGGTGACGCCGCTGGGCAAGGGCCAGCGCGCGCTGATCGTGGCGCCGCCGCGTACCGGCAAGACCATGATCCTGCAGAATCTGGCGCGTTCCATCGCCGCCAACCACCCCGAGGTCTACCTGATCGTGCTGCTGATCGACGAGCGGCCCGAGGAAGTGACCGACATGGACCGCTCGGTGAAGGGCGAGGTGGTCTCCTCCACCTTCGACGAGCCGGCGACGCGCCACGTGCAGATCGCCGAGATGGTGATCGAGAAGGCCAAGCGCCTGGTCGAGCACAAGAAGGACGTGGTGATCCTGCTGGATTCCATCACCCGCCTCGCCCGCGCCTACAACACCGTGGTGCCCTCGTCGGGCAAGGTGCTGACCGGCGGCGTCGACGCCAATGCCCTGCAGCGGCCGAAGCGCTTCTTCGGCGCCGCGCGCAACATCGAGGAGGGCGGCAGCCTCACCATCATCGGCACGGCGCTGATCGACACCGGCAGCCGCATGGACGAGGTGATCTTCGAAGAGTTCAAGGGCACCGGTAACTCGGAAATCGTGCTCGACCGCAAGCTGGCGGACAAGCGCACCTTCCCGGCGCTCGACATCGGCAAGTCCGGCACCCGCAAGGAGGAGCTGCTGGTCGACAAGGCCACGCTCACCAAGATGTGGGTGCTGCGCCGCATCCTGGGCCCGATGGGCCCTACGGACTCGATGGAGTTCCTGCTCGACAAGCTGAAGCACAGCAAGTCGAATGCCGACTTCTTCGACTCGATGAACCAGTAGGCCGCTTCGGCTGCCTCTGGGCGGCTGTAGTCCCGCTGCGATCGGAGGGCGGGGAAGATGTCGACACGCGCGCGCTACTGGCTCTTCATCCTGGGCATGGCGTTGCTCGGGGCCTTCGTCGCCATCATGATCCTGAAGGGCGGGCCGGTGCCGGCCGTCGAGTGGGTCTTCGACGGGCTGGTGGCCTTCTTCGGCATCATCGTAAGGGGACTGGGTGGCTGACATGGGCGAGACGACGCGCGTGGCCGTGGTGACCGCGGCCGGCAAGGGCATGGGCGCCGCGGTGGCGCGCAGGCTGGCGGCCGACGGCTGGAAGCTGGGGCTGCTCTCGCCCTCGGGCGGGGCGGAGAAGCTGGCGGGCGAGCTGGGCGGCCTGGGCGTCACCGGCTCGGTCACCGAGGAGGCGGACCTGAGGCGCCTGGTCGAGGGCGTCGTCGCGCGCTGGGGCCGGCTCGACGGCGTGGTGATCTCCACCGGCCATCCGCCCAAGGGCGCGCTGCTGGAGCTCAGCGACGCCGACTGGCACCAGGGGCTGGAGCTGATCCTGCTGCCGGTGCAGCGCCTGGCCAAGCTGGCGACGCCGATCATGCAGCGGCAGAAGGCCGGCGCCTTCGTGAACATCTCGACCTTCGCCGCCTTCGAGCCGGACCCGGCCTTTCCCATTTCCTGCGCACTGCGCGCCGCGCTGGCGGGCTATGCCAAGCTCTATGCCGACCGCTACGCGGCCGAGGGCATCCGCATGAACAACCTGCTGCCCGGTTTCATCGACACGCTGCCGGTGAAGCAGGAGCGCGTGGCGCAGATTCCGATGCGGCGCTATGGCCGCGCGGCGGAGATCGCCGACACCGTGGCCTTCCTGCTGTCGCCCGGCGCCGGCTACATCACCGGGCAGAACCTGCGCGTCGACGGCGGCATCACCCGCGCGGTCTGAGCATGACGCGCCCCATCGCCATCACGATGGGCGATCCGGCCGGCATCGGGCCGGAGATCGTCGGCAAGCTGTTCCGCGAGGGCCTGCCGGCGCCGGCCCTGGTGGTGGGCGATGAAGCGATCCTGAAACGCGCGCTGGGCATCGTCGCGCCCGACCTGTCTATACAAGCGGTCGTGAGCCCGGCGGCTTGTCTAGACAAGCCGGGTAGCGTGCCGCTGCTGCCGGTGGGCGCCCTGCCCGCCGACCTGCCCTTCGGGCGCGAGGACGCGCGCGCCGGCCGGGCGGCGGCGGACTACATCGAGCGCGCGGTGGCACTGGCCCTGTCAGGCGAAGTGCGCGCCGTGGTGACCGCGCCGATCAACAAGGCGGCGCTGAAGCTGGCGGGCGTGCCCTTCCCCGGCCACACCGAGATGCTGGCGCACCTGGCCGGCGGGGCCGAGGTCGCCATGCTGCTGGCGAACGACGAGCTGCGGGTGCTGCTGGTCTCGATCCACGTCTCGCTGGCCGATGCCATCAAGGCAGTGACGCTGGAGAACGAGCTGCGCGCCATCCGCCAGGCCGACGCCGCCTGCCGGCAGATCGGCATCGCCCGGCCGCGCGTCGCGGTCGCCGGCCTCAACCCGCACGCCGGCGAGGGCGGCCTTTTCGGCGCGGAGGACGGTGCCGTGATCGCGCCAGCCGTGGCGGCCGCGCGCGCCGAGGGCATCGAGGCCAGCGGCCCCTGGCCGGGCGACACGGTCTTCCTGCAGGCGCGGCAGGGCCGCTTCGACATCGTCGTCGCGCAGTATCACGACCAGGGCCTGATTCCGGTGAAGTACCTGGGCCTGGAGGAGGGCGTGAACGTCACCGTCGGCCTGCCCTTCGTGCGTACCAGCCCGGACCACGGCACGGCTTTCGACATCGCCGGCACGGGCAAGGCCGAGCACGCCAGCCTGCGCGCCGCGCTGCGGCAGGCGGTCAGGATGACGGCGCCCTAGCGCACCCAGAAGCGCCAGTCGAAGAGCACCAGCACGGTCAGCAGCTCCAGCCGGCCCATCACCATGGCCAGCGAGCAGATCCACTTGGCCTCGTCCGACAGCGAGACGAAGTTGCCGGCCGGGCCGATCACCGGCCCCAGGCCCGGGCCGACGTTGCCCAGCATGGTGGCGGCGCCCGACAGCGCGGTGACGAAGTCGAGGCCGGTCGCCGCCAGCGCCACGGTGAAGAGGAACAGCAGGCCGAGGTAGAGGAAGAGGAAGACGCCGACCGAGGCCGGCACATCGGCCGGCAGCGGCTGGCCGTTGTAGCGCCTGGCCAGCACGCGGTGCGGGTTGATCGCCTGGCGCAGCTGGCGGTGCGCCTGGCTGACCAGGATCTCCCAGCGGAAGATCTTCACGCCGCCGGCGGTGGAGCCGGTGCAGCCGCCCGCCAGCATGAGGAAGAGGAAGATCGGCAGCACCGCCGCGCCCCAGAGCTGGTAGTCGGTCGAGGCGTAGCCGGTGGTGGTGACCACGGCGATGACGTTGACCGCGACCTGGCGTACCGAGGACTCGAAGTCGTGGTAGACGCCGGCGATCCAGAGCCAGAGCGCCAGCGGCAGGATCACCGCGGTGAGGAACAGCAGGTAGACCCGCGCCTGGCTGTCGCGCCAGATGGCGCCCCAGCCGCTCTGCCAGGCCCGGACCAGCAGCAGGAAGGGCATGCCGCCCAGCGTCATGAAGACCACGGCCACCCAGTGCACGCCGGGTCCGAAGTGACCGAGCGAGGAGTCCGAGGTGGAGTAGCCGCCGGTGGAGAGCGTGGTCATGGCATGGATCACCGCCTCCAGCAGGTTCATGCCGGTCAGCAGGTAGGCGATGGCGCAGAGCAGCGTCAGCACCAGGTAGGTGATGGAAATGGCGCCGGCGATCTGCGAGGCGCGCGGCAGGATCTTCTCGCTGCGGTCGGAGGATTCCGTGCGCAGGATCTGCATGCCGCCGACCTTGAGGAAGGGCAGGATGGCGATGGCCATGACGATGAAGCCGACGCCGCCCAGCCACTGCAGGATGCCGCGCCACAGCAGGATGCCGGGCGGCAGCGTGTCCAGCCCGACGATCACCGTCGAGCCGGTGGTGGTGAAGCCCGAGACGGTCTCGAAATAGGCGTCGGCGAAGGAGAGGTTGGTCTCGGTGAACATGAAGGGCAGCCCGGCGAAGACCGGGATGCCGAACCAGCAGAGCGGCGTCAGCAGGAAGGCCTGCCGGAGGCCGAGCGACATCTTGTGCTGGTGCGTGGTGAAGGCGAGCGCGCCACCGACGAAGACGGTGATGGCCGCGGCGGCGAAGTAGACCGGCGCGTCGGGCAGCCCCAGCGCCCAGTCGACCAGCCCCGGCAGCATCTCGAAGACGCCGATGGCGACCAGGCAGAGCGCGAAGACGTAGAGAACGGGGCGGACGTCGAACAAGAGGTGGGCCCGATGCGATTGCGTCGTGGACCCTAGGGCGTGGCGGGCGGCGATGACAAGCCACGCGGGGCCTGCTTCCAGATCGGCAGGGACGCGCAGTCCGGCTCCCTTGCTCCCGAAGGGTCCGCGACCTACCGTCATGGGCGGACACTCGTAGGGACCGGGGGCATCCTGGCCGTTGACACTGTCTCGCCCCATCGCCGCCTGCCTGGTCGCAGGGCTGGCCTGGCTGACGCCGCTACTGGCGCCGTCCCCGGCCGCCGCCTTTACCGCCGTCGCGGTGGCCGATGGCGACCAGTCCTATGGCTTCTGCTACGACCGCACCACGGAGGCCGAGGCTGAGGCCTGCGCCCTGATCGCCTGTCGGCGCTATGCCAGCCACGCGGATGGCTGCGCCGTCTCCTTCGACCACTTCGAACGCGGATTCTATGCCTGGGCACGCGGCGCCAATGGCGGTGGCGTGGGCTATTCCTTCTACAATCCCGACGAGGCCGCCAGCATGGCACTGGCCGCCTGCGCGCAACGGACCGGTGCCTGCGCGGTGCTGGACCACTGGGCCGAGGCACTGGGCGACCGGGCCGAGTT
This sequence comes from Pseudomonadota bacterium, assembly GCA_029781795.1. Taxonomy (GTDB): domain Bacteria; phylum Pseudomonadota; class Alphaproteobacteria; order Kiloniellales; family JACOMY01; genus JAKOWB01. The sequence goes on along the minus strand of JAKOWB010000072.1, from coordinate 120,487 downwards.
CACCGGCCCGCACCCGCCGCTGACCCTGCCCGATCCCCAGGGCACGGTGGTGCTGATCTATACCCACGGCTCGGTCGGCGAGTTCGAGCCCGACCCCTGCCGGCTTGACCAGCTCGACGTACCCTTCGGTATGCCGAGCGCGATCGCCACGCTGGACGGCCGCAAGCTCTGGGGCAAGACGCTGCGCGTCGATGGCTTCTGCACGCCCTCCAAGGTCGGCGCCTTCGACATCGGCACGGGCCGGCCGCGGCGGCTCAAGGTCGAGCTGCGCAAGGAGGACCTGCGCGAGCGGGTCGAGGCCTATCGCGCCATGGGCGTACCGGCGCGGCAGATCTTCCTGGCCGGGCACTCCGCCGGCGCCTGGGCGGCGCTGCTGCTGGAGGCCGAGGACCCGGCGCTGTTCAACGCCGTGGTCGCCATCGCCCCGGCCTTCGCCGGCCGGCGGCAGGACCAGGACGCGCTGTGGCATCGCGTGCGGCAGAACGAGTTCGACGAGCTGGTGCAGGCGCCGAAGCTGGATGGCCTGGTCTTCGCCTTCGACGGCGATGCCTATGAGACGCCGGCGACGCTGCAGCCGCTGGCGCGGCGCTGGGACGTCGCCTTCGTCGCCGTGCCGGAGGCCGAGCGCCTGAAGCGCGGCTGCTTCAGCGATCCGCACCAGACGGCGCTCGACCGCTGCTTCGCCAGCGGCTGGTCCGGCGCGATCGGCGACTGGCTGGCGGCGAAGCTGCGCTAGGCAGGCCGCCGCTACTTGCGGAACAGGAACTCGCGGCCGACCTTCACGCGCTTCTCGCCGGCGTACTCGATGATGTCGGCGGTGGCATAGGTCTCGCTCCAGCGCGCCGGCAGGTAGCTGCCGGTGCCGACCACGTCGATCGGCGCGTCGGCCTCGGCCATCACCCGGCACTTGCGCGGGTCGAAGCCGGAGGAGGCGACGATCTTCACCTTGGGGAAGCCGGCCTCGTCCAGCGCCTCGCGCAGGCGCCAGATGGCGGCGGCCGAGACGCCGGCGCCGACCAGGTGGCGCAGCTCTTCCTCGGTGCGATAGCCGCGGATCGCCTCGGGGCAGTGCCGCTCCAGCACGGCATAGGACTGCGTCGGGTCCAGGCCCTCGACATAGCGGCTGCCGGGCGTGTCGAGTCGGACGGAGAGCAGGCCCTTGGCGGCGCGCGCCGGGAAGCGCTGGCAGACCGCCAGGGAATCGCTGACCTCGCGCGCGAAGTAGTCGTTCAGCACCGTCATGGGCTGGTCGGGCCAGACCGCGTCGAACATCTCGGCCGCGCGCACGGTGGAGCCGGCATAGCCGATGAGGGCGTGCGGCATGGTGCCGAGGCCGCCGGCCTGACCGAAGAAATGCGCCGTGGCGTCGGTGGCATTGCCGATGAAGCCGACGGCGTGCGCCTTGCGCTTCGCCCGGTCGCCGCCGACCGAGGCGGCGTAGGCCATGAGCTCGGCCATCTCGGTGCCGGCGCAGTGGCGCGCGTCCATCGCCAGGAAGGCGACCTTCGGCAGGTCGGCGCACATGGTGTAGGCATTGAAGGCGGCGACGCAGGCCGGGCCCAGCTTCATCAGCAGCAGGGTCTCCAGCTCCACCAGGCACTTGAACGAGCCGGTGAGGTACATGATCGGCTCGCCGGCGCCGACCCACTTGCCCTCGGGATAGCGCAGGTCGATCTCCACCGAGGCGCCCTGCGCCGCCACCGCGGCCTTCAGCCAGTCGAGCGCCAGGCGCGGCGCCGAGATCACCGGGCGGCGCATGAAGACGGCGTAGGTCACGCTGACGTCGCCGAAGTGCTCGACCACCTGGCGCGTGCGCTTGAAGTAGTGGTCGGTCCAGGCCCCCACGGCGGCGTTGCCCAGCGGCCACTCGGCGCTTCCGGCATGGCTCAGGGTGATGTCGTCGGCGCTCATCGGCGGCCCTCCCGGCAGAAGCGCCGAGGGAACCAAGCCGGATGCCGGGGTGTCAAGGCGAGGGAGCCATGCGCGCCTTGGACCCTCCCCCATCCTGCCGGATGGGAGAGGGGGGCAAGGACTACTCCTTCACCGGCACGGTGTAGTTCAGCGCCATGCGGCCGCCGTCGGGATAGATGGTCTGGCCGGTGATGTAGCTGCTGTCGTCGCTGGCCAGGAAGACGCAGACCCGGGCGACCTCGCGCGGCTCGCCGGCGCGGCCCATCGGCGTGCGCATCAGGATGCCGCGCATCTTGTCCTTGTCGCTGGCGACGGCGGCGAAGACCTCGGTCTTGATCGAGCCGGGGCCGACGGCGTTGACGCGGATGCCCTGGTCGACCAGCGAGAGCGCCATGACCTTGGTGAGCTGCTTCACGCCGCCCTTGGAGACGACGTAGGGGGTGATGGCGGGGATGGCGAGCTCGGCATTGACGCTGGACATGTTGATGATGGTGCCGCCGTGGCCTTCCTTCACCATCTGCCGCGCCGCCGCCTGGCCGGTCAGGAACACGCCCTTGAGGTTGACCCTGAGCACGCGGTCGAAGTCCGCCTCGGTCAGGTCGAGGAAGTTCGCCACATGCACGATGCCGGCGTTGGCGACGCAGCAGTCGAGACGGCCATAGGCGGCGACCGCGCCGGCGATCAGCGCGTCGACCTGCGCCTTGTCGCCCACGTCGCAGGCGATGAAGAGGGCCTCGTGGCCCTTGGCCTGCAGCGCCTCGGCCGCGGCCTCGCCGCGCGCCACGTTGACGTCGGACAGCACCACCTTGGCGCCCTCGGCGGCGAACTCCTCGGCGCAGGCGAGGCCGATGCCCGCCGCCGCGCCAGTGATGACGGCAACCTGACCCTTGAGACGCATGATCGCTGGACCTCGCTTGTCGGCTCATCCTTCGAGACGGGCGCCTGCGCGCCCTCCTCAGGATGAGGTGAGTGGGTATGTCGGGACCGGCAACCGCCCTCATCCTGAGGAGCGGCGCAGCCGCGTCTCGAAGGATGGGCCAGGAGCTCTGCCCGCAGGCTCAGCCCTTCGCGTAGCCGATCCCCTGCAACGCGCCCTTGATTTCCTCCAGGATCGCCGGGTCGTCAATGGTCGCCGGCGTCTTGAAGGGCTCGGCGTCGGCCAGCTTGCGCATGGTGGCGCGCAGGATCTTGCCGCTGCGGGTCTTGGGCAGGCGCGCGACGACGCAGGCCGACTTGAAGGCGGCGACCGGGCCGATGCGGTCGCGCACCAGGGCCACTAGCTCCTTCACGATCTCCGGGTGCGGGCGGTTGACGCCCTTCTTCAGCACGACGAAGCCCAGCGGCACCTGGCCCTTGAGGGCGTCGGCGGCGCCCAGCACCGCGCATTCCGCCACGTCGGGGTGGCTGGCCAGCACCTCCTCCATCGCGCCGGTGGAGAGGCGGTGGCCGGCGACGTTGATGATGTCGTCGGTGCGCGCCATGACGAAGACATAGCCGTCCTGGTCCAGCATCCCGGCATCGCCGGTCTCGTAATAGCCGGGGAAGTGGGCGAAGTAGGCGCGCTCGTAGCGCTCGCGCCCGTTCCACAGGCCGGGGAAGGTGCCGGGCGGCAGCGGCAGCTTGGCCACCAGCGCGCCGATCTGGCCGCGCGGCACCTCGTGCCCCTCGGGGTCGAGCACGCGGAGGTCCCAGCCGGGGCCGGGGACAGTGGGCGAGCCGGGTTTGACCGGCATGGGCTCCACCCCCTGCCAGTTGCCGGCGATGCACCAGCCGGTCTCGGTCTGCCACCAGTGGTCGACCACCGGCACCTTGAGCTGTGCCTCGGCCCAGGCCAGCGTGTCGGGGTCGCAGCGCTCGCCCGCCAGGAAGAGCGTGCGGAAGTGGCTGAGGTCGTACTTGCCGATGTACTCGCCCTTCGGGTCCTGCTGGCGGATGGCGCGAAAGGCGGTGGGCGCGGTAAAGAGCGCCGCGACCCGGTGCTGCTGGATGACGCGCCAGAAGGCGCCGGGGTCGGGCGTGCCGACCGGCTTGCCCTCGTAGAGCACCGAGGTCACGCCGCAGATCAGCGGGGCATAGACGATGTAGCTGTGGCCGACCACCCAGCCGACGTCGCTGGCGGCCCAGAAGACCTCGCCCGGCTTCACGCCATAGAGGCCTTCCATCGACCAGGCCAGGGCCACGGCGTGGCCGCCGTTGTCGCGCACGATGCCCTTGGGCTGTCCGGTGGTGCCGCTGGTGTAGAGGATGTAGAGCGGGTCGGTGGCTTCGACCGGCACGCAGTCGGCGCGCGGCGCGCCGGCGATGGCGTGCGCCCAGGTGACGTCGCGCTCGCCCAGCTCGGCCGCGTGCTGCGGTCGTTGCAGGACGATGCAGCGGGCGGGCTTGTGCACCGCCATGGCGATGGCGGCGTCGAGCAGCGGCTTGTAGGCGACGACGCGCCCCGGCTCCAGCCCGCAGGAGGCGGCGACGATCACCTTGGGCTGGCAGTCGTCGATGCGGGTCGCCAGCTCGTTCGCCGCGAAGCCGCCGAAGACCACGGAGTGCACGGCGCCGAGGCGCGCGCAGGCCAGCATGGCCACCGCCGCCTCGGGCACCATCGGCATGTAGATGATGACGCGGTCGCCCTTGCCGACGCCCTCGGCCGCCAGCGCGCCGGCGAAGCGCGCGACGTAGTCGGTGAGCTCGGCATAGCTGTAGCTGTGCACCTGCCCGGTCATCGGCGAGTCGTAGATCAGCGCCACTTGCGCGCCGCGGCCGGCGGCGACGTGGCGGTCCAGCGCGTTCCAGCAGGTGTTGAGCTGCCCGCCGCGGAACCAGCGCGTCGCCGGCGCCTCGCTGAGGTCCAGCACCTGGTCCCAGGGCCGCGTCCAGTCGATGCGCGCGGCCTGCGCGGCCCAGAAGCCCTCCGGGTCCTCGAGCGAGCGGCGGTGCAGCTCGGCATAGCGTCCCATGTGGTTCCGTCCCCGTCGTCGGTTCTTGCTTGGCACAAGGTCTTAGCGACCACGGCAGCGCATTCCTTGCGCTGGATCAAGGGGGCAGCCCCAAGGAAAAGGCCCGCCACCGGTTTCCCGGCGACGGGCCCTCCACCTACGCAGCCTTGTCAGGCTTCAGCGTCACCAGCTTCAGCAGGCCGTCCAGGCCATCGCTGACCCGGAGCGTGCCGACGCGCTCGGCGATCTTCTCCAGCGCCTCCAGCTCCTTCAGCCGCAGCAGCAGGGGGTTGTCCTGCATGATCTGCGCCGTGGCGAGCAGGGAGCGCGTGGCCGCGGTCTCCTCGCGCCGCTTGATGACGTTGGCCTGGGCGGTCTTCTCGGCCTCGATCACGCGGTTCATCAGGGTCCGCATGTCGCCCGGCAGGATCACGTCCTTCAGGCCGACCGAGGCGACCTCGACACCGACCGTCGCCGCCTTGGCGGCGATCAGCGTGGCGAGCTCCTCGTCGATCGAGGTCTTGTCGCCCAGCACCTGCTCCAGCGTGCGCTGGCCGATGATCTGCCGCAGGATGAGCTGCAGCTCCTTGTAGAGGTAGTCCTTCACGTCGGACACCACGGCAAGGGCGGTCACCGGATCGGTCACGCGGTAGAGCGCGGTGAGGTTGGCACGCAGGCCGACGCGGTCCTTGGACAGGATCTCCTGCCCTTGGACCTCGAGCGTCTGCAGACGCAGGTCGAGCGTCACCACCTGCACCTGCCGCAGCAGGGTCAGGTAGCCATAGAGGCCGGGCCCCAGCGTGCCCTGCAGCACGCCGTCGACGTAGAGCAGGCCCTGCTGGCGCTGGCCGACCAGCACGGTAAGGAGCTGGCCCCTGGTCGCGATGCGCTGCAGCGGCGCGAGAAGCTCCTCGCGCACCTGCAGGACCTGACGCAGGTCCAGCCGCTCCACGGTCATGGCCTGCAGCGCGCGGGCATAGAGCCGGCGCTGGCCAGGCCCGACCAGGTCGACCAGCTTGCCGTCGGCGGAGACCAGCACGGCCTCGCCGTCGCCGGTGTCGACCGTCAGGACATGCGGCTCGATCTCGGCCGGACGGGTGCGCGCCAGCAGCTCCAGCGCCGGCGAGGCGAGGGGCCGCGTCCGCAGCTCGATCACCTCGACGGCGAGGCCGCCGAGGGCGAGCAGCCGGTAGGTGCCGGCGGTCAGCAGGCGCTGGTAGCGGCCGCGCCGCGTGACGAGGCCGAGCTGGGCTTCGGTGATGGTGACGGTCTGGTACAGCATCTGACGTACTCCAGTTGAAACAGCGCTCCTGGCAGAGAGAGTGGAAGGACCGGGGACGGCGGGCACCGTCCGGGCGGGCCCCGGACCGGGCGGCGGCCGCCGGTGCCTGGACCCCCGGCCCCTTGCCCGGCGGTCCCGGCCCCGCCGCCGGAGCGGCGGGGGCGCGGGATGGCCTGGCTTGGGACCCGGGGGTCCGGTACCGGCGGGGGCGCCGCGGCGGCCCGGGACTGGCCTGGTCGGCGTGAACCTCGTGGGTGGCCGAAGCCGCCCGCAAGGTTCGCCGCCGTCCCCGGCCTTCCGGGTCTTTGGCTGTGGCGGGAGTCGAACCCGCTACCGCAGGAGTTGCAGTCCTGTGCTCTACCTATGAGCTACACGCAGTGTGGTGAAAGACACGGGAGTCGAACCCGCGACCTGCCGGGGGAACCCGGCCGCTCTACCGCTGAGCTAGTCTCTCCATGACCACGACGCGGCCGGGATGGCCGCATCCAGCTTGGCTTCGGTACGCCGGTTTGGATCCGGCGCCAGGCGGGCCTTGGAACCCGCGCCTTTGAAGCCGCCAATGGCCTAACGAATGGCGTCGCCTAGTCACGGCCGCGCTCCCGGCGGGATTGCTCGTCCCGCGCAAGACCGGGCCGTGACGGCGCCAGCGGCCCCTGGCCGAGGCGCAGGACGACGAGGATGAAATAAAGGAAGGCCATGATCGCTGCTCCTGAAGGAATGGGCTTGCTTGGGGCCCGGAGCAGCGGAGAGAGGGAGTTCCTCGTCAGTCGGCTGCCGGGCTGCCTTTGGGCGTGGGCCGGGCGTGGGCGCACAAGGGCGCCGGGCGTTCGGTGAACGCCACCCAGCTCTCGCGGGCTATGGACAGATCGGACATCGGAACGACGAACCCTCTAAGGCACCCGACGCCGGACCACCCGGCCGTCAGGGGACGCGACGTATAGTCGCAGCGCGGGTGGAAGGCAAGCGGGATTTTTCCACCGCCCCGGGTGGGCCGCTAAGCGCTTGTTCCGACGCGGCGCGGCGCGAAGAATGCCGGCCGCGGGATTCGGTTGGCGTACAGGCGAAGCCGCACCCGAGCCCTCTCCCGGCGGAGCCGGAGGCGGGTGGCGCAGCCAGAAGGAGACAGCCTCATGACCGTCCACGTCCTCGCCATTATCACCGCCAAGCCGGGCCAGCGCGCGACGATCCTCGCCGCCTTCGCCGAGAACCGGCCGAACGTGCTGGCCGAGGCCGGCTGCATCGCCTACGAGGCGACGGTGGACCTGCCGGACGTGGGGCCGATCCAAACGCCGCTGGGCCCCGACAGCTTCGTCGTCATCGAGCGCTGGGAAAGCCTGGAGGCGCTGAAGGCCCACGCCGCCGCGCCGCACATGGCGGCCTATGCCGCCAAGACCCGGCCCCTGGTCGCGACGCGCGCGGTTCACGTGCTGGGCGGGGTCTGAGCGCTCTTCTGCGCCGCGCGCACCGCCAGCTCCAGCGCCTGCAGGAAGCGCGCGCGGTCGTCCTTGGTGAAGCTCTTGTTGAAGCCCCGGTCCTCGCCGGTCTCGCGCAGGTGGGCCTTGAGGTCGCGCATGGCGCTGGCCATGCCGATGTTGGTCGGCGTGAAGGGGCGGCCGGTGGGGCCGAGCACCTGGGCGCCGGCCTTCACGCAGCGCGCGGCCAGCGGCACGTCGGCGGTGACGACGATGTCGCCGGGGCCGGCGTGCTCGGCGATCCAGTTGTCGGCGGCGTCGAAGGCGTCACTGACCACGACCTGGCGCACCAGCGGGTCGGGGCTGGGCCTGAGGCCGCGGTTGGAGACCAGCACCACCGGCAGCCGGTGGCGCCGCGCGACGCGCAACGCCTCCTCCTTCACCGGGCAGGCATCGGCGTCGATGTAGAGCGTCATGCCGCTGGTGTAGCCGCGCGCGGCGGCCGGGGCTAGAGCCCGACCAGCGAGATCACCAGCGCCTGCAGCAGCAGCACGCCGAGCCAATGGCCGGCGTCGATCAGGGTCAGGCGCCGGCTGGCGCGCTGGAAGCTGTGGTTCACCGCCATGGGACCCAGGATGAAGGCCAGCCAGAGCACCAGCGCGGCGGCGAGGGCCGAGCCAAGGGTCATGGAGTCGAGACGCACCAGGAGCTGCATCAGGAAGAAGCCGATCGTCGCCTGCGCGGCGAAGGCAATGACATAGGGCAGGGGCGAGGCGGCATAGCCCTCGGTCAGTTCCGCCTCCGTCTTGCCGAGCGCGGCCAGCCAGGCCTTGCCGAGGCCGCTGTACCAGAGGGCGCCGAAGACGAAGCCGGCCACGGTACTGGCCAGCACGGCAATCCAGTTGACGTCCGCGAAGGGCATCTGAGGGAACCTCCCGCCGATTGAGGTGCCTGCATTCTAGTTGCGAAGCGTTCGCGACGCTGGTTGAGCATGGGGGGCGGGCTAAGCAACCCAGGGGTTTGGCGCCGCGCCGGAAACAGCGGGCGGCGATTCCAGGGCGGGCGCGGGCGGCGCCGGCCGCGCTAGGCTGGCGCGCGCCTCGGGGAGGGGCGGGCCATGAAGATCACCGACTGCGAGACCTTCGTCGTGGGCAATCCGCCGCCCGGCTTCGGCGGGCGCTACTTCATCTTCGTCAAGCTGACCACCGACGACGGCATCAGCGGCATCGGCGAGATCTACTCCGTGCCCTTCGACCCGCACCTGGTGGCGAAGATGGCCGAGGACGTGGCCGCCCGCTACCTGATCGGCAGCGACCCGCACCACATCGAGAGCTTCTGGCGCAAGGCGCACGGCACCGGCTTCATGCTGCGGCCCGACGTCTCGATGATGGGCATCGTCTCGGGGCTGGAGATGGCCTGCTGGGACCTGGTCGGCAAGGCGGCGGGCAAGCCGGTCTACGAGCTGCTGGGCGGGCGCGTGCACGAGCGGCTGCGCAGCTATACCTACATCTATCCCGACCCGGCGCAGGGCGAGAGCGACGCGATCTACAAGGACGCGCAGCTCTCGGCGACGCGCGCGGCGGAGTACGTCGCCATGGGCTTCACCGCGGTGAAGTTCGATCCCGTCGCGCCCTATGCCGCCTTCGATCCGCGCCAGCCGAGCCAGGCGGAACTCAAGCTGGCCGGCGACTTCTGCCGCCTGGTGCGCGAGGCGGTGGGCGGCAAGGCCGACCTGCTGTTCGGCACGCACGGGCAGTTCAGCGTCTCGGGCGCGGTGCGCCTGGCCAAGGTGCTGGAGCCCTATGACCCGCTGTGGTTCGAGGAGCCGACGCCGCCGGAGATGCCGGAGATGATGGCCGAGGTGGCGCGCAAGACCTCGGTGCCGATCGCCACCGGCGAGCGCCTGGCGACGAAGTACGAGTTCCAGCGCGTGCTGGCGAGCGGCGCGGCCTCGATCCTGCAGTTCGACCTGGGGCGTGTCGGCGGCATCCTGGAGGCGAAGAAGATCGCCTCGATCGCCGAGACCTACTACGCGCAGATCGCGCCGCACTGCTACTGCGGGCCGGTGGTGGGCGCCGCCAACATCCAGGTTGCCGCCTGCAGCCCGAACTTCCTGATCCTGGAGTCGATCCAGACCTGGGGCGGCTTCTACGCCGAGCTGCTGAAGACGCCGATCCAGTGGGAGGAGGGCTATGTCATTCCCTCCAGCGAGCCGGGCCTCGGCGTCGAGCTGAACGAGGCCGTGGCACGCGCGCATCCCTATACCGGCAAGCAGCTTCACCTGGAGATGACCAACCGGCCGGTGGGATAGGGCGCAAGGCGTGCGCTTGCACAGACGACTCCCTCTCTCGCGCGAAGCGCGGGGGAGGGTTGGGGAGGGGGCGGTCTAGCGGTGCGAACGGTTCGATCGACACCGACCGCCCCCTCCCTATCCCTTCCCCATGCTGCGCATGGGAGAGGGGACTGAAACAGGGGAGGAGAACGATGCGCTACGGTTTCGTCGGCCTGGGCAACCTGGGCTTCCATCTCGCGGCCTCGCTCAGGCGTGGCGGCTTCGACCTGACGGTCACCGACCTGAACCCTGCGGCGGCCGAGCCGCTGCTGGCAGCGGGCGCCAGGTGGGCAGCCGATGCGAAGAGCCTCGCCGCCGCCTGCGACGTGGTCTTCACCTGCCTGCCGAACCCCAAGGCCTCGCGCGCCGTCGTCGGGCAGCTCGCCGAGGGCTTCAAGCCCGGCTCTGTCTGGGTCGAGATGAGCACGGTGGACCAGGGCGAGATCGGCGGCCTGGCCGAGATGCTGAAGGCCCGCGGCGTCGACACGCTGGAGTGCCCGGTGACCGGCGGCGTACACCGCGCGGCGGCCGGCAAGATCACGCTGCTGGTCGGCGGCGAGTCGGCGGTGTTCCAGCGCGTCGAGCCGGCGCTGAAGGTCATGGGCGGCGAGATCCTGCACATGGGCCCGCTGGGCAGCGCCGCGGTGATCAAGGTCATCACCAACATGCTGGCCTTCATCCACCTGGTGGCCGACGGCGAGGCGCTGATGCTGGCCAAGCGCGGCGGGCTGGACCTGGCGCAGGCCTGGCGCGCCATCAAGGCCTCCAGCGGCAATTCCTTCGTGCACGAGACCGAGGGGCAGCTGATCCTGAACGGCAGCTACGACGTCGCCTTCACCAACGCGCTGGCGCTGAAGGACCTGGGCTTCGCCATGCAGTTCGGCCGGCAGTTCGGCGTGCCGCTGAAGCTGGCGGGCCTGACCGAGCAGATCTTCCAGGAGGCCACCGCGATCTATGGCCGCGAGGCGCAGTCGACCCAGGTGGTGAAGCTGCTGGAGGATGCGCTGGGCACCGACCTGCGCGCACCCGGCTTCCCCGCGCGGCTGGAGCCGGCGTGAGGCCTTAGCCCCGCGCCGAGAGCAGGCGCCGCAGCTCGCCGGCGTCGGTGATCGGCAGCGAGCAGGTGGGGCCGTGACAGACATAGGCCGTGGCCTGTCCGTCCTGCTGCGTCTTGCCCTGCGCCGGATGCGCCAGCGGCAGCGCGGCGTCGGGCGACACGACTTGCAGCACGCGCCAGGGATTGCCGCTCTGGAAGGCCGCGACGACCAGGGCGTCGGTCGCCGCCTCGCCGCGCCGGCCGATGACGGCGACCTGCACCGCGCGCTCCAGCAGCTCGGCGCCGTTCAGCAGCGTGGCCAGCGGGAAGAAGTTGCGGCCGAGCTCGCCGGTGAAGGCGGTGACCGCGCGCTCGGCCCTGAGGCGATAGTCCGGCGCGCCGGTCAGGTAGTGCAGGCGCGCCAGCACCTCGACCATGGCGCCGTTGCCCGAGGGCACGGCGGCGTCGTGCGCCGCCTTCTGCCGCACCACCAGGCTCTCGGCATCGTCGGCGGTGAGGAAGTAGCCGCCCGCGGGATCGGCGTGGTGCGCCTCGACCAGCGCGGCGAGCTGCCCGGCGAAGGCCAGCCACTCCTCGGCGCCCGTCGCCTCGTGCAGGGCCAGCGCCGCGCGCGCGAGCTGCGCGTGGTCGTCCAGTGTCGCCTGGTGCTTCAGCACGCCGTGGCGCCAGGAGTGATAGAGCCGTCCGCCTCGCAGCATGCGCGCGCGGCAGAAGGCGAGGGCCTGGGCCGCGGCCTGGACCCAGGCCGGCTCGCCCAGCGCGACGCCGGCCTCGGCCAGGGCGGCGATGGTCATGCCGTTCCAGTCGGCCAGCACCTTGTCGTCCCAGCCGGGCCAGATGCGCTGGGCGCGGGCCGCGCGCAGGACGCGCAGCGCGGCGGCCAGGCGGGCCTCGCGCTCGCGCCCGGCCCGGCCGGCGAGGTCGGGCGGGTCGTCGCGGCGGTTGAGGATCGTCGCGCCCTCGAAGTTGCCCTCCTCGGTCACGCCATAGGCCTGGCTGACCAGCGCCGCCTCGGCCGGCGGCAGCAGGCGGGCGATCTCCTCGGGCGTCCAGACGTAGAACTTGCCCTCGTGCCCCTCGCTGTCGGCGTCGTAGGAGGCGGCGAAAGCCGGCACGTATGGCGCACGGGGTGCGCCCTTTGCCGTGATCCCCGGCGCTGACTCGGCGGCGCGCATCTCCGCCAGCAGCCAGTCGACCGTCTCGCGCATGCGCAGCTCGAACAGCGGGTCGCGGTCGGCGCACCAGGCCGCCGTCAGCAGCGCCAGGATCTGGCCATTGTCATAGAGCATCTTCTCGAAGTGCGGCACCAGCCAGATGGCGTCGACCGTGTAGCGCGCGTAGCCGCCGGCCAGGTGGTCGTAGATGCCGCCGTTGCTCATCTGCCTGAGCGTATGGGTCACCGCCTGGCGATAGTCCTCGCGGCTGGTACGCCACCAGGCGCGCCAGAAGAGGGCCAGCAGCGGCGCGTTGGGGAACTTAGGCGCGCCGCCGATGCCACCCTCCACGGGGTCGACCTCCTGCAGCAGGCGGTCGGCCACCTGGTCGAGGATGGCGGGGGTGACGGCGCCGCCCGGCAGCGAGCGCGCCCATTCGCTGAGGCCGCCCTGCAGCGCGGCGACGTTCTTCTGCACCTTCTCCGGGTTCTGGTGCCAGATGGTGCCGAGGCCCTCCAGCACGTCGCGGAAGCCGGGGCGGTTGTAGCGCGCGACCGGCGGGAAGTAGGTACCGCCCCAGAAGGGCTCGCCGTCGGGCGTCAGGAACATGGTCAGCGGCCAGCCGCCCTGCTCGCCCAGCAGGGCCAGGGCGTGCTGGTAGATGGCGTCGAGGTCCGGCCGCTCCTCGCGATCGACCTTGATGTTGACGTAGAGGCGGTTCATCACCGCCGCGGTCGCCGGGTCCTCGAAGGACTCGTGCGCCATGACATGGCACCAGTGGCAGGCGGCATAGCCGATCGACAGCAGGATGGGCTTGCCCTCGGCCTTGGCGGCGGCCAAGGCGTCCGGCCCCCAGGCCCACCAGTGGACCGGGTTGTCCCGGTGCTGCAGCAGATAGGGGCTGGTCTCGCTGCCGAGTCGGTTCATGGCGGGCTTGTCTGTTGCGGGCGGGCTTCCCTTGTATAGTGGGCCCCGATCCACCGCCAGCAAGGATGCGGCCCCATGAAAATCACCATGGACGTCGACTGCACGCCCGAGGAGGCGCGCCAGTTCTTTGGCCTGCCCGACGTGAAGCCGATGCAGGAGGCCGTGATGGCCGAGGTGCAGAAGCGGGCGCTGGCCTCGCTGCAGGCGATGGACCCGGAAACCCTGCTGAAGACCTGGATGCCCGCCGGCATCCAGGGCTGGGAACAGCTGCAGAAGATGTTCTGGAACGCCATGTCCGGCGGCGGCGGCAAGAAGGGGAGCGACTAGGTGGAGGTATTCGATGCCCTGCTGACGCGGCAGTCCGTGTCGGCCAAGGACCTGGGCCTGCCGGCACCGGGCGCGGAGGAACGCGAGAAGGCCTTCGCCGCGGCGCTGACCGCGCCCGACCACGGGGCGATCCGCCCCTGGCGCTTCTTCACCGTCGAGGGCGAGGGGCTGGAGCGGCTGGGCGATGTCTTTGCCGCCTCCGCGCGCCGCGCCGGCGGCGACGACAAGGAGGCCGAGAGCGCGCGCGGCAAGGCGCTGCGTTCGCCGCTGCTGATCGTCTGCGCCGCCAAGGTCAATCCGGGCCATCCCAAGGTGCCGGTGGTGGAACAGGTGATCGCCGCCGGCTGCGCCACGCAGAACCTGCTGACCGCCTTTCACGCGCTGGGCTATGGCGCGGTGCTGGTGACCGGCGGGCGGGCCTATGACGCCGGGGTGAAGGAGGCCTTCGGCCTCGGCCCCGACGATGCCATCGTCGGCTTCCTGCACGTCGGCACGCCGACGCAGCCGCAGCGGCCGCGCAACCGGCCGCCGGTGGCGCACCACGTGCGCGCCTGGCCCTAGGCGCGGGCGCCGTGGCCGTGGACCAGGCGGCCGACACCATCTTCGCGCTTTCCAGCGCGCCGGGGCGCGCCGCCGTCGCCGTGGTGCGCCTCGCCGGACCGCGCGCCGGCGCCGCGCTGGCGGCGCTGGCCGGCGGGCGCCTGCCGGAGCCGCGGCGTGCCTCGCTGCGCAGGGTCAGCGACCCGGCGAGCGGCGAGCTGCTCGACGCTGCGCTGCTGCTCTGGCTGCCGGGGCCCGGCACCGAGACCGGCGAGGACATGGCCGAGCTGCAGCTGCACGGTGCGCCCAGCGTGGTCGAGGCCGTGCTGCAGGCGCTGGCGCGGCAGCCGGGCCTCAGGCCCGCCGAGCCCGGGGAGTTCACCCGCCGGGCCTTCGACAACGGGCGCCTGGACCTGACGGCGGTCGAAGGCCTGGCCGACCTCATCGCCGCCGAGACGGCGCTGCAGCGGCGCCAGGCGCTGGCCGTGTCGGGCGGCGCGCTGGCACGGCGGCTGGAGGACTGGCGCGCCCGCCTGGCGCGCGCCCTGGCGCGGATCGAGGCGGCGATCGACTTCCCCGACGAGGAGCTGCCGCTGGGACTCGTGGCCGAGAGCCAGGCGACGCTGGAGCCGGTGGCCGGCGAGATCGCCGATGCGCTCAGCGCGGCGCCGCGCGGCGAGCGGCTGCGCCAGGGTCTGCGCGTGGTCCTGTTGGGACCGCCGAACGCCGGCAAGTCGACGCTGCTGAACGCCTTGGCCGGACGCGAGGCGGCGATCGTCGCGCCGACGCCCGGTACGACGCGCGACGTGCTGGAGCTGCACCTCGATCTCGGCGGACTGCCGGTCACGCTGGTTGACACGGCGGGGCTGCGCGCGGGTGCCACGGATCCGGTGGAGCAGGAAGGCATTCGCCGCAGCCACGGTCAGGCGGCGCAGGCCGACCTCATCTTGAATCTCGTCGATCTATCGTGTGTCGATCAGGTAGAACCACAAGACATAATCAGAGACGGAACGGTCTGCCTAAGAATAGGCACCAAGGTCGACCTGCCGCGTGGCAACGACCTTCCGGTGGACCACTCGGTCTCGGCAAAGAGCGGCGCCGGGCTCGCGGCACTCGAGGCGCTCCTGGCCGAACGGCTGCGCAGCCTGGTCTGGAGTGGCGCCGGCCCCGCGCCGCTGGTCACCCGGGCCCGGCAGCGGGCCGCGTTGACCGAGACCCTGGCGGCGCTGCGGCGGGCTCAGGCGGGGGCGGCCGCCGAGCTGATCGCCGAGGACCTGCGGCTGGCGTTGCGCGGCCTTGGCCGGGTGGCCGGTCGGGTGGATGTCGAAGAGCTGCTCGACCTGATTTTTCGCGATTTCTGCATCGGGAAGTGAAGTGGGCTTGGAATCATGGACTTGAGCCCTGTTTCACGTGAAACGCGGCTGCTTGTGCCCCCGAGGCCGATGGCGGCCGGGCGACGCTGGGTGGAGCGCGCGAGCCTGCCCCTTTGACCCTTCGGCCTCTGCTGCCCTATAGAAGCGCCATGCGTGACCGCTGGGACGTGATCGTGGTGGGCGGTGGCCATGCCGGCTGCGAAGCGGCGGCCGCGGCGGCGCGGCTTGGCGCCCGCACGGCGCTGCTGACCCACCGGGCCGATACCATCGGCGTCATGTCCTGCAATCCGGCGATCGGCGGCCTGGGCAAGGGGCATCTGGTGCGCGAGATCGACGCCCTGGACGGCGTCATGGGCCGGGTGGCCGACGCCGCCGGCATCCACTTCAAGCTGCTGAATCGCAGCAAGGGCCCGGCGGTGCGCGGCCCGCGCGCCCAGGCCGACCGCAGGCTCTATCGCCTGGCCATGCAGGCGGCGCTGCGCGCGCAGCAGAACCTGACGATCCTGGAGGGCGCGGCGGAGGACCTGCTGCTGGGGCCGGATGGCCGCCTGGCCGGCCTGGTCACCGGAACCGGCGACGCCCTGCGGGCCGGGGCCGTGGTGCTGACCACCGGCACCTTCCTCAATGGCCTGATCCACATCGGCGAGCAGCGCACGCCGGCCGGCCGCGTGGGGGAGCCGCCGTCGCGCGGCCTCTCGCCGGCGCTGGCCCGGCTGGGCTTCAGCCTGGGGCGCCTCAAGACCGGTACGCCACCACGGCTGGATGGGCGGACTATCGACTGGGCCGGCCTGGAGGTCCAGGCCGGGGACGATCCGCCGGAGCCCTTCTCCAGCCTGACCGGGGCGATCGCCAACCCGCAGGTGGCCTGCCACATCACCCACACCGGGCCGGCGGCGCACGCGCTGATCCGCGCCAACCTGCACCGCGCACCGCTCTACAGCGGGCAGATCGAGAGCGTCGGGCCGCGCTACTGTCCCTCGATCGAGGACAAGGTGGTGCGTTTCGCCGACAAGGAGCGGCATCAGATCTTCCTGGAACCCGAGGGCCTGGACGACCCCACGGTCTATCCCAACGGCATCTCGACCTCGCTGCCGGCCGAGGTGCAGGCGGCGCTGCTGGCGCGCATCCCGGGCCTGGAGCGGGCCATCATGCTGCGCCCCGGCTATGCCATCGAGTACGACCACGTGGATCCGCGCGAGCTGACGGCGGCGCTGCAGGCGCGGCGCCTGCCGGGCCTGTTCCTGGCCGGACAGATCAACGGCACCACCGGCTACGAGGAGGCGGCGGGGCAGGGGCTGGTGGCCGGACTGAACGCCGCGCTGCTGGCCGGCGGCCGGGCGGAAGCGGCGGTCTTCGACCGCACCGAGTCCTATCTCGGCGTCATGATCGACGACCTGACGACGCGCGGCGTGACCGAGCCCTATCGCCTCTTCACCAGCCGCGCCGAGTACCGCCTGCGCCTGCGCGCCGACAATGCCGACCAGCGCCTGACCGACCGTGGCCTGGCGCTGGGCTGCGTCGGGGCGGAACGGGGGGCGTGGTGGGCGGCGCGGCGCGGCGCGTTGGCCGAGGGCCGTGCCGCGCTGGCCGCGCTTGAGGCGACGCCGCGCGAGCTGGCGCGCGCCGGCTTCACCGTGAACCAGGACGGCCGCCGCCGCACGGCGCAAGAGCTGCTGGCCCTGCCGGCGGTTGGCTGGGCCGGCCTGCTGGGGCTCTGGCCGGCGCTGGGCGGCTTGTCGCCAGCGGTTCGGGAGCAGCTCTCTATCGACGCCGCCTATGCCGGCTATCTGGAGCGGCAGGAGGCCGACATCGCCGCCTTCCGCCGCGACGAGGCCCTGGAACTGCCCGCCGACCTGCCGCTTGAAAGGATCGCTGGGCTCTCGGCCGAGATCCGTCAGCTGCTCGCAAAGGCCCGCCCGGCGACCCTGGGCGCCGCCGCCCGGCTGCCGGGCATGACGCCGGCTGCGCTGACCCTGCTGCTGCGCCATGCGCGGCGGGCCGAGCGGGCGGCCTGAGGCCCGTGGCGCGCCTGGAGGATCCACATAAGGCGCTGGCTGACCTCGGTGTTTCACGTGAAACGCTGGAACGGCTGGAAATCTACGCCCGGCTGCTGACCAAGTGGACCCGGGCGATCAATCTGGTCAGCGCGGACAGCCTGCCCGACCTCTGGCGTCGGCACTTTCTGGACTCGGCCCAGCTCTTGCCGCTGTTGCCACCGGCGCCGGCCGGCCGGCCACGGCGCCTCGCCGACCTCGGCAGCGGTGCCGGCTTCCCGGGCCTGGTCCTGGCAATCCTCGGCGCCGGCGAGATCCATCTCGTCGAGAGCGACCGGCGCAAAGGCCAGTTCCTGCGCGAGGTTTCACGTGAAACGGCGGCCGGAGCGGAAGTGCACCTGGGGCGGATCGAGGAGTTATCCCCGCTTTGCGCGGATTGCGTAACGGCCCGTGCCCTTGCCCCACTGGAGCGGCTTCTCGACTATGCCGCACGGCACCTGGCGCCCGGCGGTAGTGCCTTGTTTCTCAAGGGCCGGGGCGCGGCGGAGGAGTTGACCCAGGCAGCCCGGCGGTGGAGCATGGCCGTCGAGCGCTTCCCCAGCCGGACCGATCCGGAGGGTAGCATCCTGCGGATCGCCGACCTGGCTGCCCGGTCAGGGACTTAAGCGGCGCCTGGACAGGGGCGGGGCACGAGCGCGGCAGACACTTCGCCTGCCCGAGAGGACGTGGAGATCATGGATCAGACCCTGGCCGACCCGGCGACCCGGCCCTCTGCCGCCCAGCCCGCGGCGGCGGCACGCGTGCTCGCCATCGCCAACCAGAAGGGCGGCGTCGGCAAGACCACCACGGCGATCAACCTGGCGACCGCGCTGGCCGCCTGTGACAAGCGCGTGCTGGTGATCGACCTCGACCCGCAGGGCAACGCGACCACCGGACTGGGAGTGAGCCGGCCGGCGCTGAACCGCAGCATCTACGCCGCGCTGCTCGACGCCGCGCCGCTGCAGGGCCTGATCCTGCCGACGGCGGTGCCGCGCCTGGCCCTGGTGCCGGCCACGGTCGATCTCGCCGGTGCCGAGGTCGAACTGGTGGAGGACGAGCAGCGCCAGGTGCGTCTGGCCGAGGCGCTGACGCCGGTGCGCGGCGACTTCGATTATGTCCTGATCGACTGCCCGCCCTCGCTCGGGTTCCTGACACTCAATGCCCTGGTGGCCGCCGACGCGGTGCTGGTGCCGCTGCAGGCCGAATTCTATGCGCTGGAGGGGCTCAGCCACCTGCGCAACACGATCGAGCGGGTGCGCCGTGCCTTCAACCCCGGACTCGCGATCCAGGGCGTGGTGCTGACGATGGTGGACCGGCGCAACAAGCTGGCGGAGATGGTGGAGGCCGACGTGCGCAGCCACATGGGCGCGCTGGTCTATGACACCCTGATCCCGCGCAACGTGCGCGTCTCCGAGGCGCCGTCGCATGGCAAGCCCGTGCTGCTCTATGACCTCGCCTGCGCCGGCGCGCAGGCCTACCTGAAACTGGCCGGCGAGCTGTTGCGCCGGGAAGCGGCGAGGACAGCCTGATGGCCGAGGCGACGAAGGGCGGCGAGGGGCGGGCCAAGGCGCGCGGACTGGGGCGGGGCCTTGCCGCGCTGTTCGGCGAAGAGCCGGCGCTGCCGCCGGCCGGGGGCGCGGCACCTGCAACGGGTAGTGGTGGTGCCGGCCAGCGCCAGGTGCCGATCGAGCATCTGCACCCGAACCTGCAGCAGCCGCGCCGGCATTACGACGACGAGGCGCTTGAGGCTTTGACGGCCTCGATCCGCGAGCAGGGCGTGCTGCAACCCCTGGTCGTGCGACCGCACCCGGAGAGGGGCGGCGAGTTCCAGATCGTCGCCGGCGAGCGGCGCTGGCGCGCGGCGCAGCGTGCGCAGCTGGCCGAGCTGCCGGTCGTGGTGCGCGAGCTGGACGACCGCCAGACCCTGGAGCTGGCGATCGTCGAGAACGTCCAGCGCGAGGACCTGACGCCGCTGGAGGAGGCCGAGGCCTATCAGCGCCTGACCGGCGAGTTCGGCTACAGCCAGGAACAGATCGCCAAGGCGGTCGGGAAGAGCCGCAGCCACATCGCCAATATGCAGCGCCTGCTGGCGCTGCCGCATCCGGTGAAGCAGATGATTACCGAGGGCCAGCTCTCGGCCGGCCACGGCCGCGCCCTGCTGATGGCGCCGAACCCGGCGCAGCTGGCACGCGAGGCGGTCAGCGGCGGCTGGTCGGTGCGCGAGATGGAACGTCGCGCCCAGGCGGCGGCGAAGAAGGCGCCCGGCCGGCCCAAGCTGCGCAAGGTGTCCGGCAAGGACGCCGACACCCAGGCGCTGGAACGCGACCTGACCCTGGCGGTGGGCGTCAAGGTCACCATCGACCATCAGGGCGGCGGCGGCGTGGTCGGCCTGCACTACCGCACGCTGGAACAGCTCGACGACCTGATCCTGCGCCTGCGCCACACGCCGGAGAAGTAGGCGCACCTGGTGCGCCGGCGCACGCTGTGCGCTTCTAGCGCCGGCGCTTGGCCCGCGCGGCGATCTCGCTGAGCGCGCGCTCGGTGAGCAGGGCCTGCGGCGCGCCGGTGCGCTTGCAGGCGGCCTCGGCCTCCAGCAGGCGGGCCAGGGCCCAGGCCAGGCGGTCGCTCTGCCAGGCCTCGGCCTGGCGGGCCAGCGGCGCGGCCTCCTTCCAGAAGACCGGCGGGCGCAGGCGCTTGACCGCATCGGCCGCCGCCACGCCCTGGGCCATGACGCCGCGCAGCAGGTGCAGTCGCTGCATGTGGCGGGCGACGGCACGCAGGATGGAGATGGGCGAGACGCCCTCGGCCGTGGCGCGGCCAAGGTCGCGCAGCAGCGCGGCCACGTCGCCGCCGGCCACCGCGCTGGCCAGGTCGTCCAGCGTGCGCTCGGCGCTGTCGCCGACCATGGCGGCGGCGTCCGCCAGGGTGACGCGCCCGCCGCCCTTCGGCCCCACATAGAGCACCAGCTTGTCGAGCTCACGCCGGGTCAGCTGCCGATCGCCGCCCAGGTTGGCGACGAGATAGGCGAGGGCGGCCGGCTCGGCCGTCAGGTTGGCGCCGGCGAGGTGCTGCTGCACCAGCTGGCGCAGGCTGTCGCCCTCGTCGCGGTAGCAGGCGACGGCGGCGCCGGCCTCGGCCCCCTCGAAGGCCTTGCGCAGGCCGCGCGGGCCCAGGTCGCCGGCCTCCACGACGATCAGCGCGTCGCCCGGCGGGTCGGCCAGGAAGCCCTCGAACAGCTTGGCCTGGGTGTCGCCGGCGTCGCGGATGCGGATGACCCGCCGCCCGCCGCCGAAGGCGATGGCCGCGGCCTCGTCGTTCAGTCGCGCCGGATCATCCTTCAGGTCCGCCGCGGTCAGCTCGGCAATGCGGAAGGGATCGTCGGGCGGCGCCACGCTGGCGGCCAGGCGGGCGGCCCGTTCGCGCACCAGTCCGCCGTCGGGACCGTAGAGCAGCACGGCGCGGATCGCCGCCGGCGGCGCCTGGCAGAAGCGGTCGGCCTCGCGCGCGGCCACCTTCATCGGACGGCGGTCAGGTCGCGTGGGCGGAGAAGAAGGAGGCGAGGCGCAGCTTCAGGTCCTCGGCCAGCTCGGTCAGCGCACGCTCCTGCGCATCCTGCCGCGACACCGACGAGGCGTAGCTGGTGTCGAGGATGTTGTAGGCGCTGGAGCTGCGGGCCAGGCCCTGGGTCAGCACCTGGCCCTGGGCGTCGACCAGGGAATAGGAGGCATAGAGCGTCAGCACCGCGCGCGACGCGGTCTCGTCACGGCGGATGCCGGTCTCTTCCGAGACCTGAGAGACCGAGATCGAGAGGTTGTAACGCGGTTCGGCCGGCTGGCCATAGGGGTTCAGCCGGTCGCGCAGCAGGTTGTGCAGGATCTGGCCGTTGCGCTCCTTCAGCGGCTGGATCCGCACCGCCGCCAGCTGGTCGGCGACCGAGCTGCCGGCGGCGTTCTGGCCATAGAGCGGCCGGAATCCGCAGCCGGCCGCCAGCAGCGGCAGCAGCGCCAGCGCGGCGAGCGCGCGGCGGCGACCAGCGGCTGGGACGTCAGACGACGACATTGACGATCCGATTCGGCACGACGATCACTTTACTCGGAACCTTGCCCTCCAGGAAGCGCTGGACGTTCTCGTTCTCCAGGGCCGCCGCCTCGGCCGCCGCCTTGGCGGTATCGCGCGGCAGTTCGATGGTGGCGCGCAGCTTGCCGTTCACCTGCACCGCGATCTTCACCGTCTCCTGGCCCAGGAAGCGCGCATCCGGTGCCGGCCAGGGCTGGTCGAACAGCAGGCTTTCGTTGCCCAGGAAGGCCCAGATCTCCTCGGCCAGGTGCGGCATCATGGGGGCGATCAGGCGGGCCAGGCTCTCGATGCCGAAGCGGCGGACCCAGGCGGTGCCGGCGTCCTCCTGCTTCAGCGCGCCCAGGATGTTGGCCAGCTCGTGCACCCGCGCCACGGCCTTGTTGAAGTGGAACTTCTCCAGGTCGTCGCCGACGCTGGCGATGGCCTGGTGCGCGGCCCGCAGCGCCTGCAGCGCCGGCGCCGGCAGCTCGGCCGGCAGCGCCGCGCCGGCCGGGGCCAGGGCGCCGCCCTCGCTCACCAGGCGCCAGAGGCGGTTGACGAAGCGCCAGGCGCCCTCGATGCCGGCCTCGGTCCACTCCATCTCGCGGTCGGGCGGCGAGTCCGACAGCATGAACCAGCGCGCGGTGTCGGCGCCGTAGACCGCGATGATGCGCTCCGGGTCGACGACGTTCTTCTTCGACTTCGACATCTTCTCGACGCGGCCGACCGTGACCGGGCGGCCGTCGAGCGTGGTGACCCTGTCGCCCTCGCGCGTCACCTCCTGCGGTGTCAGCCAGGTGCCCTCGGCGTCGCGGTAGGTCTCGTGGCAGATCATGCCCTGGGTGAAGAGGCCGGCGAAGGGCTCGGCGAAGTCGAGGTAGCCGCAGTCGCGCAGGCCGCGCGTGAAGAAGCGCGAATAGAGCAGGTGCAGGATCGCGTGCTCGATGCCGCCGATGTACTGGTCAACCGGCATCCAGTGCTTCGCCACCTTGCGGTCGAAGGGCTCCTTGGCATGCGGGCTGGTGAAGCGCAGGAAGTACCAGGAGGAGTCGACGAAGGTGTCCATCGTGTCGGTGTCGCGCAGGGCCGCGCCGCCGCAGGTGGGACAGGTCGTGTGCTTCCAGGTCGGGTGATGGTCCAGCGGGTTGCCCGGCCGGTCGAAGGGTGCGTCCTCCGGCAGTTCGACCGGCAGCTGGTCTTCCGGCACCGGCACCACGCCGCACTGGGCGCAGTGGATGAAGGGGATCGGCGCGCCCCAGTAGCGCTGGCGCGAGACGCCCCAGTCGCGCAGGCGCCACTGCACCGTGCCCTTGCCGCGGCCCTCGGCCTCCAGCCGCTCGATCGCCTTGCGGATCGCCGCCTCGACGGTGAGGCCGTCGAGGAAGCCGGAGTTGATGGCGACGCCGTCGCCGTCGAAGGCCTTGTCGTCGCGCTCCGCCAGGTTGGCGACGAAGGCCGCGCGCTCCTCCGGCGTCTGCTCCTTCGGCGCCACCACCGGGATCACCTTGAGCCCGTACTTGCGGGCGAAGTCCAGGTCGCGCTGGTCGTGCGCCGGGCAGCCGAAGATGGCGCCGGTGCCGTACTCCATCAGCACGAAATTGGCGACATAGACCGGCACGCTCTTCGCCGGATCCAGCGGGTGGACCGCCTTCAGACCGGTGTCGAAGCCCAGCTTCTCGGCCGTCTCGATCGTCGCCTCGCTGGTGCCCAGGGCCTCGCACTGCCGGACGAAGGCGGCCAGCGCCGGGTCCTTGGCCGCCAGTTCCTTGGTCAGCGGGTGGCCGGGCGAGAGCGCGCAGAAGGAGGCGCCGTAGAGCGTGTCGGGCCGCGTGGTGAAGACCTCCAGGCTGTCGTCGCGGCCCTGCAGCGGCCAGAAGACGCGCGCGCCCTCGCTGCGGCCGATCCAGTTGCGCTGCATGGTGCGCACCTTCTCGGGCCAGCGGTCCAGGGTGTCGAGCGCGCTCAGCAGCTCGTCGTTGTACTGGGTGATCTTGAAGAACCACTGCGACAGCTCGCGCCGCTCGACCGGCGCGCCGGAGCGCCAGCCGCGCCCGTCGATCACCTGCTCGTTGGCCAGCACGGTCATGTCGACCGGGTCCCAGTTGACCCAGGACTTCTTGCGGTAGACCAGGCCCTGGCGGTGGAAGGCCAGGAAGAGGCGCTGCTGCTCAGTGTAGTAGTCCGGCAGGCAGGTCGCCAGCTCGCGGTCCCAATGGATGAAGAGCCCCATGGTCTTCATCTGCGCCCGCATCGTGGCGATGTTCTCCAGCGTCCAGGTGCGCGGGTGCACCTTCTTCTCCATCGCCGCGTTCTCGGCCGGCAGCCCGAAGGCGTCCCAGCCCATGGGGTGCAGCACATTGAAGCCCTTGGCGCGCTTGTAGCGGGCGATCACGTCGCCGATGGTGTAGTTGCGCACATGGCCCATGTGGATGCGTCCCGACGGATAGGGAAACATCTCGAGCACGTAGTACTTCGGCCGCGGGTCGTCGTCCTTCGCCGCGTAGCTCGGCGCCGCCGCCCAGGCGGCCTGCCAGCGCGCTTCGCTGTCCTTGAAGTTGTAGCGACTCATCGCGAACCTCGAACCTGCTGCTGTTCTTCACGACGGCGGCCGGCGCCCGGGTCTCGCCGGGGCCGGCCGCTGGTAGGAGACCTGCTGCCGCGGCGTGGCGTCAGAGCGACGCGATGCGAAGCTCGCGCGCGCGGGTCAGGATGGCGTTCTCGAGCTGGATCGCCGTGGCCTTGTCGACCGGCTGGTCGATCCACTGCCCTTCGATCCGCTTCTGCTTGAACACGGTCGCGCGCACCCCATCGGCGCGCAGGTCGCGCGACAGGATCAGCACGTTGACCTTGAAACGCTCGTCCGGCGTCTGCGGCGGCGCGTACCAGTCGGTGATGATGACGCCGCCGAAGGGATCGGCCGAGGCCAGCGGCATGAAGGCCACGGTGTCCAGCGTGGCGCGCCAGAGATAGGTATTGACGCCGATGCCGCCGCCGTCGGGCGCGCCGGCCGAGGCCTCGTCGCCGCCGGTGTTGAAGATGTCCAGGCCACCCGGGCCCAGGATCGATTCCGGCTGCTTGTAGCTGTCGCCGGTCTGCTTGCGGTTGTCGTCGTCGGGGTAGGCCGTCTTGTCGTTGCCGTAGTAGCCGCTGCAGGCGGTCACACCGAAGAGCAGCACCGCGCCAACCAGGCGGAGAACGCCGCGCGGCTGCTTGAACTCACGCACCATACCGGCTCCTTTCAAAAGCCCTGACCCCCCTCCCCGCCCGTCCGGGGGTCCTGCCCGCCGGCCGGCCATGCAGGCGCGGCCCGGGAGTTCAGGCGGCGCCACCTTAGCCAAAAGGCCGGCGCCGTTAAAGGGCTTCACCCCGCAGTCTGCCCCCGGCGGCCGGGGCGGGACATCAAGCCGCGCCCGGGAATTTGCCCGGCGGCCTTGATGGGCCTCAGCGCGTCCAGCCGAAACGCTCGACCATGGCGTCCGGCAGCCTGGCCGCCGCCGCCTGCGCCTGGGCCGGCGAGAAGACCCGCCGCCACTCGTCGATCTCGCCCTTGCGCAGGTGCACCACCTCGGCCGCCTCGCTGCGCCCGGCCTGCCATTTCTCCTTGGCGATGCCATAGAAGGCCAGCACCTGGTCGAGGTAGTCCTGCTCGTCGCGGCGGTAGGTCTCGAAGTCCATGAACAGCACCTGCATGCCATGCGGGCGGGTGCGCTCGACCTCCAGCCAGCCGTCGACGACGCCGAGCAGCAGCGGCAGGTAGCGCTCGATCGACCAGTCGATCGCCGCCGGCAGGTCCTGCTGCAGGACGCTGCGGGACGGCACGATGCGGCGCCAGACCGGCGCCATCAGCCGCATCGACACGTCGTCGCGGACGAAGTGGGCCCAGGACAGCGTCGCCTGCCGCGGATCGCGGACATGGAACACGACTTTCCGCACGCCGGCATTGGCCAGCGTGGCGAGGTTGTGCGGCGTCGCCGGCAGGTGCTCCTTCATGATCAGGCCGCCCTGCCCCAGCGCCAGCGCCCGCGAGCCGACCACGCAGCAGTCCGGGAAGAGCCCGATGGAGACATGCGCCTGCGCCATGTTCAGGCCCTGCGCCAGGCGGTTCCAGATCGACTCGCTGGCCGACTTGGGCAGCGTGTTGATCAGCATCGGCGGCAGGCCGGCCAGGGTCGCCGCCTGGCGGCGCTGCACGAATTCCTGCGGCGTCGCGCGGATCGGGTTCAGCTGCAGCTGCAGGCTGGCGCAGATGCGTTCGGCCTCGGCCCGCTGACCGCGGGCCAGCAGCAGATTGGCCAGCAGCGCCTGCGCGCCGTAGGAGCTGGGCTGGTCGGCCAGGATCAGGCGCAGCACCTCGACGGCGCGCTCCATGTAGGCCTCGCCCTGGACGTCGTCGCCACGCTGGTAGCAGGTCGAAGCCAGCAGCGTCAGGGATTCCGCGTGGCGCGGGAAACGCAGCAGGATCTGCTCATAGATGCGCGTGGCCTCGTCCAGCTGCCCCTCGCTCTGCAGCTTGCGGGCATGGAAGAAGGCCTGGTTCAGCTCGACCCGGTGACGTTCCTGGATGGCGTCGGCCATGACCCCTCGTGACGGCTTTTCCTGGCTGCGTGGTGGCTGGCCTCCAAGGCCGGCGCGCGAAGGGCGCGGAGTATGGCGAAGCGCCGCCGGAGCGGCAAGCGGCCCGCCCTCCTGACCTCCGAGCCCAGGCCGGCGGACTTGCCAGCCCAGCGGCCCAGCCGCTAGAACCCCTCACGCGTGCAGCGAAGCCTGGGTCCGGGGAGCCGAGCGGTCTAGCGAATGCCGGGAATCATCTGGTTGGCCTCGTACCCGAAATCGGGCAACACTTGGCTGCGCGCCTTCCTCGCCAATTATCTGCAGAACGCCCAGCGGCCGTTGCCGATCAACGACCTGCCGTTCCACATCCTGGGCGACAACATGGCCGTCCACTACCAGCAGTACAGCGGCCTGAAGCCCGAGGAGCTGACGCGCGAGAAGATCGCCCAGCTCCGCCCCCAGGTGCACAAGTGGATGGCGGTCTCGCGCGGCCAGGACGTGTTCGTGAAGACGCACAGCGTGATCGCCCGCATCGACGGCGTGCCGCTGGTGACGCCGGAAGCGACGGCCGGCGCCATCTATGTCGTGCGCAACCCCTTCGACGTAACCATTTCCTTCGCCCACCACTATCAGGTGACGCTCGACGTCGCCGTCGAATCGCTGTGCGAGGAGCAGTACTTCCTGCCCGCGCAGTCCGGCCAGATCGAACAGTACCTCGGCTCCTGGAGCCGGCATGTGCGCTCCTGGACCGAGGCGCCGGGCCTGACCCGTCACCTGATGCGCTACGAGGACATGAAGCTGGCGCCGCTCAAGGCGTTCGGCGCGCTGATCGAGTTCCTCGGCCTGCCCAAGGAGATGGACCGCCTCAAGCGGGCCATTCGCTTCAGCGACTTCGACGAGTTGAAGAAGCAGGAGAAGGCGACGCGCTTCGTCGAGAGCCGGCCCGACGGCAAGACCCCATTCTTCCGCGACGGCCGCAGCGGCCAGTGGCGCGAAGTCCTCACCGAGGCCCAGGTGAACCGCCTGGTCGAGGCGCACCGCCCCACCCTGATCGCCATGGGCTACCTGACGCCGGACGGCCAGTTCACGCTTTGAGACGGCTCTGCCGGAGGCGGTCCGGGCGCTGTGTTAAAAATGCAACAGACCCTGCATTTCGCCGCATAATTCCAGCAAGTTCCAGACCGCTTAGTTGACGCCGCCGCCAGCCTTCGGGCCATATATTGCAGCTTTCCGCGGTTCGCCGTCGGGGGGCGGATAGAACCGGCTCGCCCGGTGCTGCGGGGGGATCCCAGAGGATCTAATGTGCAGCGTCGAGCGGGCCCTTGAGCTCAAGCGATCGGAAACCTTGGATCTAAGAGAGAGGAAGAGGCAATGAAGAAGGTCCTCTATGGTACGACGGCCCTGGTCGCCGCTGGCGTCCTCGGTGCCGGCTCGGCCGCTGCCGATGGGATCTCCATGGGCATTGGCGGCTACATGAACACCTACTTCTCGGTGGGTGGCATCGACGAGGGCAGCGCTGCCAAGTCCGACGACTACAATTCGACGGGCCTGTTCTCCGACGGCGAAATTCACTTCAAGGGTGAGTACAAGCACGACAACGGCATCACCTTTGGCGTGAACGTCCAGCTCGAAGACTTCGGCACCGCCAACACCGGTGACACGATCGACGAGAAGTACATCGAGGTGAAGGGCGACTTCGGCCGCATCGTTGCGGGCTCCGAGAACTCGGCTGCCTACATCATGCACTACGCCGCCCCGAGCGTCGGTCTGCCGATCAACTCCGGCTGGGTGACCGTGTTCGTCCCGACCCCGACTGGCATGTCGGGCATCTTCCGTTCGCCGACCGGTTCGACCTACCTCGACTTCGGCAACGACGAAAACGTCATCACCTACTACACCCCGCGCTTCGCTGGCTTCCAGATCGGCGTGACCTACGCTCCGTCGGTCGTGGGCAACGGCGACGGCAAGAACTTCCCGGTCGAGGCCGACACCAACACCGAGTACTACAACGGCTTCGGCGTCGGTGCGAACTTCGTCGAGGACTTCAACGGCTTCGGCGTGGCGATCTCGGCCGGCTACCGTCGTGCGACGGTGTCGGACGCGCTCGACGCGGCCGGCTACGACGACTACCAGGCCATCTCGTTCGGCGCCAACCTGAGCTACGCCGGCTTCACGGTCGGTGGCTCCTACGCCAACGAGCTGGACGGCAAGGCGATCGCCGGCGGTTCGACCGAGGGTGACGCTTTCGACGTGGGCGTCAGCTACGCCTGGGGCCCCTGGGCCGTTGGCGTGACCTGGTTCGAAGGCAAGACCGAGGGCCTCTTCGCCGATCCGGGCGAGCAGGGCCTCTCCGCCATCGAAGGCGGCGTGTCCTATCAGGTCGGTCCCGGCATCTCCGCGCGCGGCGGTGTCATGTGGGCCGAGTGGAACCCCGAGGCTGGCACCACCACGTCTGGTGTTGTCGGCGCTGTGGGTCTGACCTTCAGCTTCTGATCCCGCGCGCAAGCACGGGTTTCAAGGCGACGGGGGGTGCGAAAGCACCCCCCGTTTTCTTTTGCGCCAGCTGGCCCGCGGCGGCGCGCCTTGCCACGCTGACCTGCGGCTTTTGCCTTTGCCGCTGCGCGCCCCGTCTGGCATGAGCAGGCCATGAGCAAGGACAGCAGCATCGCAGAGCGCTTCGCCGAGGTGCGCCAGCGCATCGCCGCGGCGGCGCGGCAGGCCGGGCGCGACCCGGCGGCCGTGACGCTCGTCGCCGTTGCCAAGACTCATCCGGCAGACGCGGTCAGGGCGGCGCTCGCCACCGGGCAGCGCGTCTTCGGCGAGAACCGGGTCCAGGAGGCGCAGGGCAAGTATCCGGCGCTGAAGGCGGCCTTTTCCGACCTCGAGCTGCATCTCATCGGGCCGCTGCAGACCAACAAGGCCGAGGCCGCCGTCGCGCTGTTCGACGTGATCCAGACGCTGGACCGCCCCAAGCTGGCGCAGGCGCTGGCCAAGGCCATGGCCAAGACCGGGCGGCGGCCGCGCCTTCTCGTCGAAGTCAACACCGGCGCCGAACCGCAGAAGGCTGGCGTGGCCCCAGCCGACCTCGACGCGCTGCTGTCCCTGGCACGCGATCTGGACCTGCCCGTCGTCGGCCTCATGTGCATTCCGCCGCTGGATGAGCCGGCGGCGCCGCACTTCCAGCTTCTGGCCGAGCTGGCGCGACGCCATGGACTCGCCGAGGTTTCGATGGGCATGAGCGGGGACTACGAGACGGCCGTGACGCTGGGCGCCACTTGCGTGCGCGTCGGCAGCGCCCTGTTCGGCGCGCGGCCAGCGCCGCCGCGCGCCTGAAGGCTCAGCTGGCGCCGCTGCCCGGCGTCTTGATGCCGTCCCACTTCGGCCGCGCCATCTGGCGCGTGAAGTCGCTGAACATCACGTTGAAGGCGATGGAGATGCGCTCGTGTCCGCTGCTGTTCGGCGGCACGGCGTGCTGCAGCCAGGCGGGAAAGAGCACCAGGCGGCCGGCCGGGCAGGTGACCAGCGCGTGGTCCGAGTTGGTGGGCCCATGCTGCTTCACCCGGGGCGAGATCTGCCGCGTCTGCAGCCGTGGATCGACGAAGCGGATGGCGTCCGCGCCGGGCCCGGTTTTCACGTAGTAGACGCCGGACAGGTAGTTGTTGGGATGCGTGTGCGAGACGTGCGACGAGCCGCTCGGCGTCACGTTGGCCCAGCAGCCGGTGATCTCGAAGCCGGCATGGTCGATCTGCAGATAGTCCAGCACGCCGTTGCTCGACTGGGTGATGAGCTGCACCAGCGGCCGGAACTCGGGGCGCTCATGCAGGTCCTGATGGGTCTGCCACATGCCGCCGGGCGGGATCGCGGGGCGCGGCTCGATCAGCTTCAGCACCGCGGCCTCGAGGTGCTGGTTCAGCGCCTGTGCCTGCGCGGCCGGCAGGTCGTGCGTCCACACGAAGGTGGGGAACAGCGTCAGCGCCTGGGTCTTCTCGAAGCTCATGGTGGCGGCCCTCCGGCGGCAGTCCTAGCGGTCGCCGCGGGTGGCGGCAAGCACGCCCGCTAGTCGGCGAGCACGCAGACCCGGGCGCGGGCCGTGGCGCTGCTGAGGATCTGCAGCAGGTCGGCACGGCGCATGGCGACGCAGCCCTCGGTCGGCGCGAGGTCGTCGTGCCCGATGTGCAGGAAGATGGCGCTGCCACGGTCCGGCAGCACGGGATCGTCGTTGTAGCCCAGCACCACGACCAGGTCGTAGAGCCCGTCCTCGCGCCACATCACCTCATGGCTGGCGGCGAAGGGCAAGTTGACCGGCTGGTTGTAGTGCGGGTCGGCCGGGTCGTCGCACCAGGCATGCTGCGGCGCCAGGGCGCGCACCGGCAGCCCGGCGGTCTGCGGCGCGTCCAGCCGGTCGGGCCGGAACAGCAGGTAGCGCATGGTGAAGCAGCCGATCGGCGTGGTCCCATCGCCTTCGCGCTTGTTGCGCGCCAGGCCGTTCCTGCCGACCGAACAGGGGAACAGGCGGGCGCCATAGCGCCCCTGCCACTTGCCTTGCCGCCGCGACACGAAGAGATCCATGAGAATCCCTATATCTCGGTAATCAAGTGGACGGAAGGCATCACGTGCGGCCAAGCCGTCGCAGGTGATCTGCCTAGAAAAGGTGGCCGAATCGCTTGGCCTTGGCGGCAAGATAGGGGCGGTTGTGCTCGTTCGCCGGGAAGGCGTGCGGCACGCGTTCCACCACCTTCAGGCCGCAGCGCTCGAGCCCGGCAACCTTCTCGGGGTTGTTGGTCAGCAGGCGCACGCGGCGCACGCCGAGGCGGCGCAGCATCTCCGCCGCCGGCAGGTAGATGCGCTCGTCGGCATCGAAGCCGAGCTGCAGGTTGGCCTCCGCCGTGTCGGCGCCGCGGTCCTGCAGGGCATAGGCCCGCAGCTTGTTCACCAGGCCGATGCCGCGTCCCTCCTGCGCCAGGTAGAGCAGCACGCCGCTGCCGGCCTGGGCGATGGCCTCGATCGCGCCGCGCAGCTGGTCGCCGCAGTCGCAGCGCAGCGATCCCAGCAGGTCGCCGGTGAAGCACTCGGAGTGCAGGCGCGTCAGCACCGGCAGCGCCGGATCGGGATGGCCGATGACGATCGCCAGATGCTCGATGCCACCATCGCCGGGACGGAAGGCATGCACCTCGGTCTCCTCGGCGCCGGCCAGCGGGACGCGCGCCACCGCGACCTCCGCCAGGCTGCGCGCGCCGGCATAGCGGTACTCGGCGACGGCCTCGACGGTAACGCTGAGCAGATCCCCGTCCGCCGCCGCGGCTTCGGCCCTGGCTGCCGGCAAGGGCACCAGCAGCGCGGCCGGCAGCAGGCGTGCCAGCTTGGCCAGGTCGATCGCCGCCTGGGCCAGACGCTGCGGCGCCTCGCCGCGCTCCGGGCGGGCCAGGGGGCGGGCATTCGTGGTGGTCGGGTCGGCCAGCTCCAGCACCCGCTCAAGCGAGCGGTCGAGCAGCTTCAGCGCCACGACCTCCTGGCCGGTGGTCGGCAGGCCCAGCGCGGTGGCGCGGCGCGCGGTGAGCAGCAGCACGGGTTCGCCGGCGGAGAGGCGACGCAGCGCCATCAGGCCACCTTCGCGCGCCGCCTCCGCCGACTGCACCAACGCGGCCTTGTCGCCGCTGCGCAGCAGCACCAGCGCGCCACGGCGCAGTTCCGCCAGGGCGCGGGCCACGGTGGTCAGCACGGCATCGTCGGCAAGGGCGTGGCCGACTGAGGAGGGATAGGGCAGCGCGTCGCTCATGCTGGTGGAAAGGGCGTCCCTGGATGGCCGACGGCGGCCCCCTTTACGGGCGCCGCCGGGTAGTGGCAGCTTTGCCCCGTCCCGTCAAGGCGACGGGGCAGGTCGCACGCCACCTCAAGCCTGCATCTAGGGGCGGCGACGCTGCAAGAAAAGCCGTGGCGCCCCAGATATGCGAGGGTGTCGGGCGGCCCGGACAGAAAGGAACGGCGGATGGCGGAGGCTGGCAAGCTCTGGCAGGGCCTCGACCAGGCGGGGCTCGACGCGCAGGTGAACCTGCGCGCGCGTTGGCCGCATCACCCGGAGGTTTTCGCCCGCTGGGCCAGCGCCTCGGCGCTGGCGCGCGCGCAGATCCCGCGCCGCCTGGACCTGGCCTACGGCCCCTCGGCGGGCGAGACGCTGGATTTCTTCCCCGCCGGCGGTACCACCCCCGGGCCCGCGCCGCTGCTGGTCTTCATCCATGGCGGCTACTGGCAGGCGCTGGACAAGGGCGACTTCAGCTACCTGGCCCCGCCCTTCGTCGAAGCGGGCATCGCCGTGGCCTCGGTGAACTACGACCTGGCGCCCAAGGTCTCGATCGCCGTGATGGTCGAACAGATCGACCGCGCCCTGGCCTGGATCGGCCAGCACGCCGCCGAACTCGGCTGCGACCGCACGCGCATCGTCGTCGCCGGCCACTCCGCCGGCGGCCACCTGGCAACCCTGGCGCTGCTGCGCGAGGGCGCACGGGCCGCGGACCGCGGGCAGGCGCCGCTGCTGCGCGCCGGCGTCTCGATCAGCGGGGTCTATGACCTCCTGCCGATCAGCCTCTCCTATCATCAGCAGGTGCTGCGCATCACCGAGAGCGAGGTGCGCGACCTGTCGCCGCTGCGCCGCCAGGCGCAGCGCTGCCGCCCGCTGCTGGTCGCCGTCGGCAGCACCGAGACCCCCGAGTTCCTGCGCCAGCAGGACGCGTTGGTGGCGCAGTGGCGCGCCCTCGATCTGCCGGTCGAGGTGGTCGCGCTGGAGGGTCGCGACCACTTCAACGCGGCCGATGCGCTGGCCGAACGCGACCATGCGCTGCACAAGGCCACCGTCGCGCTGCTGCGCGGATAGGAAGGAACCCGCATCATGGCGACGCTCGCCGGCAAGAAGATCCTGTTGGTCGACGACGACGAGGCGCTGCGCCAGGCGCTCGCCGAACAGCTCCGTCTGCACGAGGAGTTCCAGGCGGTCGAGGCCGGCAGCGGCCAGGCGGCGCTGGAGCGTGCCAAGTCCGAGACCTTCGATGCCATCGTGCTCGACGTCGGCCTGCCCGACTTCGACGGGCGCGAGGTCTGCCGCCTGCTGCGCCGTGCCGGGGTGAAGTGCCCCATCATCATGCTGACCGCCTCGGTCGGCGACGCCGACCAGATTCTGGGGCTGGATGCCGGCGCCAACGACTACATCGCCAAGCCCTTCCGCCTCGGCGTGCTGCTGGCGCGCCTGCGCGCGCAGCTCCGCCAGCACGAGCAGAGCGAGGACGCCACCTTCGCCATCGGCCCCTATGCCTTCCGCCCGGCGGCCAAGATGCTGGTGCACAAGGAGACGCAGAAGAAGCTGCGCCTGACCGAGAAGGAGACGGCGATCCTGAAGTACCTCTATCGCGCCGGCGAGCGCGCGGTCGGCCGCGACACGCTGCTGGGCGAGGTCTGGGGCTACAACGCGGGCGTCACCACGCACACGCTGGAGACGCACATCTATCGCCTGCGGCAGAAGATCGAGAAGGAGCCGACCAAGCCGCAGCTCCTGGTGACCGAGCCCGGCGGCTACCGGCTGGTGCCCTAGAGCATTCTCGAGCGAAGTGGACGCCGGTTCGCGTCAAGAAAATGCGTGAAATCAATAGGTAGCTAGAGCGGTTCGATTCAATCAGAAGCGAAACCGCCCTAGCGCCGCCTGAGGCGCAGGGTCAGCCAGAGGCCGAGCGCGGCCGAGGCGGCGGAGACGCCGCCGAAGATCGGCGCCGAGAGCTGCCAGCCGCCGTCCAGCTTCGAGAGCTGCGCCAGCACCACCGGCCCCAGCAGCACGCCGACGTTGCGCGCCATCATCACGATGCTGAAAGCCTGCACCAGCGGGCGGCCCGGCCCGACCACCCTGGAGGGCATGGCGAAGAGCGCGGTGGGCGCGAGTCCGGCACCGATGCCATAGACCAGCAGCGAGGCGAGGCCGCGCCAGCCCGCGTCGGTCCAGGGCAGCAGGAACCAGCAGGCACCCTGCAGCAGCATGCCGAGCGCCAGCATGGGGCCGGCCGCCAGGCCGTGGCGCAGCAGCCAGCCGCCGATCACGTTCCACAGCGCCAGCACCACCACTGGCACCAGGTAGCCGGCCAGCGCCTCGTCGGGACCGAAGCCGAAGGCCTCGACCAGATATTGCGGCAGCCAGGTCATGTAGGCGTAGTACTGACCGGAGAAGAGCAGGAAGGCGATGCCGGCGACCAGCAGCGAGCGGCGCTCGTGCGGCGTCAGCGTGCCGCCGACCGCGCTGGCCGCCGCGGCGCCGGCGAAGGCGATGGCCCGGCGCCGCTGGATCCGCCAGGTCCAGAGCGTCAGCAGCAGCGTACCGGCCATCGCCGCCCACCAGGCGATCGCCCAGCGTCCGCTGGTCAGCGCCGGCTGCGCCACCAGGCTGGCGACGACCTGGCCGATCGGCACCCAGGCGGCGGTCAGGCCGATGACCAGCGGCAGGGGGCGGTGGCTGGCGCTCATGTTCGCGGTCGCCGGGCCGACCACCGCGCAGACCGCGAAGGCCACTCCCTCGGCGCCGCGCGCGATCAGCACGAGCCAGCCGACCTCGGGCGCGGCCCAGGTGACGAGGTTGCCGAGCAGGAAGAGAACCAGCGCCGTCCACAGCGCCGGATAGGCGCCCGCGCGGGCGATCCAGCGCGCGACCGGCAAGGTCGCCAGCAGACCGGCGACGGCATAGACCGACATGAAGGCGCCGGCCAGCACGCGGTCATAGCCGAAGCGCTCCAGCAACAGCGGCAGCACCGGCGGCAGCTTGAACTGCTGCCATGCGGCGAAGCTGGCCAGCGTCAGGCCGAAGGCGATGCCGGTCCAGTTGCTCCGCTTGTCCTCTTGCACGCCCTCTGCCCTGCCCCTGCCTGGAACGGCGCGGCAGTCTGGACATGCGCCCCGGCCTTGGCAACCGGTCCCGGAATGCTGCCGGGAAGCGATTTTCGTTTGGAGGACCGGGCACTTCCCCTAAAGTCTGGCAGTCCTGTCCATGGTCCACGGTGTCGCAGCGTTGTCAGTCCCGTCCGACTTCCTGGTCCGCTTCTGGGGCGTCCGCGGGTCGATTGCCTGCCCGGGGCCACGCTTCATGCGCTACGGCGGCAACACCTCCTGCGTCGAAGTGCGGATGGGCGGGCGCCTCTTGATCTTCGACGGCGGCACCGGGCTTCGGCCGCTGGGCGAGATGCTGCTGAAGGAAGGGCCGGTGGACGCCGACGTGCTGCTGTCGCACACCCACGTCGATCACATCCAGGGCTTCCCCTTCTTCCAGCCGCTGTTCCAGACCGGCAACCGCTTCCGCCTCTGGGCCGGCAACCTGACCGCCGCGGGCATGGGCATCAACGACGTGCTCTGCCGCTACATGGCGACGCCGCTCTTCCCCGTGCCGCCGCAGATCTTCGCCGCCGAGGTCACCTATCACGACTTCGCCGCCGGCGAGCCCTTGCCGCTGCATCCCGGCCTGACGCTGCGCACGGCGCCGCTGAACCATCCGCAGGGCGCCACCGCCTATCGCATGGAGCACGGCGGGCGCAGCCTCTGCTACGTCACCGACACCGAGCACGTCGAGGGCACGCGCGACTCGACCATCCTCAAGCTGGTGGCGAACGCCGACACCATGATCTATGACGCGACCTACACCGACGAGGAGTACCCGCGCTATCGCGGCTGGGGCCACTCCACCTGGCAGGAGGCGCTACGCCTCGCCGACCAGGCCGGCGTGCACCGCGTGGTGCTGTTCCACCACGATCCCGGCCACGACGACGAGACCATGGATCGCATCGCCAACGCCGCCGAGCGCGAGCGCCCCGGCACCCTGGTCGCGCGCGAGGGCATGGAACTCGCGATCTAGCCGCGCGGACAACAGGCCGTGACCCCGCGCTTCCTCTCGCGTCCCTGGCGCCGCCGCGTCGCGCTGGGCCTGCCGACGGTGCTGGGCCTCAGGCCGCGCGGCTGGTTCCTGCCGCACCGCTATGCCGGCGAGGTCAGCGCACCGGCGGGCTATCCCGCGCTGCTGCCGCTGTTCCAGCGCGCCGAGCCGGCCTTCAAGGCGCACCTCGCGCGGCTCGCCGGACACGCCGCCGACTTCGACGCCATCGCCGCCACCGCCGCCAGCAAGGGCAACGCGCGCTGGGACCAGGGCTGGTTTCCGCGGCTCGATGCCGCCAGCGCCTATGCCCTGGTGCGACAGCGCCGCCCGGCGCGCGTGCTGGAGGTGGGCAGCGGCCATTCCACCCGCTTCGTGCTGCGCGCGGTGAAGGACGGCGGGCTCGCGACCCAGGTCACCGCCATCGACCCCGCGCCCCGCGCCACCCTCGACGGACAGCCGCTGACGCTGATCCGCCAGACGCTGCAGCGCGCCGGCCTCGGCGCCTTCGCCGAGCTGGCGCCAGGCGACGTCCTCATGATCGATTCCAGCCACCTGCTGATGCCCGGCTCGGACGTCGACCTGCTGTTCGCCGAGGTGCTGCCGCGCCTGCCGCCCGGCGTGCTGGTCCAGGTGCACGACATCTTCCTGCCCGACGGCTATCCCGCCGGCTGGGCCTGGCGCGGCTACAACGAGCAGCAGGGCCTGGTTGGCTGGCTGGCCAGCGGCGCCCTGAGGCCGGTCTTCGCCAGCCACTACGCGGCGACGCGGCTCGCCGCCGCGACCCAGGCGGCGGTCGGCCGTCTGCCGCTGTTCCCCGGCGCGGTGGAAACCGCGCTCTGGCTGGAAACGGCGTCGATCAATTCGATGCCTGACGGTGATCTCACGCGCTCCTGACCAGTCGTGTAGGGTCAGATGCCTCAGGACCGGCTATCACCGCGCTCCGCCTTCGGGATGCGACCGCCATGCCCATCGCTCGACTCGCGAATCTCCGCAGCTTCCTCTTCGGCCCCGCGACCGCAAGCCTGCCGCAGCGCGTACAGGACGCCATCCGCCAGCAGCAGGACCAGAGCGAACGCCTGACCGGCTGGATCCAGCTCGCCGTCGTGCTGC
Source organism: Pseudomonadota bacterium (assembly GCA_029781795.1). Lineage (GTDB taxonomy): Bacteria > Pseudomonadota > Alphaproteobacteria > Kiloniellales > JACOMY01 > JAKOWB01. The sequence continues at coordinate 83,603 of JAKOWB010000072.1, read as the reverse complement.
TGTTCGGCACGCTCTGGGCCATCAGCCCGAAGACCGCGACGGGCCTGCGCGCCTTGCCGGTGCCGGCAGCGCTCGCGGCCTATCTGGTGCTGACGCTGGTAAGGCTTGTCTGGTCCTACCGGCGGCGCCTGCCGGACTGGTCGCTGGCGCTCTCGGTGGTCTTCGACATGGGGCTGCTGCTGGTGGTGATCTGGTCCTTCCACCTGACCTATCACCAGCCGCCCTCCTTCTATCTGAAGGCGCCGACGGTGCTCTACATCTTCCTTTTCATCGGCCTGCGCGCCCTGCGATTCGATGCGCGCTTCGTACTGCTGGCCGGTCTGGTCGCGGCCGCCGGCTGGGGCCTGATGATCCTCTACGTCGTGTTGGCCGAGCCCGGCAATCCGATGATCACCCGCGACTACGTCGCCTATCTCACCTCCAACTCCGTACTGCTGGGGGCCGAGTTCGACAAGATCATCACCATCCTGACCTTCTCGGTGATCCTGGCGGTGGCCATCGGCCGCGCCAAGCAGCTGCTGCTGCGCGCCGTGACCGAGGGCCTGGCGGCACGCGAACTCTCGCGCTTCTTCGACGCCGGCGTGGCCGCCCGCATCAAGGGCGCCGAGCAGTCGATCCAGGCCGGCATGGGCGAGCTGCGCGACGCCGCGGTGCTGTCGCTCGACCTGCGCGGCTTCACCAAGCTGGCCTCGGAGCGGCCGCCGGACGAGACGGTGCGGCTGCTGTCCGACTACCAGGCCCTGCTGGTGCCGCTGATCCAGCAGCACGGCGGCGCGGTCGACAAGTTCCTGGGTGACGGCATCCTCGCCAGCTTCGGCGCGGTCAGCGAGAGCGCGCGCCCGGCGGCCGAGGCGCTGGAGGCGCTGGATGCCATCATGGCGGCGGCCAGGCAGTGGCAGTCCGACCGGGGGGCCGCGGGCCTGCCGGCCCCCAGGGTCAACGGCGCGATGGCGGCCGGTCAGGTGCTGTTCGGCGCCATCGGCGATGCCAGCCGCCTGGAGTACACGGTGATCGGCGACACGGTGAACCTGGCCTCGAAGCTGGAGAAGCAGAACAAGGTCGTCGGCTGCGCCGCGCTGGCCGACGGCAGCAGTTACGACCTGGCACTGGCCCAGGGCTACCGGCCCCCGGCGGAGCGACGCCGGCTGGCCGACCAGATGGTGGCTGGTGTGCCGCACCCCATGGAACTTGTCATCCTGTCGTCTTAAACGAGCATTTAAGACCATTAAGTTTCGGATATCACGAGAATATTCAGCTCTGCGTGCCGCGCATGGCCGCGTGACGGGACGGCGCTTGAGAAATTGGTATTAAATTGGTATATAGATGCTGTCGCCGCAACGCGACAGACCAAAGGAGCCAAAGTCATGTTCGCCGTTCAGAGCGCCTTCAATCAGGTCGGCGTCGCCTTCGTGGTGGCGGTCTTCAGCCTCGGGCTGCTCACCCTCCTCTAAGGCGACGGCTCCATAACCCTGCCCATCGGGCAGGCGGAACGGACTGGGGCGGCAGCCGCGAGGCTGCCGCCCCAGCGACGTTCTGGGACCGTCGCTCGCTGTCAGCGCGGCTTCGCTCCGGCGCGGCGGACGCGCACATAGGCCCTGGCGAAGACGACCCGTCGCCGCAGCTCCAGCGCCCGTCCGCGCCGGCCAAGCAGCCCGGCGACGCGGGCCGCCATCGCCAGCCGCCAGGCGCGGTAGCGCAGGGTCGCCAGGCGATGCTGGCGCCGGCCACTCTCCTCGACAAGCAGGCGCGCCGCATGCAGCCGGGCGACGCCGTCGTAGTAGCTGAGGTAGCGGGCCGGCGAGATGCTGCCCGCCGCCAGGTGGTGCTGGACCCGTGCCCCCGGCAGATAGCGCAGCCGTCCGCCGCCCGCCTGCAGGCGGCGCATCAGATCGGTCTCCTCCCCCGGCAGGTTGGCGGCGGTGCCCCAGCCGAGCTGCTGGTCGAAGCCGCCGGCCGCCTGCGCCGTCGCGAGGCGCAGGCCCATGTTGGCGCCAAAGGGCAGGTTGCCGCCGGGTACCGCCGGCAGGTCGCAGGGCAAGTCGCCGAAATCGAAGCGCCCGCCGGGCCCACCTTCCTCCTCGAGATAGAAGTGCCGAATCCACACCGGCACACCAGGCGGCAGCACGGGCTGGATGCGCCCGCCGCTCGCCACGACGTCGGGATCGTCGAAGGCGGCCAGATGCGCCTCGACCCAGCCGGGCGCCACGGTGCAGTCGTCGTCCAGGAACAGCAGGACGGGCGCCGTTGCCTCCGCCAGGGCACGGTTGCGCGCCCGCGCGATGCCCGGCTCGTCCTCGCGATAGAGGCTGAGGGACAGGCCGCGTGGCAGCGCCAGGCCCCGCAGGCCAGCGGCGAGCCACCCGGGCGTCTCGTCCTGGCTGGCACTATCGATCACCAGGAGCTGCCAGTCGAGAGCCGGCGGCGCGGCCAGCAGGCTGGCCAGGGCGCGCTCCAGGCTGGCCCGCCGGTTGCGGGTGCAGATCGCCACAGCCACCAGCGGGGACGACACACCAAGCCTCCTGGCGCGAGAACGCGGGCCTCGACGGCTGCTAGTTCCGCCAGAGCGCCCGACGGTTGGCAAGTCTCGCGGCGCACCCGTAAGGTGCGTCGTGGAAGCGCGGGATCAACGGGGCATGCGGGTCCTTTTCATCACCATCGAGCGGCCCTACCCGCCGGTGGCCGGACCCGAGCTGCGCGACTGGCAGAACATCGCCGCCGCCGCGAGCCGCTTCCAGACCGGCGCCGTCTTTCTGACCGCCGCGGCCGAGGAGTCGCCACCGCCGCCCGGCCTGGCGCTGTGGCGGCGGCTCGACCTGCGCAGCCCGAAGGAGGTCTGGGGCGCCGGCGGCGAGACGCCGCTGGACGTCGGCCTCTCGGCCCGCGCCCTGGCCGAACTCGACACCGTGCTGGCGGATTTCGCGCCAGGGGTTGTGGTCCTCGAGCACACGCATCTGCATGGCCTGCTGCCGCGACTGCGCGGCACCGGCGCGCGCCTGGTGGTGGACATGCACAACGTCGAATCGCACCTCTATCGCCGCCTGGTGCCACCGCGCCTGCCGCTGAAGTGGCTGGAGCGGCGCTTCCTGGATCGCGGCCCGGCTCGTATCCGCCGGGTCGAGCGGCGGCTGATGCAGGCCGCGGACCAGATCTGGCTCTGTTCCGACCTCGACCGCCAGCGCCTCGCAGCGCTGGGCCCGGCGCGGGCACGGCTGGAGGTCGTGCCCAACGGCGTGCCGCCGGGACGTCTGCGGAGCGATGCGCCGCGCAGGGTGCCGCCAAGCGCGAGCGGTGGGCCCATCCGCCTGCTGTTCCTGGGCCAGCTCGGCTATCCGCCGAATGTGCAGGCGGCGCGCTATCTCGCCCGCGCTGTGGCGCCACGCCTGGCCGTGGCGGAGCCGCGCGCGGAGATCGTGGTCGCCGGCCGCGCGCCCTCGCGCAAGCTGGCAGAGCTGCTGGGCGCCGCGCCGAACCTCAGGCTGGTGGCCGACCCGCCCGACGTGGCGCCGCTGCTGGCCGAGGCCGACCTCATGCTGGTGCCGCTGTTCAAGGGCGGCGGCACGCGCCTTAAGGTGCTGGAGGCCTGGGCGGCCGGCCTGCCGGTGGTGGCGACGCCGCGCGCGGTCGAGGGCCTGGACGCGCGGCCCGGCACGGACCTGCTGCTCGCCACGGGGGCCAAGGGCCTGGCCGACGCGGCGCTGGCAGCCTTGCGCGAGCCTCAGCTCTATGCACGGCTCAGCGCCGGCGGTCTCGCCCGGATCGAGCGCGACTACGCGCCCGAGCGGCTGGCGCCCCGCATCTGCGCGCTGCTGGAGGGACTTGCCCCGGCATGATCCCGCGCATCATTCATCAGATGTGGCGGGACGAGCAGGTACCGGCGCGCTTTCAGGCCTGGCAGGCGGGTTGGCGCAGCCGGCATCCGGACTGGGACTACCGCTTCTGGACCGACGCCGCGCTCGAGGACTTCGTCGCCGAGCGCTTCCCGGCGCTGCTGCGCATCTATCATCGCTACCCCGAGGGCATCATGCGCGCGGACTTCGCGCGCTACCTGCTGCTCGAGCATTTCGGCGGCGTCTACGCCGACCTCGACGCCGAGTGCCTGGCCAGCTTCGAACCCTTGACCGGCGAGGCGCGGCTGGTGCTGGCGCCGGAACCGCCGAGCCACGCCGCCCTGCCGCGGGTGCGCCAGCGCCTGCTGCCCTGGATCGCCTGCAACGCCGTCATGGCCTCGCCGGCCGGGCACGACTTCTGGCCCTTCCTGCGCCGCCTGCTGCTGCAGAACCACCGGGCGCGCAGCGTGCTGGACGCGACCGGCCCCTTCATCCTGACCCAGGCGCTGCTCGACTATCCGCGGCAGGACGCGATCCGCCTGCTGCCGCCGGAGTGCGTCTCGCCGCGCGACCGCGAGGGCCGCCCGGTCGGCGCCGCGCCGCCGCTGGCGCAACACCACTGGGCCGGAACCTGGATTCAGCGCGGCCGCCGCGAGCGCCGCTTCAAGCGTTATCGCCGCCGCCTGCGCGCCGTCTGGAAGCTGCTGCGCCAGGAACGCTCGATGAGCCTGCGGCGGGCGACGCGGGGCCTCGACCGCGCGCTCCTGGCGCGCCGCGCGCCGGCCGATGGCAGCGTGGCGATCCTGGTGCCGCTGCGCGACGCCGCCGCGACGCTGCCGGCGTTGTTCGCTGCCATCGAAGGCCTGGAGCAGCCGGCCGGATGCCTCTCCCTCGCCTTCCTCGAGGGCGGCAGCGGCGACGACAGCGCCGCGCTCGTGGAGCGCTGGTGCGCCGGGCCGGGCCGGCGCTACGCGGCCGCGCGCCTCTTCCGCGAGACGGCGCCCTACGGCATCGCGGGCGAGCGCTGGGCGCCGGAGAACCAGCGCGTCCGCCGCGGCGGGCTGGCGCGGGCGCGCAACCTGCTGATCCGCCAGGGCCTGGGCGCGGCCGACTGGGCGCTGTGGATCGACGCCGATGTCGTGGCCTTCCCGCCCGACGTGCTGACGCGATTGCTGGCGGCCGGCGAACGCCTGGCGACGCCGCACTGCGTTCGTCAGCCGGGCGGCCCCTCCTTCGACCTCAATACCTTCGTCACCGACTGGGAGCCGCCGCTGGAGGAGTGGTACCGCCACTACCGCGATGGCCTCTACCAGCCGCCGCGCGGCCTGGGGCGGCTCTACCTGGAGGACCTGCGCTACCTGCCGAAGGTGCGGGTGGATGGCCTCGGCGCCACCATGCTGCTGGTCGACGCCAACCTGCACCGCGCCGGCCTCGTCTTCCCCGAACGGCCCTACCGCCACCTGATCGAGACGGAAGGTCTGGCGGCGCTGGCGGCCGACCTCGGCATCGCCAGCTACGCGCTGCCGCAGCTCGAGATCCTCCACGCCGAGAACGGCTGAGCGGCGCCTACCTGTAGGGGTCGGCCGCGTCGCGCAGGCCGTCGCCGAGGAAGTTGAAGGCCAGCACCGTGACGATCACCGGCACCGCGGGCAGCAGCAGCCAGGGATAGAGCTCGACCACGTTGATCGACTGCGCCTCGGTCAGCAGCACGCCCCACGAGGTGATCGGCGGCCTGAGGCCGAGGCCGAGGAAGGACAGCGCCGTCTCGGCCAGGATCATGCCGGGGATCGACAGCGTCAGGCTGGCGATCAGGTGGCTGGAGAAGCTGGGCATCAGGTGGCGGAAGATGATGCGCTTGGGGCTGGCGCCCATGAGCTGCGCCGCCACGGTGAAATCCTCCTCGCGCAGCGCCAGCAGCTTGGAGCGCACGGCGCGCGCCAGGCCCGGCCAGTCGAGCAGCGCCAGGATCAGCGTGATGCCGAAGAAGACCCAGAGCGGCGACCAGGTCACCGGCAGGATGGCCGAGAGCGCCAGCCACAGCGGGATCTCGGGGAAGGAGCGCACCACCTCGATCAGCCGCTGCACGATGGAATCGACCCAGCCGCCGTAGTAGCCGGCGACGCCGCCGATCGAGATGCCGAGCAGGAAGGAGAAGGCGATGCCCACCAGGCCGATGGTGAGCGAGATGCGCGCGCCGTAGATGATGCGGGAGAGCACGTCGCGTCCCAGCCGGTCGGTGCCCAGGAGGTAGAGCGTGCCGCCTTCGGCCGGGCAGATCAGATGGAAGTCCATCGGGATCATGCCCCAGAAGGCGTAGTCGTCGCCGGCGCAGAAGAAGCGGATCGGCTGCACCTTGCCGGGGTTCTCGGTGTACTCGCGCTTCAGGGTCTCCATGTTCAGCGAGTAGTCGAGGCCATAGACGAAGGGGCCGACGAACTCGCCCTCGTGGAAGAAGTGCAGCGACTGCGGCGGCGCGTAGATGAAGTCGCTATTGCGGCTCTGCAGGTTGTAGGGGGCGATGATCTCGACGAAGAGGATCGAGATGTAGAGGAAGAGCAGAAACCAGAAGGAGATCAGCGCCAGCTTGTGGCGGCGGAACTTCCACCAGATCAGCTTCCAGGCCGGCGCCTGGAAGTAGCGTTCCTGCGCCTCGGTCATGGTCTCGACCGAGCCGGGATCGAAGGGCGAGGGGTTGCTCCAGTGCTCCAGCCGGTCGGCCAGCTCGTCGCGGCGATCCGAAGGGTTGAAGGGGCCGCTCATTTCGTGGCTCCCCCTTCCAGACGGATGCGCGGGTCGAGCAGCGCCAGCGCCAGGTCGCTGATGAAGACGCCGATGATGGTGAGCAGCGAGAGGAACATCAGGAAGGATCCGGCGAGATACATGTCCTGGCTCCGCAGCGCCTCGATCAGCATCGGGCCCGTGGTCGGCAGGTTCATCACGATCGACACCACCGCCGCCGAGGAGACCAGCGAGGGCAGGTAGCTGCCGATGTCGGCGATGAAGGGGTTGAGCGAGATGCGCAGCGGGTACTTGATCAGCAGCTTCAGCGGCGACAGGCCCTTGGCGCGCCCGGTCACCACGTACTGCTTCGACAGCTCGTCCAGCAGGTTGGCGCGCAGGCGGCGGATCATCGAGGCGGTGCCCGCCGTGCCGATGACGATCACCGGCACGATCATGTGGGTCAGCACCGAGAAGATCTTTTCCCCGGTCCAGGGCTGGTCGACGTAGGCGCTGTCCATCAGGCCGCCGATCTCGACGTCGAACCAGATGTTCAGGAAGTGCATCATGATCAGCGCCAGCAGGAAGTTCGGCACCGCGAGGCCGAGGAAGCCGATCGTCGTCGCCACGTAGTCGCCGATCGAGTACTGCCGGACGGCGGTATAGACACCGATCGGGAAGGCGACGATCCAGGTGAAGAGGATGGTGGCGAGCGAGATGATGAAGGTGAGCCACAGGCGGTCGCCCACCACCTCGGTCACCGGCGCCTGGTACTCGAAGGAGTAGCCCATGTCGCCCTGGATCAGCTTCCAGGCCCAGACCGCGTACTGCTCGACGAAGGGCCTGTCGAGGCCGTACTCGCTGCGCAGCAGGTCGATACGCGCCTGGTCGACCGCCTCGCCGCGGCTCTGCAGCTCGGCGATGTAGGTCTCCAGGTAGTCGCCGGGCGGCGCCTGGATGATGGCGAAGATGATGAAGGAGGTGACGACGAGGGTCGGCACCATGATCAGGATGCGGCGGATCAGGTAGCTGAGCATGTCTCGCTCCTAGGCCGCGGCCAGCTGGCCGGGCAGGGCGCGCACGAAGTGGTCGGGTTCCACCTCGATCAGCTGCGGCTTGCGGCCTTCGGAGATGGTGAAGGGCTCCTGCCAGAGCGCCGGGTCGCTGGCCCGCCCGGCCATCAGCGCGGCCAGGTCCAGTTTGTCCTCCAGCCGCGGCTCGGGCACCGCCGCCAGCAGCGCCTTGGTATAGGGGTGCACCGGATTGCGGAACAGCGCGGCCGTCGGGGCCATCTCGACGATGCGGCCCTTGCACATGACCATGATGCGGTCGGCGATGTAGTGCACCACCGCCAGGTTGTGGCTGATGAAAAGATAGGTAAGGCCCAGCTCCTTCTGCAGATCCTTCAGCAGGTTCAGGATCTGCGCCTGGATCGAGACGTCGAGCGCGGAGACCGGCTCGTCGCAGATCACCAGCTCGGGCTTCAGCGCCAGGGCGCGGGCGATGCCGATGCGCTGGCGCTGGCCGCCGGAGAAGGAGTGCGGGTAGCGCTTGGCATGGAAGGGCCTGAGGCCGACCACCGCCAGCAGCTCGTCGACCAGTGCCTGGCGCTCGGCCGGGGTGCCGACCTTGTGGATGTCCAGCGGCTCGCGGATCAGGTCGCCGACCGTCATGCGCGGGTTCAGCGAGGAATAGGGATCCTGGAAGATGAACTGCAGGCGCGGCCGGAACTCGACCAGATCCTGTCCCTTCAGCCCCAGCACGTCGATGCGCTGGCCCCGGCTGTTGAAGCCGATGCGCCCGTGGTCGGGCGTCAGCGCGCGCATGATGATCTTGGACAGCGTGGTCTTGCCGCAGCCCGATTCGCCGACCAGGCCCAGGGTCTCGCCGCGCATCACCTTGAAGGAGACGTCGTCGACCGCCATCACCTCGCGCTTGCCGCCGGCGAAGAGGCCGCCCTGCTTCAGCTTGTAGTGCTTGTGGATGCCCTGGACTTCCAGCAGCGGCACCTTGGACTCGTCGATCTTCTCGCCGCCCTCGCGCGCACGCATCAGATGGCTGCCCGGCGTGTGCTGGATCTCGCGCAGCGGCGTCAGGCGCTCGCCCGGCGCCATGGAGAAGCGCGGCACGGCATGCAGCAGGGCCTTGAGGTAGGGATGCTCGGGCCGGGCGAAGATGTCGCTGACCGTGCCGCGCTCCATCACCTCGCCGTGGTACATCACCACCACTTCCTCGGCCATGTTGGCGACCACGCCCAGGTCGTGCGTGATCAGCAGCAGCGCCATGCCGAGTTCCTGCTGCAGGTCGCGCAGCAGCTTCAGGATCTGTGCCTGGATGGTGACGTCGAGCGCCGTGGTCGGCTCGTCCGCCACCAGCAGCGCCGGGCGGCAGACCAGCGCCATGGCGATCATCGCGCGCTGGCGCAGGCCCCCCGACAGCTCGAAGGGATAGGTCTTGAGCGCCCGCTCGGGGTCGGGGAAGCCGACGTGCCCCAGCATCTCGGCGGCGATGCGGCGCGCCTCGCCGGGGCTGGCCTTGCGGTGCAGCTCCAGCGCCTCGATCACCTGGTTGCCGACGGTGTGCACCGGCGACAGCGAGGTCATGGGCTCCTGGAAGATGATGGAGATGCGCCCGCCGCGGATCGCGCGATAGGCCTCGCTCGTCGGACTGAGCTGCGCCAGGTCGATGACCTGGCCGCCGGCCGCCGGGTCGGCAAAGGCGATGCGCCCCGATTCGATCCGCGCGGTGCGCGGCAGGATGCCCATGATCGCCTGGCTGACCACCGATTTGCCGGAGCCGGACTCGCCGACCAGCGCCACCGTGCCGCCGGGGCGAACGCGAAAGGAGACGCCACGAACGGCCTCAAGCCGTCCTTCCGGCAGGTCGAAGGCGACCTTCAGGTCCTCGACCGACAACAGATCCGCCACGGTCCCGCCCTACCCCCTCGCCCAAGCGCCGACACCGCCTCCCGTGGCGATGCCCGACACACCCCAATGCACGACGCACGTCACTCCCCGGCAACGCCCATCCGCGGTCCCTGCGCTTCGGCCCATTCAGCGGCGTACTCCGGCGGAGCGGTATCTTGATCCGGATCGACCCCTAAGGTCAAAAGGTTACCTGCCGTCACCGGGTCCAGCTTCACATGGCATGCGCGCGCCGCCTGGGTGGCCCGCCAAGCCACCAGGGCAAAGCCCGGCAGGGCCGAATCCAGCACCAGTCTGCTGCCGGCGAAGGCCAGGCGCAGCTCCAGGAAGCCGCCGGTCGTGTCCTCGCCCTCGTGCAGGCGGCGATGCTGCCGGCGGGTGCCGTAGAAGCGCAGGCGCAGGCCGCTGAGGCTGGACCAGGGCAGCACGCGGCCGCGCCAGTCCTTCACCGCCACGCCCTCGTCGGACAGGAAGACACGCTGCAGCTGGCGCTCCAGCGTCCGCCAGCCGAAATAGCCGAACAGCACGGCGATGCCGCCGAACACCACCAGCCGCCAGAGCACCGGCGGGGTGAAGAGCAGGACGCCCAGGCCGATGACCAGGCCGCAGATGGTGCGCAGCCAGTCGCCGACCAGCGCGCGCGAGGGGTAGCGGAATTCCAGCATGTCGGCCGATCCTAGCCGCCACCGCTCGCCGCGGCGAGGGCCAGCAGCTGGCGCGCCGTCTCGGCCGCGCCGTCCAGGCGCAGCGGCAGCGGCGGCGGCGGCGGCAAGGCCAGGGCGCGGGCGATGCCGGCGGCCAGGCTCGCCGGCGTCAGGCCCGTTTCCTCCACCACCACCAGGCGACGGCGCTCCTCCAGCAGGCGGGCGCGCAGGGTCTGCTCGGTCTCGCTGCCGGCGGCGAAGGGCACCACCACGGCGGGCGTGCCGGCGGCCAGCACCTCCAGCGTGGTGTTGTAGCCGGCCTGGCTGATCGACAGGCGGGCGGCCGCCAGCAGCGCCAGGAAGTCGGGCCGCGAGCGCTCCACCGTCACGCCAGGCGGCGCCGCGGCGGCCAGCACGGCGAATCGCGCCTCCGGCAGGTTGTCGCCGATCAGCACGCGCCAGGGCACCGTGGCCAGGGGCGAGAGCGCCCGGGCCTCCAGCGCGGCGGCGACCAGCGGCTCGGCCACCGCGCCGCCGCCGGTGGACACCAGTACCTCGCCATCGTGCCGGGCCGAAGCCGGCGGCATGCTGCCGACGACGTAGCCGGTGTAGCGGATCAGGTCGGCCAGCGCCGCTGCCTGGGGAAAGGTGCGCTCGAAGGGCACCAGCGAGGGATCGCCATGCACCAGGACCGCGTCGTAGTAGCGCCGCGCCGTCGCCAGGATCCAGTCGGCCTTCCCCGGCTGCTTCAGCGTGGTCAGGATGTCGCGCACCGAGGCGGCCACGCGCGGTCGCCAGGGCGCGGCCTTCGCCGCCTCCAGCAGCGGCAGCAGTTCGCCGCGCATCTGCCGCCGGCCGAAGGGGAACATCTCGGTCAGCACCACGGCCGGCCGGGTGTCGCGCAGCAGGTCCAGCAGCTGGTCGCGCCGCTCGGCGGCGTCCTCGGGGTCGTAGCGCTCGCCCGCCGCGGTGACCAGGTGGCTGAAGTTCTCGTCGACGGTGCGCAGCGCGGGCGTCAGCTGCACCAGCCGCGCGCCGCCGATGTCGAGGCCGGGATGCGGCAGGCCGCCGGAGACGAAGTCGACCTCCAGGCCGGCGGCGCTCGCCGCCTTGGCGATGCGCGCGGCGCGCCGCAGGTGGCCGATGCCCAGCAGGTGCTGGACGTAGAAGAGCACGCGCCGGCTCACGTCGCAGGCTCCGTCAGGCTGAGCGTCGGCAGGATCAGGCTGGGCCGGCCGGCGGCGTCGAGGCTGAAGAGCAGCGCCCGGCCGGCCGCCAGCTTCACCGGCGGCTTGCCGAGGAAGTTCCAGCCGGTGGCGAGGGCCAGCAGCGCGCGCAGCACGCCCTTGTGAGCGACCGCCACCTGGTCCCCGGCCAGGCCGGCGAGCCAGGGCCGCAACCGCGCCATGACCTGCCGCGGGCTCTCGCCGCCCGGTGGCTGGAAGTCCAGTCCCCGCGCTTCGTTGGCCGCCAGGCCGACCCCCTCCTCCACCGCGATCTCCTCCAGCGTGCGTCCCTCCCAGCGGCCCCAGTCCATCTCAATCAGCGCCGGCTCCGGCGTCGCCGCCAGCCCCATCGCCGCCGCCGTCTCGCGGGCGCGTGCCAGCGGCGAGGCGGCGACCGGCCAGTCCCGGGCGAAGGCCGGCAGGTGCCAGGCGGCGGCGGCGGCGCGCCCGGCCGCGCTCAGCGGCTGGTCGCTGCGCCCCTGATAGCGGCCGACCTCGTTCCACGCCGTCGCGGCATGGCGCAGCGCCAGCAGGCGGCTCATGACCCGGCCTTCATAGGCCGACCGCTTCGTTCAGCAGATGGGTCAGGCGCTCCGACGCCGCGGTCAGGCTGTGCTCGCGCTCCATGTCCTCGGCGGCGGCCAGCGACATCTGGCGGCGCAGCGCCGGCGCGGTCAGCAGGGCGCGGATGGCGGCGGCGAAGGTGGCGGCGTCGCCCAGCTTGGTCAGGATACCGCTGCGCCCGTCGCGCACGATGGCGGCGACGCCCGGCCGCTTGCCCGCCACCACCGGCGTGGCGGCCGCCTGCGCCTCCATCAGCGCCATGCCCCAGGCCTCGCCGATCGCCGGCCAGACGCAGAGGTCGGCGGCCGCCAGCAGCCCTGGCACGGCCTCGGGCTTCACCTCGCCGAGGAAGCGGATGCGCTTCGAGGCGCCGCTGGAGAAGGCCTGGAAGGCCTGCTCCACCTCGCCGCGCGCCGGCCCGTCGCCGGCGACCAGGAGCTGCCAGGGCAGGTCCGGCAGGCCGCGCAGCGCCTTGGCCAGCAGGCGATAGGATTCCAGCTTGTCGCCAGGTCGCATCATGGCGAGGCCGACCAGCCAGGGCTGCCGCGGATCGGCCTCTGCCCGCTCGGCCCAGTGCGCGCGGTGCTCTGCCCGCGCGGCGCCGGCGGCACGAAAGGGCGCGGTGTCGAGGAAGGGCGCCAGACGCCGCTGCCGCCAGGCCGGGTCCAGGCCGGCGACGTCGTCGGGATTGAGCGTGATGATGCTGTGCGCGGCCGCCATGGCCTCGGCCGCGCGCTGGTGGCCAAAGGCCCAGGGTCCCTCCGCCCGCTTGGCCGAGAGCGAGGCCTCGGCCACCAGGTAGGGAATGCCGAGGGCGCGCGCGACGTGCGGGCCGATGAAGTCCGGCGCCTTGTAATAGAGGTGATAGGTGAACCAGACCCGCGGCCGCTCGCCTTCGGGCCGGGCGCGGTAGCGCCGGATCAGCCGGGCCGCGAGCTTGCGTCCGACGGCTTCGAGGCGGCGCTGGCGCGCCTCGTCCGGCGCCTTGATCCAGCTGCGGAAGCGGCTGGCCAGTTCGACTTCGTGGCCGCCCTCGCGCAGCGCCCGGCGCAGCAGGCGGGCGACGGTGCGGTCGCCCGACGGGGCCGGATGGTCGGGCGACTTCATCGGGGCATAGAAGGCGACGCGCATGGTCAGGAAACCGCCTTGGCCGTGGCACCGTTCCACGCCGCCGCGGCGCCCAGCCGCTCGGCAATGGCGCCGATGGTGCGCCGGGCATCGAAGGCACCGCGCACCCGCGCTTCGCCGGCGGCGCCCAGACGCTGGCGCAGCGCCGGCTCGGCGATCAGGCGTGCCAGCGCGGCGGTCAGCGCGGCGGGGTCGCCCGGCGGCGCCAGGACGCCGGTCTGACCGTCGACGATCAGCTCCTCGATCGCCGGCAGGCGCGTCGCCAGGCAGGCCAGGCCCTGGCTCTGCGCCTCCATCAGCACGTTGGGCAGGCCGTCGCGGTCGCCGTCGGCGGCGACCTTGCTGGCCAGTACGAAGAGGTCGGCCTGACGAATGAGCGCCAGCACCTGGTCCTGCGGCAGCGCGCCCTTCCAGTCGATGCGGGCCGCGAGGCCCAGGGCCTCGGCCTGATGCCGCAGCGCTTCCTTCAGTTCGCCGCCGCCGACATGGACGAAGCGCCAGTTGAGCTCGGCCGGCAGCGCCGCCAGCGCCGGCAGCAGGTCGTCATAACCCTTCTTCGGCACGGCGCGGCCGACCGAGAGGATGATGACCGGCGCCGCCGGGTCGCGGCCGTCGCGCTGCGCCCGCCGGGCCCCGGGCGAGGGAAAGCGCGCCAGGTCGAGGCCGTGATAGACCAGCGCCACCTTCTCCGGCGCCGGCGCCAACGCCTTCAGCCGCTCGGCCCCGGTCGCCGTGCAGGTGACGATCCAGGCCAGTTCGCCCAGCTTCTCGCGCGCTTCCCAGTCGGGCAGGGTCCAGATGTCCTTGGCGTGGGCCGAGCAGCTCCAGCGCCGTCCGGTCAGGATCGCCGCGTAGCGCGCGACCGAGGCCGGGGTGTGCAGGAAGTGGGCATGGATCAGCCGCGCCTCGGCCGGCAGGCGCTGCGCCAGCACCAGCGCCTGGCCGAAGCGGCGCACACGGTTGCGGGTGCGGTCGCGGCGGAGGTCCTTGAGGAAGGCGGCGCGCGCCGCGCGATAGCCCGGCAGGCGCCGGCCGCGCCACCAGGCCTTGAGCACCGTCAGCGGTGCCTCGTGCAGGTACTCCGGCAGATAGTCGACCGGCGCCTTGATCTCGCGGTGCACCGGGTGGACCGCCTTGTCGGTCGGCCGCCGCAGGGAATAGAGCCGCAGCGTGAGGCCGAGCCGTTCCAGCGCCAGCAGTTCCTGCGCGATGAAGGTCTCGGACAGCCGCGGATAGCCCTTCAGCAGCACGGCGATCGGCGGCTGGCGCGGGCCGGCGGCGGGGGAAACAGGCGGCTGCGGCATGCCCCGGACCCTAGAGAGCCGCGGCGAAGAGCGTCAAGCCGCAGGCCGGCGGATTGTCGGGACAATACGCGCCGGCGGCGGCGCGGCTACTCCCCTGGCTTGGCCAGAGTGCGGCGGCGCTGGTCGATCTCGCTCTGCATCGCGTTCTGCGGGGCGCGGCGGGCGCCGGCGGCCAGCCACTTCCGGGTCAGGCGCACGACGTTGCGCCGGCCGTCCAGCAGGCCGGGCACCACCACCGACGAGGGCAGGCTCTGCTGCGGCAGCTGGCGCAGGGCAGTTGCCATGTCGTGCGCGTCGCGCTGCTCGTCGTCGGCCAGCATGGTGACCAGGCCCAGTTCCTGCGCCCGGCTGGCGCGCAGGAACTGTTCCATGCGCGGCCGGGTGCGCGGCACGATCACCGCGCGCTTGTCGAAGGACAGCACCTCGCAGAAGGTGTTGTAGCCGCCCATGCAGACCACGCCGATGGCGCGGTCCAGCAGGCTCTCCAGGCGGGCGTCGAAGGTGATGGCCTCGACGTTCTTCAGGCGGGCGGCGCGCAGCAGGAACTCCGACTGCCGCTCGCTGGCCATGAAGGGGCCCAGCACCAGCAGCGCCGGGTGCGGCAGCGCGGCGTCGCTCTCATAGGCGCGCAGCACCCAGTCGATGATCTCCTCGCCGTCGCCGCCGCCGCCGACCGTGACCAGCACGTAGGGCGCCTCGATCTTCTCCAGCACCAGGGTCGACTGCGTCTTGGGCAGGTGTCGCCTGAGGTAGCCGGTATAGGTCATCTTCTTGCGCACCGAGGGCGGCAGCTCGATGCCGGCCAGCGGGTCGCAGACCTGCGGCAGGCCATAGATCCAGATGTCGTCGTAGTAGTTGCTGAGCGCCGGGACGACCTGCTTGCGCTCCCACTCGTGCTCCAGCAGCTCGGGGTCGTCCATCACGTCGCGCAGGCCCAGCACGCAGGGCACGCCGCGCTGGCGCAGCATGGCCAGCGTGCCCTCGACCTCGCCGCGCAGACCCAGCGGCTCCTTGTCCACCAGGAAGAGGTCGGGATCGAAGATCTTGGCCGTGTGCTCGATGATCGAGGCGCGCAGCGCCAGCGTCTCCTCGATGTTCATCAGCAGTTTCAGCGAGGTGTACTCGCCGTTGCGCAGCTTGATGACGCCAGGGATGCGCACGAAGTCGACGCGCGCGCGGAAGTCGAAGGAGCCGATGATCGGCGAGCCGGAGAGGATCAGGACCGAAAGGTCGCCTTCCTCCTCGACCAGGGTGTGCGCGATCTCGCGGCAGCGGCGCAGGTGGCCGAGGCCGAAGGAGTCGTGGCTGTAGATGAGGACTCGCTTGCCTTTGCGTCGGATCACCGCCAGTGCCCCCCGGCTGCCGGAAGGAATTCCCCACCCTGGGGCTGCGTGCTGCATCCCCTGATACGCGCGCCCGGCGGGTCCCGTCCCCGTCCAGGCGGGCGGCACTATGCCACAAAGCCCGTTGCACGCGGAAGGCAAAGGCGGGCGCCTCGCTTGACCCAGCCACACACCGGTGCGCTACAGTGCTGTCGGGGCGGGGCGGACGGGTCCATGGAAGCCAACCTTTTCAAATACATCTGGCGGCACAGCCGGGCCGAGCAGATCGGCATCCTCACGCTGGTCGTGCTGTCGATGCTGTTCTACTTCCTCTCGCTCGACCTGCCGAAGGCGATCGTCAACCGCGGCATCCAGGGGGCCGGCTTCAACGGGCCGGGCTCGACCCAGGCCTTCCTGGCCTTCGACCTGCCTTTCGGCTCCTGGTTCGCCGACAAGCCGATCCGCGTCTTCGACGGCTTCCAGATGGAGCAGGCCGAGCTGCTGATCTCGCTGTCGCTGATCTTCCTGCTGCTGGTGGTGGTCAACGGCGTCTTCAAGCTGGTGATCAACACGCAGAAGGGGCGCCTGGGCGAGCGCATGCTGCGCCGCCTGCGCTACGAGCTGGCCGACCGTGTGCTGCGCTTCCCGCTCTCGCACCTGCGCAAGATGAAGCAGGCCGAGGTCGCCACCATGATCAAGGACGAGGTGGAGCCGCTGGGCGGCTTCATCGGCGATGCCTTCATCACCCCGGTCTTCCTCGGCGGCCAGGCGCTGACCGCGATGATCTTCATCATGGTGCAGTCGCTGTGGCTCGGCCTGGTGGCGATCGGCATCGTGCTGGCGCAGGCCTGGATCATCCCCCGCCTCAGGCGCCGCATCCTCTCGCTCGGCAAGCAGCGGCAGATCACCGCCCGCCAGCTTGCCGGCCGCATCGCCGAGGTGATGGACGGCGCGGTCGAGATCCACGCCAACGACACCTCGAACTGGGAGCGCGCCGACCTGGTCAACCGGCTGGGGCGCATCTTCCACATCCGCTTCGAGATCTATCAGCGCAAGTTCTTCGTGAAGTTCCTCAACAACTTCATGAGCCAGCTCACGCCCTTCATCTTCTATGTGCTGGGCGGCCTGCTGGCGCTGAACGGCGACCTCGACATCGGTGCGCTGGTGGCGGTGATCGCCGCCTACAAGGACCTGCCGGGTCCGATCAAGGAGCTGATCGACTGGGACCAGCAGCGCCTGGACGTGCAGATCAAGTACACCCAGGTGATCGAGCAGTTCGAGCCGGGCGAGATCATGCCGCCGGAGAAGCAGGCGGTGATGCTGGAGCCGGTACCGCCGCTGAAGGGCGCGCTGGAACTGGCCGGCGTGACCGTGGTGGAGGACGACGGCGCGCGCCGGCTCGACAACTTCAGCCTCACCCTGCCGCTCGACCGCCGCCTCGCCGTGGTCGGCGACAGCGCCAGCGGCAAGGAGCGCCTGGCCCTCATCGTCGCCGCGCTGGAGCGGCCGAGCGGCGGCTCGATCCGCGTCGCCGGCCAGGACCTCGACCGCCTGCCCGAGCACGTGACCGGCCGGCGCATGGCCTATGTTGGGCCCGAGGCCTATCACTTCCCGCTCTCGGTGCGCGAGAACCTGCTCTACGGCCTGCGCCATGCGCCCTATCGCGAGCCGCACGAGGACAAGCGCGAGCATGCGCGGCGCGAGATCGAGGAGAACGAATCCCGACGCGCCAACAACCCGATCCTGCCGGTCGAGTACGACTGGATCGACCGCAGCGTGATCAAGGGCGACGGCCCTGAGGACGAGCTGGCCGTGCTGCTCGAGGTGCTGCGCCTGGTCGAGCTGGAGGACGACGTCTATCGCTTCGGCCTTTTCGGCACGCTGAACCCGGACAAGGACCCGGTCACGGCGGCCGGCCTGCTGCGCGCCCGCGCCCGCTTCTTCGAGCGCCTGCAGGCGGGCGGCGAGGACGACCTGGTGGCGCGCTTCGACCCCGCCGCCTACAACCCGCACGCCACGCTGGCCGAGAACATCCTGTTCGGCACGCCGACCGAGGCGGAGTACCAGACCGGCGCCCTGGCCGAGCAGCCGGTGATCCAAGAGATCCTGCGCGAGCAGGGGCTGGAGGCGGATCTGGCCCGCATGGGCCTGCAGATCGCCAAGACCATGATCGAGATCTTCGCCGACCTGCCGCCGGGCCACCCCTTCTTCGAGCAGTTCTCCTTCATCGACGCCGACGACCTGCCGGACTTCAAGGCCCTGGTGTCGCGCGCCGACAAGGGCGGCGTCGAGTCCCTGCCCGAGACCGAGCGCGTGCGGCTGCTGAAGCTGACCTTCGGCTACACCGAGGCGCGGCACCGCCTGGGCCTGCTGGACCCGGCCATGGAGGAGCGGCTGCTCAAGGTCCGCGCCGCCCTGGCCCAGGCGCTGGCCGAGGGACGCATCAAGGGCATCGAGCCCTACGATCCCGAGCGCTACAACGCCGCCGCCTCGATCCAGGACAACATCCTGTTCGGCCGCATGGTCTATGGCCAGGCGCAGAGCGAGAGCGTCATCGGCCGCCTGACCGCCGAGGTGTTGGACGAGCTCGACCTCAAGGGCCGCGTGCTGGCTGTGGGCCTCGACTTCAATGTCGGCATCGCCGGCAAGCGTCTCTCGTCGGTGCAGCGGCAGAAGCTGGCCATGGCGCGCGCCTGCCTGAAGGATGCCGACCTCTTGATCGTGAACGACGCGCTGGCGGTGCTGGACGGCGCCACGCACATCCGCCTGATCAACGCCATCCTGAAGGCGCGCAAGGGGCGCGGCGTCTTCTGGTGCCTGTCGCGGGCCGCCGCGGCCGAGAACTTCGACCAGGTCGCCGTGCTTGACCGCGGCCGCAAGGTCGCGGAAGGCACCTTCAAGGAATTGACGGCCGAAGGATCGCCCCTGGCCCGGCTGGTCGCCGCGGGTTAAAATCATTTGCGAGAACGGGAGCCGACTAGATGAGCCTGGACCAGGAAGTCGACATCCTCCGGCGGGTGCCACTCTTCGCCAACATCGATCCGGCGAAGCTGAAGCTGCTTGCCTTCGCCAGCCAGCGGCTGACCTTCAAGCCGGGCCAGGCGCTGTTCCGCCAGGGCGATGCCGGCGACGCGGCCTACATCCTGATCGACGGCGGCGCCGAGGTGGTGGTGGACAAGAGTGGCGGCGGCGAACTGGTGGTCGCGCAGCTCGACCGCAACCAGATCGTCGGCGAGATCGCCATCCTCTGCGACGTGCCGCGCACCGCGACGATCCGGGCCAAGGGCGCGCTGACCACGCTGAAGATCACCAAGGAGGTCTTCCTGCGGCTGATGCGCGACTTCCCCGACATCGGCATGGAGGTGATGCGCACCCTGGCGCACCGCCTGGAGCAGACCACCCAGCAGCTGACCGCCGCCCGCGCCCAGCGTCACTAGTCCGCCGACCGGCCGGGGGCCGACCCATGAGCCGCCTCGACTCCTTCATCCGCCGCCTGGAGGCGCAGCGCGCCTGCCTCGACTTCGCCTGCGACGCGGTCAAGGACCGCCCCGGCGTGATCTTCGAACTGGGGCTCGGCAACGGGCGGACCTACGACCACCTGCGCTCCCGCCTGCCGGGGCGCGCGATCTATGTCTTCGAGCGCAAGGTGGCGGCGCATCCCGACTGCGTTCCCGCAGCGGCCAACCTCTACGAGGGCGACATCGATCTGACCCTGCCGGCCGCGGTGGGGCGCTTCAAGGGCCAGGTCTGCCTGGTGCACAGCGACATCGGCTCCGGCGACCAGGCGATGAACGCGAAGATCGCCGCCTTCCTCGGCCGCACCCTGGGGCCGGCCCTGGCGCCCGGCGGCCTGGTGCTGTCCGACCAGCAGCTCGCGATCCCCGGCACCGCGCCCCTGCCGCTGCCGCCGGGGGTGAAGCCGGGGCGCTATTACCTTCTCAGGACCGCCGGCTAGACGCGGCCCACCCGGCGCAGCGCCGCGCGCAGCGAGAGCTGCGCGGTGAGGCCGGCGCCCGACAGCACCAGCGCGGTGGCCAGCGCCGGGTCGTGGCCCAGGCCCACCAGCGCGGTGCAGATGCCGCCCACCGCCATCTGGCTGAAGCCGTAGAGGCCCGAGGCCGAGCCGATCACCTTGGGGTTCAGGCTGACCGCCATGGTCAGCGCCAGCGGCGAGGCGATGCCGGCGCCGGTGGCGAAGACGAAGGTCGCGGCCACCACCAGCGGCACGCTGAGGGCGAAGAGCGCGCCGGCCAGGAAAGCCAGGGCGCCCAGGAAGCTCGTGAAGTTGGCCCAGAGCATCAGGCGGTGGTTGGCGATGCGGCCGCGCCCCAGCAGGTGGCGCGCCAGGATCGAGCCGATCCAGACGCCGGAGACCAGGGTGCAGAGGTAGAAGCCCACTTCGGTCGCCGGTCGGCCGAGCTGGGTGGTGAAGATGAAGGGCGCGGCGGCGACGAAGGCGTACATCGCCGTGGTGGCGCAGGAGCCGCCGAGCGCCAGGCCGAGGAAAGCCGGCGAGCGCAGCAGCGCGACGTAGTTGCGCGCCAGCACGGCGCGGTTCACCACCTGCCGCGGCCCGGTCTCCGGCAGCAGGCGCCAGGCGAAGAGGAAGGTCACCACGCCGACGCCCGACAGCAGGAAGAGGATCGAGCGCCAGCCCAGGTGCGCGTTCATGAAGGCGCCGACGATCGGCGCCAGGCCCGGCCCGATGGTGATCAGGAGGTTCATCAGCGCCATGCGGCGCGCCGCCTCGCTTCCCTCGGTGGAATCGCGCACGATGGCGCGGCCCAGCACCAGGCCGGCACAGCCGCCCAGCGCCTGCAGCAGGCGCGCGGCGATCAGCGAGCCGGCCGAGGGCGCCAGCGCCGCGCCGAGGCCGGCCAGGGTATAGAGCACCAGGCCGCCCATCAGCACCGGCCGCCGGCCGTAGCGGTCGGACAGCGGGCCATAGACCAGCTGCCCCACCGCCATGCCCAGCAGGTAGAGGCTGACGGTGAGCTGCATCTCGCCCGGGGTGGCAAAGAGCTCGGCCGCGGCGCGCGGCAGGGCCGGCACGAAGATGTGCATGGCCATGGTGCCGGCCAGCGTGAAGAGCGCCGGCAGCCACAGCGGCACGCGCGCCGGCGCCGGTGCCGTGGCCGGCAAGGCAAGATCGGGGCTGCTCACGCGTAGGCCTCGTCCAGGCTGTCCAGCACGGCGGCGATGCGCTGCAGCACCCGCGTCGCGGTCGCCAGGTCGCGGTCGGCGATCTCGTCCAGCAGGCGGGCGCGCACCTCGCGCGAGACGCGCTCCACCTTCTCCACCGTGGCCTCGCCGCTCCGCGTCAGGTGGATGGTCTTGGCGCGGCGGTCGCCCGCTTCCTCGCGCCGCTCGACCAGGCCGGCCTGCTCAAGGTTATCCAGCAGGCGGACGACGGAGGAGCCGTCGAGGCCGAGCGAAGCGGCCAGGTCCTTCTGCCGCATCGGCATCTCGGCGCGCGACAGCCGCAGCAGCGGCAGCCAGGTCGCCTCGGTCAGGCCATAGGGCTGCAGGCGGCGGTCGACCGCGCGGCGCCACTGCCGCGCGGTCAGGGATAGCAGCGGGCCGAAGCCGCTGCGCAGGGTGGGGGGTGCCATGGGGGATTAGTTTGCATGCCAACTATTGGCAGACAATGCATAGCCCGGCACAGGTGCGATGACGGCGGCGGCGGCGCCCCTAGGGCAGGTAAGGCGCCAGCGTTCCCAGCCAGGCGGCGTAGCGCTGGCGGCTGGCGGCTGCGGCCTCGGGATTGCCCTGCACCACCTCGACTCCCTCGCTGCCCTGGATCTCGTAGCGCGGCATGAGGTCCAGGTCGAAGGAGTGATAGGCGCCGGGGAAGATCTCCACCGTGAAGGGGCTGGCGTTCTCGCGCGCGGCCTGCGCCTCGGCCAGGGTCGCGCAGCGGCTGACCGGGGTCCAGCGGTCGAGCGCGCCGCCCAGCACCAGCACCGGCGTGTCGAAGTCGGCCTGCGTGCCCATGCCGTAGCGGTCGTAGCAATAGGGGTAGTAGGGGATGACCCCGGCGAAGACGCGGGGCGCCTTGGCCAGCTTGCGCCGCTGCGGCGAGGCGAGGTCGAGCGCCACCGAGCCGCCGAAGGACTGCCCCATGAAGACGATGCGGGCGGGATCGACGGCCGGGTCGGCGGCCAGCGCCTGGGCCGCCTCCGTCGCCGCCAGCGCCGCGTCGTCACGCAAGCCTTCCAGCAGGCCGCCATTGCTGCAGATCGACAGGATGCCGCGCGGCCCCAGGACGTCGAGCGCGGCGACGCCCCAGCCCAGGCCCTTCAGCACCTCGGCGTGGCGTTGGGCCGAGTGCCGTTCCCAGGCGCCCCAGCCGGCGCAGCCGGGAAAGAAGACCACCACGGGGAAGGGACCGGCGCCCTCGGGAAAAGTGAGGCGCAGGGTCCACGCGCCCGGCTCTTCCAGGTCGGGCTTCTGCAGCAGGTCGGCGTGGGCCGGCTGCAGCAGCAGGCAGCAGGCCAGGAGCAGCGCAAGGCGGCGAAGGTTGTGCATCGCGTGCGGACTCCCCCATGCTGGTCCGGCGCGACAGCCTGCCGTCCCGGCGGGCCGCCGGTCAAACGGCAAGGCGCGCGCGGCATGGGGAGGGGCGGAATGAACTTGCCGGCACTGCAGCGCGTCGCCGTCATCGGCAACGGCATCATCGGCCACGGCGTCGCCCAGGTCTTCGCCGCCGCGGGCAAGCGGGTGACGCTGATCGGCCGCGACCCGGCTTCGCTCGACCGGGCCAAGGACCGTATCGGCGAAAGCCTGGCTCAGTTCGTCGGCCATGGCCTGGTCGAGGCCGCCGAGGTGCCGCGCATCCTGGCCCGCGTCGAAACCACGGTACGGCTGGAGGATGCCGCCGGCGCCCAGTTCGTGATCGAGGCCGTGACCGAGGACCTGGCGCTGAAGCGCAAGATCTTCGGCCAGCTCGATCGCCTCTGCCCGCCCCCGGCGGTGCTTGGCTCCTCCAGCGGCCAGCCGGCCAGCGCCCTGGTCGACGAGGTCCGGCATCGCCAGCGGGTGATCGCCACGCACTTCTGGTATCCGCCGCAGCTCTTGCCGCTGGTCGAGATCTGCGCCGGGCCGGAGACCGATCCGGCGGTCACCGCCTGGGTCTGCGACGCGGTGCGCCAGGCCGGCAAGGCGCCGGCGGTGATCGACCGCGAGATCCCGGGCTTCATCGGCAACCGCCTGCAGTTCGCCATGCTGCGCGAGGCCTGGGCGCTCTGGGCCTCCGGCGCCGCCAGCGCCGAGGCGATCGATACGGTGGTGCGCAACTCCTTCGGCCGGCGCATCGGCATCACCGGCCCGCTGGAATCAGCCGACGTCGGCGGCCTCTACACCATGTATCACTTCGGCGCCTCGCTGATGCCGCACCTCGACCGCGATCCCCTGCCGGCCGACGCGGTGCGCAAGCTGGTAGAGGACGGCGCCAACGGTCTGGCGAACGGCCGCGGCGTCTATGACTGGCGGGAGCGCGACGGCAAGGCCCTGGTGGCCGCGCGGATGGAGGAGCTCTTCCGCTGGCTCAAGGCCGACAAGGCGGCGAAGGGCTAGATCCTAGACCGCTTCCTTCTGCCGGCTCTCGCGCTTGCGGGCGTTGGGATCGAGCAGGCGCTTGCGCAGGCGGATGGTCTTCGGCGTCACCTCGACCAGCTCGTCGTCCTCGATATAGGCCAGCGCCTGCTCCAGGCTCATCTGCCGGGGCGGGGTCAGGCGCACCGCCTCGTCCTTCGAGGTAGTGCGGATGTTGGTAAGCTGCTTGGCCTTCAGCGGGTTGACCTCCAGGTCGTTGTCCCGGCTGTGCTCGCCGATGATCATGCCCTCGTAGACCTCGGCGCCCGGATTGATGAAGAGCGCGCCGCGCTCCTCCAGGTACCAGAGGGCATAGGCCACGGCGTTGCCCTGGCCGTTGGCGATCAGCACGCCCTGGCGGCGGCCCGGGATCGGGCCCTTGTAGGGCGCGTAGCTGTGGAACAGGCGGTTCATCACGCCGGTGCCGCGCGTGTCGGTCAGGAACTCGCCGTGATAGCCGATGAGCCCGCGCGAGGGCGCCAGGAAGACCAGGCGCTGCTTGCCGCCGCCCGAGGGGCGCATCTCGTTCAGTTCGGCCTTGCGCTGCGACAGCTTGTCGACCACCACGCCGCTGAAGCCCTCGTCGACGTCGATGACGACCTCCTCGATCGGCTCCAGGCGCTGGCCCTTCTCGTCGGTCTTGAAGAGCACGCGCGGGCGGCTGATGGAGAGCTCGAATCCCTCGCGCCGCATGGTCTCGATCAAGACGCCGAGCTGCAGTTCGCCACGGCCCGCCACCTCGAAGGCATCGCGGTCGGCGGTCTCGGTGATGCGGATGGCGACGTTCCCCTCCGCCTCCTTCATCAGGCGGTTGCGGATGACGCGGCTCTGCACCTTGTCGCCGTCGCGGCCGGCCAGCGGCGAGGTGTTGATGCCGAAGGTCATGGCCAGGGTCGGCGGGTCCACCGGCTGCGCCGTCAGCGGCTGCTCGACCAGCGGATCGCAGAGCGTGTCGGCCACCGTCGGCTCGGTGAGGCCCGCCACCGCGACGATGTCGCCGGCGAAGGCCTCGGCCACCGGCACGCGGTCGATGCCGCGGAAGGCCAGCAGCTTGGTCAGGCGCGCGGTCTCGATCACCGTGCCGTCGGGGCTCAGCGCCTTTACCGGCATATTGACCTTGGCGACGCCGGTGGCGATGCGTCCGGTCAGCACGCGGCCGATGTAGGGATCGGATTCCAGCGTGGTGGCGAGCATGGCGAAGGGGCCTTCGTCCACCGCCTCGGGCGCCTCGACATGGGCGATGATGCGCTGGAACAGCGCGCTCATGTCCTGGCGCGGCCCGTCCAGCGTCTCGTCCGCCCAGCCCTGCTTGGCCGAGGCGAAGAGCGTCGGGAAGTCGAGCTGCGCGTCGTCGGCGCCCAGCAGCGCGAAGAGGTCGAAGACCTCGGTCTGCACCTCCAGCGCGCGCTGATCGGGCTTGTCGACCTTGTTGATCACGACGATGGGCCTGAGGCCCCGGCGCAGCGCCTTGGCCAGCACGAACTTGGTCTGCGGCATCGGCCCTTCCGAGGCGTCGACCAGCAGCAGCGCGCCGTCGACCATCGAGAGGATGCGCTCCACCTCGCCGCCGAAGTCGGCGTGGCCCGGGGTGTCGACGATGTTGATGCGATTGTCGCCGATCTGCACCGAGGTGCACTTGGCCAGGATGGTGATGCCGCGCTCGCGCTCCAGGTCGTTGGAGTCCATGACGCGCTCGGCGACCTTCTGGTTGGCGCGGAAGGCGCCGGACTGCTTCAGCATCTCGTCGACCAGCGTGGTCTTGCCGTGGTCGACGTGGGCGATGATGGCGATGTTGCGGAGCTGCTGGCGGGTCGTGGTCATGCGAGGAATCCGGTTCCGAGATGGCGCGCCGCCAGGGCCTTCAGGTCGGCCTCCGGACGCGCGCCGTAGTGGGAGATGACTTCGGCGGCGGCGAGCGCGCCGAGGCGGCCGCAGTCGGCCAGGGACTTGCCGCGGGTATAGCCCGCGAGGAAGCCGGCGGCGAAGAGGTCGCCGGCCCCGGTGGTATCGACGAGCGTGTCGACGGGAGATGCCGGTATCATGTGGCGCTCGCCGCCGCCCTGCACAAGCGCGCCCTGCTCGCTCATGGTGATGGCCAGCGCCTCGCACTTGCCTTCCAGCGCGGCGGCGGCGCCGGCCGCGCCGTCGGCGCCGGTCAGCGCCCGCGCCTCGGCCAGGTTGGCGAAGAGCAGGTCGACGTGGCCCTCGACCAGCGCGCGGAACTCCGCGCCGTGGCGCTCGACGCAGAAGGGGTCGCTGAGCGACAGCGCCACCTTGCGGCCGGCGGCGTGCGCCAGTTCGGCCGCCTTGACGAAGGCCGCCTTGGCCTCCGGCCGGTCGAAGAGATAGCCCTCGAGGTAGGTCACCTTGGCCGCCTGGATGACGGCGGGCTCGACATCCTCGGGCCCCAGCTCGACGCAGGCGCCGAGATAGGTGTTCATGGTCCGCTGCGCGTCCGGCGTCACCAGGATCAGGCAGCGCGCGGTGGGCGCGCCGCCGGTGGTGGGCGGCGTGTCGAAGGCGACGCCCGCGGCGCGGATGTCGTGGCGGAAGATGCCGCCGAGCTGGTCGTTGCGTACCTTGCCGATGAAGGCGGCCTTGCCGCCGAGCTGCGCCACGCCGACCAGCGTGTTGGCTGCCGAGCCGCCGGAGACCTCGCGCGCCGGGCCCATCGCGGCATAGAGCTGCTCGGCGCGTGCGCCGTCGATCAGCGTCATGGCGCCCTTGGCCAGGCCCTCCTTCACCAGGAAGGCTTCGTCGGCCTTGGCCAGGACATCGACAATGGCATTGCCGATGCCGGCCACGTCGGTCGACAGCGCCGTCATGGATGCTCCTTCAAGAGGCAGATCGCGTTGTCGCTGAGCGGGGTTGCCAGGGGTCGCGTCGCGCGCGGGAGTATAGTCAGCGGCGTTCCACAGTCCAGTCTCTCCCGCAGTGCAGCAGGGCGGCCCTGCGTCGCGGGGCCGAAGCACCCGTTAAACGGGTATCGACCATAACTCCGTCAGCAAGGCCTTTGATTTTCAGTGTCTTTCCGGGTAGGATTTCAAAGTGGACGGGTGACGGCCTGGGGCAAACGGCCGGCTGTCCGTTCCAGGGGGGTACCACCTTCGTGGATTCCGCAACCGGCGACCTGGCGCTGCCGGCCGGAATCCGGTCCTGCCCGACCTTGCGGGCAGCGACGCTGGCACGGTGCCTCCGGACCTAGTGTGCGGCCCGCGGCGCCTGTCGCCAGGACGTCGCCGGCTGGCCGCCGGACTGGAGGGGGTCCAGGTTTCATGAGCATGCGTCCGCCGATGGCCACGCTGACGCCGACCGCCAGCGAGGCGCCGCGCCGTCCCGCCGATTTCCTGCAGCCGCTGGCGCGCCGCGTCGATCAGCGGCCCATGACCAACCAGCCGCAGGTCCAGGACCAGCGCAAGCTGACCGTCGGGCGCGGCATCGCCATAACCGGCGTGCTGAAGGGCTGTGCGAAGCTGGTCATCGAGGGCCATGTCGAGGCCTCGCTCGAGGAGTGCCAGACGCTGGAGATCGCCGAGCAGGGCTCGTTCGACGGCACGGCCGAGGTCGAGACCTGCGAGGTCAAGGGCCTGGTCGAGGGCGATCTCACCGTGCGGGGCCGCCTGATCATCCGCGCCACCGGCCGCGTGCTGGGCAAGGTGCGCTACCTCGATCTGCACATCGAGCCCGGCGGCAAGCTGGCCGGCCAGATTGAGACCCTGGAGCCGGCGAGCGACAGCCGGCCGGCCGAAGCCACGGCCGTCGTCGCGCCGCCGCCGGCGCCGCAAGCGGCGCCGCGCTTCACCCTGGCCCAGAGCGAGCCGCTGCGCCCCGAGCCGCTGCGCTCGGCCCCGGTGCTCCAGCCGCTGGAGCTGACCGAAATGGCGGAGGACGCGCCCGAGGGCTCCACCTTGACGGCGGAGCGCGGCTGACCTTCAACTAGCGTACCGTCGTAACCCGGCCCTGGAAGCCGGGAACGGCGCCCTACGAGCGCGAGCCGCGGATGTCGGGTCCCTGGCCGTACGCTCCCAGCTGAAGGTACGCGCGATGCCCAGCGTCCTGTTTCGCGTGCTCCCGCCGTTGCTCGGGCTGCTGCTTCTCGGCGCCTGCCAGACCACCGGCGGCCAGGCTTCGCTCAGCAACCGGCCGGCGGTGCGCGCCGACGAGTTGATGGGCCGTGACACGGTCGGCCTGATGGGCGCGCTGGGCGAGCCGAAGCGGGTACGCAAGGAAGCGCAGGCGCAGATCTGGCAATACGACGGCGGCTCCTGCGTGGTCGACGTCTTCCTCTATCCCGACGGGCCGACGCATCGCGTCGCCTATGTCGAGGCGCGCAACACGGTCAACGGCGACAAGTCCGATGCCACGCGCTGCCTTGGCCAGGTGCAGAGCGCCACGCGGCCCAGCTGACACCCGGCGCACCGGCCGCGACAGCATTTTCGAGCGAAGTGGGCGCCGGATCGCGTCAAGAAAATGCGTGAAATCAATAGATAGCTGGAGCGGTTCGCTTCAATCAGAAGCGAAGCCGCCCTAGCGCCAAGGCAGCGGCAGCACGCGCGGCGTGCCGCCAACCTCGATCCAGCGCAGCTCGACGCGATAGGCCCGTCGATCGGCCAGCAGCTTCGCCGGATCAGGCACGGCGATGCTCGTGCTCACGCTGTCCGAGGCGATGCTGGCGCCGCCGCCGCTGGAGTTGACGCCCAGCGTCACGCCCGTGGAAATGCCCGAGCTCGACCCGCCGCTGATGCTGACGCCCTGGCCCGTCGGTCCATAGCCGGGACCGCGCTCGCCGCGCGTCTCGGCGAAGGCGCCGGACGGCGTCTCGCCCCCGTCCGGCGCCACCAGCACGATGGCCAGCAGCTGAGCGCCCGGCGGCACGTCGTGCACCTCGGCCTCGACGCGCCGGCCCTCGTCCAGCACGAAGGCCGCGCCGCTCATCACCGGGTTGCGCCGTGGCGCCGGTTCGGCGCAGGCGGCCAGCAGCAGCGCCGCGGCGAGACCGCCCAGCAGGCCGGCGGCGCGCAAGGCTATTCCGCGATGATGGTCAGGTTCAGCGGCTCCAGCGCCGAGAGGTCCGGCAGGCCGCCGCTGCTCTGGCCGATCATCATGAACTGGGCGAAGGGGAAGGGCTCGGCCGGATTGGCGGTGACGGTCAGGGTGACCGCGCCCTCCTTGTTCAGGATGGTGCGCGCCGCGGCGAGGGCCTGCTTCTCGATCGAGCCCGAGACCTGGGTTTCCAGGATCGCCAGCATGGCGATGCCCTGGGTCTTCATGGTGGCGAGGTCGGTGCCCTGGCTCTTGGCCGTCTCCTCCAGCATGGCCTTCAGCAGGGCCTGGTCCTTGAGCTGGAAGGTCAGCGCCTTGATCTTGCCGCCGGCCAGGCCGTTCAGCGCCGCCTCCGGGTCGCCGCTGAACAGCGTGACGTCGGTGAAGCTGGCGGCGAGGCCGATGGTGGCCAGGCCCTCCAGGTCGAGGCGAATGGCCGGAACCTCGAGCGTATGTGCCGTCTCGTCGTAGCTGTAGGAATAGACCATCGAGCCCTTCACCGGCCCGACGCCGGCCGGCAGGCGGTCGGCCGGCAGGGTGATCTCCATGCCCTTGACCCGGGCGTCGATGAACCACGGCTCGCCGTGCGCGGTGTCCAGCGCTTTGAACTCGATCTCCTTGGCGGTGAAGCCCTCGCTGCCGTCCGGCGACTTCGCCACCACGTCCAGCATGCGGTTGCCCTCCACCCGGTAGGTCAGCAGCGACTTCTGCTCCGCCGTCAGGGTGCGGTCGAGATAGGCGGCGAGATCGCTCGGCGCCGCGGCCGCGTCGCCGACCAGCGGCTGCTCGCCGACCTGCGTCATCTCGGGCGCCGAGGGGCCGGCGAAGAAGGCGAAATAGACACCGGCGGCGATCGCCACCAGCAGCAGCACGACGCCGGCGATCAGCGCGATGTTATTGGCGCGCCGGGGCGCTGGGCTCTGGGGCTGGGTCATGCCTCGTCCTTCCTTGCGTTCCTGCCGGGCTGGCGGACGCGGCCCCTGTATCACCCGCCGGGCGCGGGCGGCAAGCCGAAGCTGTGCCGGCTTCTTGTCCTATCCGGCGTGGCCTTGCCTCCCCGGGCCGGAAGGCCGATCTTCACGCCTGATGGATACCGCCCCCCGTCAGGCCGCCGAGGAGCCGCGCGAGCCCGCGCCGCGCGAGGAAGGCCGTGGCCGCCGCGCCATCGTCGACCGCGCCCGCCTGGACCAGGCGGTGCGGGATGCGCTGGCCGCCGCGCCGCGGACCGAGGCGGCGCGTCCAGCGATCCTGGCCCTGCTGAAGGACGCGCGCCAGGCCGGCCAGCAGGAGATCCGCCAGCGCTTCGAGGCCGGCGCCGGCGGGCCGGAGACCGCGAGGAACCTGGCCTTCCTGGCCGACCAGATCATCCGGGTGCTCTATGACCACGCGGCCCGGGACCTCTATCCCCTGGGCAATCCCTCGGCCGGCGAGCGCCTGTCGCTGGTCGCCGTCGGCGGCTACGGGCGCGGCGAGCTGGCGCCCTTCTCCGACATCGATCTGCTGTTCCTGCTGCCCTACAAGATGACGCCGCGATCGGAGCAGGTGGTCGAATCGATCCTCTATTTCCTCTGGGACCTCGGCTACAAGGTCGGCCACGCCACGCGCTCGGTCGACGAATGCCTGCGCCAGGCGCGCGCCGATCACACCATCCGCACCAACCTGCTCGAAGCGCGCCCCGTCTGGGGCGACCAGGCGCTCTATGGCGAACTCAGGCAGCGCTACCGCGCCGAGGCACAGGGCGCCAGCCAGGCCAAGTTCGTCGAGGCCAAGCTGGCCGAACGCGACGAGCGCCACGCCCGGCACGGCGGCTCGCGCTATTCGCTGGAGCCGAACATCAAGGAGGGCAAGGGGGGCCTGCGTGACCTGCACACGCTGTTCTGGATCGCCAAGTACGTCTTCAACGTCGAGACCATGGACGAACTGGTCGACAAGGAGGTCTTCACCCGCGAGGAGGCCCGCCGCTTCGCCAAGGCCGAGTCCTTCCTCTGGACCCTGCGCTGCAACCTGCACTGGACTGCCGGGCGGGCCGAGGAGCGCCTGACCTTCGACCTGCAGAAGGAGATCGCGCCGAAGATGGGCTACACCGCCCACGCCGGCACCGAGGCGGTCGAGCGCTTCATGAAGCACTACTTCCTGGTGGCCAAGGACGTCGGCGACCTGACCCGCATCTTCTGCGCCCAGCTCGAGGCGCAGTATGCCCGCCGCGCCCGCTTCCGCCTGCCGGCGATCGAGCGGCGGCGGAAGATCGAGGGCTTCCGCGTGCAGGGCTCGCGCCTCACCGTCGTCGGGCCGGAGCACTTCGCCGAGCACCCGGTCGACATGCTGCGCATCTTCCACGTGGCGCAGAAGAACGACCTCGACATCCACCCCGACGCGCTGCGCTGGATCACGCAGAAGCGTCGCCTGGTGAACGCCGCGCTGCGCGAGGACGCGGAGGCCAACCGCCTGTTCCTGGAAATGCTGACCAGCCCCAAGGGGCCGGAGACCACGCTGCGTCGCCTCAGCGAAGCCGGCGTGTTCGGCCGCTTCATCCCCGAGTTCGGCCGGGTGGTCAGCCAGATGCAGTTCAACATGTACCACCACTACACGGTGGACGAGCACACCATCTTCGCCCTCGGCATCCTGTGGAAGATCGAGCAGGGCCAGCTCGCCACCGAGGCGCCGATCGCCACCGACGTGGTGCACAAGGTGCTGTCGCGCCGCGTGCTCTACGTCGCCGTGCTGCTGCACGACATCGCCAAGGGCCGGCCGCGCGACCACAGCGTCGTGGGGGCCGAGATCGCGCAGAAGATCTGCCCGCGCCTCGGCCTTTCCGAGGAGGAGACCGAGACCGTCTCCTGGCTGGTGCTGCACCACCTGGACATGAGCGACACGGCCTTCAAGCGCGACCTCGACGCGGCCGAGACGATCCGCGGCTTCGCCGACAAGGTGCAGTCGATGGAGCGCCTCCGCCTGCTGCTGGTGCTCACCGTCGCCGACATCCGCGCCGTCGGTCCCGGCACCTGGACGCCCTGGAAGGCGGCGCTGCTGCGCGACCTCTACTGGCGCACCGAGGAGGTGCTGTCCGGCGGCCTGGTGACCGAGGGGCGCGAGAAGCGGGTCAAGGCGGCGCAGCAGGCCCTGCGCGTCCTGCTGCCGACCTGGAGCGAGGCCGAGTTCCTCACCCATGTCGCGCGCGGCTATCCCTCCTATTGGCTGAGCCACGAGGCCGAGACCCACGCCCGCCACGCCCGCCTGGTCCGCGAGGCCGAGGCGAACGGACAGAGCCTCACCATCGACAGCCGCTCGGACCGCTATCGCGGCGTCACCGAGATCACGATCTATACGCCCGACCATCCCGGCCTGTTCAGCCGCATCGCAGGCGCGCTGGCGGTGGCGGGGGCGGAGATCGAGGGCGCCAAGATCTTCACCCTGGCCAACGGCATGGCGCTGGATTCCTTCTACATCCGCGACCGCCAGCAGGGCGGCGCCTTCGAGCGCCCGGATCGCCTGGCCAAGCTGGCGAGCCTGGTGGAGCGCACGCTGCGCGGCAACTTCAAGCCCTGGATCGAACTGAAGGAGCGCCGGCCCGCCATCCCCTCGCGCCTGGCGGTCTTCACCGTGGCGCCGCGCGTGCTGATCGACAACAACGCCAGCCGCACCGACACGGTGATCGAGGTCAACGCGCGCGACCGCCCCGGCCTGCTGCACGACATCACCTTCGCGCTGACCAGGCAGGGCCTGATCATCCACAACGCGCTGGTCACCACCTTCGGCGAGCGCGCGGTCGACACCTTCTACGTCCAGGGCGTGCTGGGCGCGAAGATCACCGACAAGGCCAAGCTGGAGCGCATCAGGAAGCGCCTGATCGAGGCCATCGAGCCGCCGGACGAGAAGCCGGCGCGCGGCAAGGCGGCCTGACCCCCGGCGACGTCATGCGGGCTTCTCCGCCGTCGCCAGCAGCGCCGGATGGCGGAAGGCGACGCTGCCGTCGGCGCGCACGAAGGCGGCCAGCGCCGCCGGCGCCGCCGCCAGCAGCGCCTGGAACTGCGTCTCGTCCAGGCGGTCCGCCAGGGTCCAGCCCTTGATATCCGTCGTCACCCAGTCGCGCAGCGAGGGGAAGCGTGCCTCGCCCTCGCGAAGGCTCACCCTGGCGGCGATGCCGGCCGCCGCGAAGAGGCGCCGCAGCGCCGCGGGGTCGCCCAGCGCGTAGGGCGCGCGCAGCTCGCTGGCGATGGCCGGGCCGAAGAGGCGGGCCAGCAACGCGGTCATGGCGCTGTAGCCGGGCGTCTCGCCGAGGTCGGCCCAGACCGCGACGGCGAGGCGCCCGCCCGGCCGCAGCACGCGCCAGGCCTCGCTGAGCGCGGCGGCGGGATCGTCGAAGAACATCAGCCCGAACTGGCTGACCACGGCGTCGAAGGCCGCGTCGGCGAAGGGCAAGGCCTCGGCGCGCCCCTCCTGCCAGTCGAGGCCCGGCGCGCGGCGCCGCGCCATCGCCAGCATCCCGGGATTGCGGTCCAGCCCGGTGACGCTGCCGGCTTCGCCGACCCGTTCGGCGGCGGCGCGCGCCAGCACGCCGCTGCCGCAGGCCAGGTCGAGGACGCGCTGGCCCGGCGCCAGACGGGCAGCGTCGCAGAGGCGCGGCGCCCATTCCTGAAACAGCGCGGGGACGAAGAAGCCGTCGTAGATCGCGGCGGCGTCGCGGTTCACCTGGCCCTGAAGGCCGGCGTCGGCTGGCATGGCTCGGCTCCTCTTCTCGCGTGGCATCGTCGTGGGCGAGCCTTCCGCGCCAGGCGCGCGCGCGGCCAGTGCAGAATGTGTAGTTCGCCTGGCGTGCCCGGCGCGCTAGGCTGCCAGGCACCATGCGCGGCTATGGCCAGTTCTGCCCGGTCGCCAAGGCGGCCGAGCTCTTCTGCGAGCGCTGGACGGCGCTGATCCTGCGCGACCTCGGCGCCGGCGCCACGCGCTTCTCCGAGCTGCGGCGCGGCGTGCCGCTGCTGTCGCCGACACTGCTCTCGCGCCGTCTGCGCCAACTGGCGGCCGAAGGCGTGGTGCGCCGCCGCCCGGCCGCCGCCGGCCGCGGCTTCACCTATCACCTGACCGAGGCGGGGCGGGAGTTCCTGCCCCTGGTGCAGGGCCTCGCCGTCTGGGGCCAGCGCTGGACGCGCCGGCAGCTCGCGGCGGAGGAGATCGACCTCGGCCTGCTGATCTGGTCGCTGGAGCGCGGGGTGGCGCCGGCCGCCCTCGGCCCCGGCCAGACGGTGGTGCAGCTCGAGGTGACGGACCAGCCGGCGGCGAAGCGGCACTGGTGGTTCGTCAACCGCGCCGACGGCTGCGAGCTCTGCCTCAAGGATCCCGGCTTCGAGGTCGCGCTCTACCTGGCGGCGACGTTGCCCGACCTCATCTACCTGGTGCGCGGCGACCTCGCGCTGTCGCGCGCGCTCGACAGCGGGCGGCTGCAGGCGCACGGCGGGCAGCCGGCGCGGCGCGCCCTTGGCGCCTGGCTGAACCTCGGGCCGCTGGCCAAGGTCGCCTCGCGGCGCACCGACGGCGCCGTGGCTTGACGCCGCGCCGCGGGCCGCGCGACAAGACGGCCATGCTCTACCGTCCGTAGCCCCGCAGGATTGTCTCTCGCTTCGCCGCGCCGCCTGTCCGCGCGCCCTGCCCCTTGCTTCGGAGCCATCCCTGATGACGAATGAATCCAGCGAGCGCCCGGCGCTCCTGCCCGTCGGCCCGGCCGACCTCGCGGCCCTCGCCGCCTTCGTGCGGGCCTACTACGCCTACGACCGGCACGACTGGAAGGAAGCGCCGATCCTTGCCGCCCTGCGGCAGCTCTGCGACGGCACGCCCTTCGCGCGCTGCTTCTTCATCACCCTGGCGGGCCGGCGCATCGGCTACGTCTCGGCCTCCTTCGGCTTCTCGATCGAGGTCGGCGGCCTCGACTTCTTCCTCGACGAATTCTTCCTGGAGGAAGCCTGGCGCGGCCGCGGCCTCGGCCGCATCTGCCTGGCACTGATCGAGGACGAGGTCAGGAAGCTCGGCGGCCTCCGCCTCTGCCTGGAGGCCGAGCTGCACAATCCGCGCGCCGCCCACCTCTACGCCACCAGCGGCTACCAGGAACACGAGCGCCGGCTGCTGTCGAAGGCGCTGTGAACAGCCCTCGCCCGCAGGGAGAGGGCTGATCGGGCTCACACCCGGCCCCTTGCCACGATCCCCGACAGACACCCGATCGCCCCCGCGGCCTTGGCCAGCTCGTCGGCTGGCTGTGCCTGGACCGTGACACCCAGGTCCTCGAAGAAGCGCTGGGTTACGGGATGGCCGGCGACCATCAGGATCTTGCGGGGGCCCAGGGTCACGCAGTTGAAGGCGGTGTTCTGGCTGGCCGAGGCCTCCTCGGGCAGGAAATGCACCTTGGCGCCGCGCGCCTCCAGCGCCCGCACCAGGGCGAAGGGCGTGCGGCGCGGCCAGGCGACGGCGAGGTCGCGGTCGAAAATCCGGATCAGGCCCATGAGGTGCATGGTGCCGAAGGGCAGGTCGAAGGGAATCAGCTCGGTGCCCAGCCGCGCCAGGATCGCGCCGATCTGGGCGATGGCTTCGTCGTTGGTGCGAAGGCCGCGGGCGATCGCGGCGGTCCGGCGGTCCAGCCAGATCAGGTCGGCGCCCTCGAAGACCGCATGGCCGGTCAGCGTCGCCAGGATCGGCACACCCAGGTCGGCGAGGCGCCGGGCGACCCAGCGCTCCTCGCCGGCGCGCACGGTGGAGGCCGGGCGGGCCAGGATCGCCCCTTCCGGCGTCATGGCGAAGAGGTCGGCGCAGAAGATCTGGTTGGGCGAGGCCGGCGACACCGCCGGCTCGACGTAGTGAACCGTCACCCCCGCGGTGCGGTAGGTGGTGGCCAGGGCGTCGTGCTGCTGCACGGCGCGGGCGAAGTTCGGCTGCTCCAGCAGCTGCGCGGCGTTGAAGTCCTCCACCGCCAGCTCCGGCCCCGGCCGGTGCAGCAGCACGGCCTTGAGCGGCGCCCACTCGTTCTCGATGCCGCAGGCGGCCCAGTGGCTGCCGATCTCCTCGGCGTGGCTCGCCGTGCGCGGCGACCAGCCCGGCCCGCCATAGGCCGCCGTGCCGAAGGTCGTGGCCTGGTTGCTCATCCTTCTCTCCCGCGTTCCCTCGCCCGCCGCCACCCTAGCCCCTCGGGCAGGGCGTGGGGGAGGGGTCGGGGTGGGGGGACAGGCGGCCGCGGCCTGCCCCGGCAGCGCCGCGCCGCCTTCCCACCCCTGCCCGAATCCTCTAGAGCAATCGGCCCATGGCGATTTTCCGGGCCATGGCGACGGTCGGCGGCTGGACGGCGGGAAGCCGCCTGCTGGGATTCCTGCGCGACATCCTGATCGCCCGCGTGCTCGGCACCGGGCCCTCGGCCGACGCCTTCTTCGTCGCCTTCCGCCTGCCCAACCTGTTCCGCGCGCTGCTGGCCGAGGGTGCCTTCAATGCCTCCTTCGTGCCGCTCTTCGCCCGCCGGCTGGAGGCCGCGGGCCTCGCCGCCGCCGTGCTCTTCGCCGAGCAGGCCATGGCGGTGCTGCTGGTGGCCTCGCTGGCGCTGACGCTGCTGGCCATGGCGTCCATGCCCTGGCTGATGCACCTGCTGGCGCCGGGCTTCGGCGACGATCCGGCGCAGTACGCGCTCGCCGTCGAGCTGGCGCGCGTCACCTTCCCCTATCTGGTCTTCATGTGCCTGACGGCGCTCTTCGCCGGCATGCTGAACTCGCTCAGGCGCTACACCGCGGCGGCGGCGGCGCCGACCGTGCTGAACGTGGTGATGATCGGCGGCCTGGTGGTGGCGCCCTGGGTCGGCGACACGCCGCGCGTGCTGTCCTGGAGCGTCACGCTGGCCGGCCTCGGCCAGTTCCTGGTGCTGCTGCTGGCGGCGCGCCGCGCCGGCATCCGGCCGCGCCTGCCGCGCCCCCGCCTGACGCCGCCGGTGCGGCGCCTGCTGACCCTTATGGGGCCGGGCCTGATCGCCGCCGGCGCCATGCAGCTCAATCTCTTCGTCGGCACCATGATCGCCACGCTGCAGGAGGGCGCGGCCTCGATCCTCTACTACGCCGACCGCGTCTATCAGCTTCCCCTGGCGCTGTTCGGCATTGCGCTCTCGGTCGTGCTGCTGCCCGAACTGACGCGCCGCCTGCAGAGCGACGGCGAGGTGGCGGCGCGCGAGGGGCTGAACCGCGGGCTGGAGTACGCCGCCCTGCTGACCCTGCCGGCCACCGTGGCGCTGATGACCATCCCGCTGCCGATCGCCCGTGCCTTGTTCGAGCGCGGTGCCTACACCAGCGAGGATTCGGTGGCCACGGCCCTGGCGCTCTTCGCCTATGCCGCCGGCCTGCCGGCCTTTGTGCTGACCAAGGTGCTGCAGCCGGCCTTCTTCGCCCGCGAGGACACGGTGACGCCGCTGAAGGCGGCGCTGACCGGCGTGGCCTGCAATCTCGGCCTCGCCATCCTGCTCTTCCTGCTGCTGCGCGACCGCGGCTACGGCTTCCTCGGTCTTGCCAGCGCCACCGCGCTCTCGGCCTGGGTGACCTGCGGCCTCCTGGCCTGGAAGCTGCGGCGGCGCGGCCTGCTGGTGGCCGACACGCGGCTGCTGACCCGGGTGCCGCGCCAGCTCGCCGCCGCCATCGCCATGGGCCTCTCGCTCTGGGGCGGGGCGCAGCTCATCGCCGGCTGGCTGGAGGGGCCGAGCCTCGGCCGCTTCCTCGGCCTCGCGCTGCTGGTGCTGCTGGGCGGGGTGGTCTATTTCGGCGCGGCCTGGCTGCTGGGGGCGGTGAAGCGCGCCGACCTGGGGCAGCTCCGGCGCAGGAAACGCACGGCATGAGCGAGACGCAACTTCCCGACCCCTGGCCCGCCGGCCAGCGCCTGACGGCGCCGGATCAGGCCAAGTCCTTCCTGACCACACACTTCGCCGACCACGCGGCCTATGGCGCCGCGCTGGCCCGCCTGCTGGTCGCGCTGTCCGGGCAGGAGCCCTTCCGCCAGCAGTACGGCCGCCACCTCGGCGGCACCAAGCTCTACCACCCGGAATCCTGGGACAATCGGCTGGGGCCCTTCATGAACGCCCGGGCGCTGGCCTTCCACCGCGCGGCGACGCGGCGCGAGGACGGCGTGATCGAGCTGGGCTGGGCCAACGTCTACCGCGCCGGCGACTACATCGTGCCGCACAGCCACACCCGCGCCGACATGAGCGTGGTCTATATGCTGGACCCCGGCGACGACGAGGCGGACCCCAACTCGGGCCGCTTCTGCTTCGCCGAGCCGCGCTGGGCGCTCTGCTGCCAGGTGGAGCCGGGGCGCCTGTCCAACACCATCGGTCCCGCCATGCCGCCGGGAACCATGCTGATCTTTCCCTCCGACGCCGTGCACTTCGTGCATCCCTACCAGGGCACGCGGCCGCGCGTGACGCTGTCCTGGAACATCACCCACGGCCGCCGCCCGCCTGCTTGACGCTGCCGGGGGGAGCCGCGATAACCCGGCGCCCGTTCCTTCCAGCCACGAAAGCCCTGCCATGGCCCGCGTGTTCTCCGGCGTCCAGCCGACCGGCAACCTGCATCTCGGCAACTACCTCGGCGCGATCCGCAACTTCGTGCCGCTGCAGGACCAGTACGACTGCCTCTACTGCGTCGTCGACCTGCACGCCATCACGGTCTGGCAGGACCCGAAGCAGCTCAAGGCGCAGACGCGCGAGGTGACGGCCGCCTATCTCGCCGCCGGCATCGATCCCAAGCGCGCGATCATCTTCAACCAGAGCCAGGTGGCGGCGCATGCCGAGCTGGCCTGGATCTTCAACTGCGTCGCCCGCCTCGGCTGGCTGAACCGCATGACGCAGTTCAAGGACAAGGCCGGCAAGGACCGCGAGAAGGCCTCGACCGGGCTCTACGTCTATCCCAACCTCATGGCCGCCGACATCCTGGCCTACAAGGCGACGCACGTGCCGGTGGGCGAGGACCAGAAGCAGCACCTGGAGCTGGCGCGCGACATCGCGCAGAAGTTCAATCACGACTACGGCGTGGCGTTCTTCCCCGAGATCCAGCCGCTGATCCTGGGCTCGGCCACCCGCGTCATGTCGCTGCGCGACGGCTCGAAGAAGATGTCGAAGTCCGACCCCTCGGACGCCAGCCGCATCGTCATGACCGACGGCGCCGACGCCATCGCCGCCAAGATCCGCAAGGCGACCACCAATCCCAACCTGCTGCCCGGCGCCGAGGTCCTGGACGAGAGCGGCGAGGTGCCGGACGCGGCACGGGCCGAGCGCCCGGAGGCCTGGAACCTGCTCGGCATCTACGCCGCGCTGGACGGGCGTCCGCTGAAGGCCGTGGTGGCCGAGTTCGCCGGCAGCCAGTTCTCGCGCTTCAAGCAGGCGCTGACCGACCTGGCGGTGGCCAAGCTCGGGCCGATCGGCGCCGAGATGAAGCGCCTGATGGACGACCCCGGCTACGTCGACCAGGTGCTCAAGGACGGCGGCGACCGCGCCCGCGCGCTGGCCGCCCCGGTCCTGGCCGAGGTCTACGACGTGGTGGGCTTCCTCAGGCCCTAGGACTGGGTGTCGGGCAGGTAGCCGAAGCGCGCCATGACGGCGCGGTTCGGCGCCACCACCGCCTCGACCTGGGCCGGGGACAGGGCATCCCGCCACTGGCCGGCGCGCCCCTCGCGGAAGAAGACGCGGGCGCTGGCCGGGCGCTCGACGAAGCCCTCGGCCGCCTCCTGCGCCTGCAGGCGCTGGAAGCTGGCGCTCTCCACCGCCTGGGCCAGCAGGTCCGCCGGCGGCTTCAACCCCAGGTGCGCCGCAACGCGGCCGAAGCCGGCCAGCGGGTCGGCCAGCAGGTCCTCATAGCGCAGCACCAGCAGGCGCGGGCTGGGCGTCGCCGTCCAGGAGGTCACATGCTGCCGCCAGGAGCCGTAGTGCTCGTAGGCGCCGCCCTTCTGGTTATAGGTCTCGTAGCCGTCCCGGTTCAGCTCGGCGATGGCGCGCTCCAGCGGGTAGTTCAGGTGCGCCGCCGTCGAGAGCACCAGGTCCAGCGGGTTGCGCACCAGATAGATCGCCGCCGCCGTGACCTTGGCGTTGATGGTCGGATAGCCCTGCGAGCGGGCGAAGGCCTGGTGCGTCTTGACCGGGACCAGGCCCGGCGCACGCTCGGCGAAGCGTTGCTGCGCCTGCATCCTGACGGCGGCGACCTCGACCTTGGTCGAGCGCTCCAGCGGCTGGCGCAGCAGGCCCTCGAACCAGCCCGGCAGGGCCTCCCAGGTGGTCGAGTGGTGCAGCGCCTTGAGGTCGGCGGCCGCCTGCTGGCCGGCCAGCCCGGCCAGCAGCGCCTGCAGCACGGCGCGGGTCCAGGTATTGCCCGAACGGGGATAGGAGGCCAGCCAGACGATCTTGCCCATGCGCCGCCTTATAGCCGCCGGCACCGGCAGGATGCGGCAAAAAACGGTGCCCCACGGGACTTTGGCCGGTTGCCGCGACGCGGCGGCGGCGCCTAGAGTGCTCCCTGGGCTTGAGGGGGCCCAGGGCATCGTCCCGGCCGGTCGGCCGGGGCGCGGGTTGCGGATTCCGTACCGCGGGGACCATGCAGATCTATCTGCCGATAGCCGAGATCTCGCTCGACGTCTTCGTCTTGCTGGGGATCGGTGGGCTGATCGGCTTCCTCTCCGGCATGTTCGGGGTGGGCGGCGGCTTCCTCATGACGCCGCTGCTGCTCTTCATCGGCGTGCCGCCGGCGGTCGCCGTGGCGACGCAGGCGAACTCCACCATCGCCACTTCGGTTTCCGGCGTGTTGGCGCACTGGGCGCGCGGCAACGTCGACTTCAAGATGGGGCTGGTGCTGCTGGCCGGCGGCTTCGCCGGCTCCACCGTCGGCGTCGCGCTCTTCTCGCTGTTGCGTGGCCTCGGCCAGATCGAGCTGGTGATCTCGCTCACCTACGTCGCGACCCTGGGTATCGTCGGCAGCCTGATGCTGCTGGAATCCAGCCGTACGCTGCTGCGCCGCCGCCGCAAGATTCCGACGCGCAAGAAGCTGCACCAGCATTCCTGGGTGCATGGCCTGCCGCTGAAGATGCGCTTCCGCCGCTCGCGGCTCTACATCTCCGCCCTGCTGCCGGTGGCGGTGGGCTTCGGCGTCGGCGTGCTCTCGGCCATCATGGGCGTGGGCGGCGGCTTCGTGCTGGTGCCGGCGATGATCTATCTGCTCGGCATGCCGACCTCGGTCGTCGTCGGCACCTCGCTGTTCCAGATCATCTTCGTCGCCGCCAACGTCACCTTCCTGCAGTCGGCGCAGAACCAGACGGTCGACGTGGTGCTGGCCATGACCCTGCTGGTCGGCAGCGTGGTCGGCGCGCAGTTCGGCACCCGCGTCGGCGCCAGGCTGCAGGGCGATTCGCTGCGCCTGCTGCTGGCGCTGCTGGTGCTCGGCGTCGGCATCAAGCTGCTGTTCGACCTCTTTGCCACGCCCGAAAGCATCTACGTGATCGGGGTGGTGGGATGAGGGCGGCGCCGGCCACGCGCGGCGGCCTGCTGGCCCTGCTCCTGCTGCTGGCGACGGCGCCGTCCGGGGTGCGCGCGCAGGGACTGGTGGCCGACGTCTCGGACCATCTCATCGCCATCACCACCGGCTTCGCCGGCACCGACATCCTGGTGTTCGGCGCGCTGGACGAGCCGGGCGACGTGGTGATCGTGGTGCGCGGCCCGGCCCGGCCGGTCAAGCTCTACCGCAAGGCCCCGGTGCTGGGCGTCTGGCTGAATTCCGCTGCGCTGACCTTTCCGCAGGCGCCCAGCTTCTACGCCGTCGCCACCTCGCGCCCGCTGGAGGAGGTGGCCAAAGAGTCCGAGCGGCGGCGCCTGCAGCTCGGTCTCGCCGAGCTGGACCTCAGGCCGCAGAGCCCGGTCTCCGCCAACCTGCTGGCGGAATGGAGCGGCGCGCTGATCCGCGCGCGCCAGGCGCTGGGTCTCTACCGCGATACCGGCGGGCGCGTGACGCTGCTGGGCGAGCGGCTGTTCCGCGCCTCGGTTACGCTGCCCACCAACGTGCCGGTCGGCACCTACCTGGTCGATGCCTATGTCTTCGAGAATGGCATCGCGGTCGCGGCGCAGACCATCCCGCTGGTCGTCAGCAAGGTCGGCTTCGAGGCCGACATCTACAACTTCGCCCAGCGGCAGGGCGCGCTCTACGGTGTCGCCGCGATCGTGATCGCCCTGGTGGCGGGCTGGGTCGCCCATCTGCTCTTCCGCCGCCACTGAGCGCGTGCTAGGAGGCCAGACGCCATGTCCGCAGACGCCCCCGCTCCGCTTTCGCCCGACCAGATCCGCGTCTTCCTGGTGGTGGTCGACGACACCGCCGAGATGCGCGTGGCGCTGCGCTTTGCCTGCCGCCGCGCCCGCCACACCGACGGTCGCGTGGCGTTGCTCCATGTCATCGAGCCCAGCGAGTACCGCCACTTCATGGGCGTCGGCGACCTGATGCGCGAGGAGGCGCGCACCGAGGCCGAGATCCTGGTGCAGAAGCTGGCCACGCAGGTGCAGGAGATGTCGGGCGCCGTGCCGATCGTATACTTGCGCGAGGGAAATCGTCGCGATGAACTGCTCAAGCTGATCCATGAAGAGCCAAGCATTTCCATCCTCGTGCTCGGCGCCAACACCGAGGCCTCAGGTCCCGGCCCACTCGTCGCGGCGCTGACCGGCAAGTTCCTCAATCGGCTGCGCGTGCCCTTGACCATCGTGCCGGGCAACCTCGACGACAGCGGTGTCGACGCCATTTCCTGATTCGCCAAGTCCGCCAACTTCTTGCCACAAAGACCTTCAAAAAAGCGGTGCCGCCGGACGGATTTGCTTGCCCACCGTTCGCTGAACACCTATGTACGCGCCACCGAGAGAGGTCCCCGTACCGCCCATGTTCATCCAAACGGAATCCACGCCGAACCCGGCGACCCTGAAGTTCCTTCCGGGCCGCGCCGTGCTGGCGACTGGTACCGCCGATTTCCGCGACGCCGCGACGGCAGAGCGCTCGCCCCTGGCTGAGCGTCTGTTTCAGGTCGACGGTGTCGAGGGCGTCTTCCTCGGCAGCGACTTCGTGTCGATAACCAAGTCCGACGCGAGCGATTGGTTCCAGCTGAAGCCGGCACTGCTCGGCATCATCATGGAGCACTTCGCCGCCGGCCGCCCGGTGCTGCTGCAGGAGCAGGCCGAGGCGGCCAGCTTCGACCAGGCCGACAGCGCCGTGGTCGAACAGATCCGCGAGCTTCTGGATACCCGTGTCCGTCCGGCTGTGGCGCAGGACGGCGGGGATATCGTCTTCCGTGGCTTCGAGAGGGGCGTGGTCTACCTGCACATGCAGGGTGCCTGCGCCGGCTGCCCCTCCTCGACGGCGACGCTGAAGATGGGCATCGAGAACATGTTGCGCCACTACATTCCGGAAGTCGTGGAGGTGCGCGCCGTCGCCTGAAGACGGCACCCGTCAGGACCGGCGCCGGCCCCACGCTCTCATGGCAGGGGCAAGGACAGCGTCAAGAGACGGTATCCGCATCCCGCCCCTGGGACCTATTCAGAGTTAGGGGACAGAGCCATGAGGCGATCCTTCAACACCGCCGCGCAAGCGGGGTTTCTTCAATGTGGCTGGATCAACGGCGCCCTTCGGTGCCTGATGCTTGCCACCGGTATCTCCGCCCTAGCCCTCGCTGCGCTGCTGCCGGCGACCGCGACGGCGGAACCCAGGACGAGTCGGACCGACATCGTCTACCAGCCCGCGCCGGCGATTCCGGTCGTCGCGGTCCAGTTTCTCGACGAAGCGACAAGCGAGGCTCTGCTCGAGCGTTTCGCGGCGGCGAACTACGACCTCGACGCGGTGCTCGAGGGCACCCAGTCGGTGCCGCGGCTCTACACCTCCGCGCTGCCGGGCGATCTGCGCGCGCTGGACGGCGCCGATCAGCGCAAGCAGGTCTTCATCGGCACCATGCTGCCGCTGGTGCTGATGGCGAACGAGGAGATCCTCACCGCCCGGCGCGAGCTGATCCGCCTGCTGGACAAGCGCGCCGCCGGCGAGGCCCTGACCGCCGGCGAGCACGACTGGCTGCTGGACCTGGCCGACTACTACGACGCCGACCCCGAGGACGCCGACGAGCTGCTGCTCAAGGTCGACGCCCTGCCGGTGGCGCTGACCCTGGCCCAGGCCATCCTGGAGTCGGGCTGGGGCACCTCGCGCTATGCGCGCGAGGGCAACGCGCTCTTCGGCCAGCGCACCTGGCGGCAGGACGTGCCGGGACTGGTGGCGCGCAAGGACGGCCAGACGCTGGGTCATCGTGCCCGCGCCTTCGCCGACCTGATGCAGTCGGTCCGCGCCTACATGCAGAACCTGAACAGCAACCGTGCCTTCCGCGAGCTGCGCGAGGAGCGGGCCGCGCTCAGGGCCGAGGGCAAGACGCTCGACGGCGCGCTGCTGGCCGGCTACCTCGGCCGCTATGCCGAGGCGGAGACCTATGCCCAGCATCTGCGCAGCCTGATCCGGCACAACGACCTCGACCAGTTCGAGGGCGCGCGCCTCTCCACCGGCACCCTGGCAGAGATGCGCGAGGACGCCGGGGACTTCGATCCCGGCAGCTAGCGGGACCCAGCCATCGCCTTCCGCCGGCGGCCTTGCCAGGCCGCCGGCCGCTTGCCACCTTGCGCCCGGTCCATCGACGGGAGGCACCGAGGCATGCTGGACGACACCGCGCTCGACCTGATCTGGCGAGAGGGGCGCACGCACAGCTACTGGCAGGACCGGCCGGTGGATCCTGCCCTGCTGCGCCAGGCCTACGAGTTGGCGCGCATGGGGCCGACCTCGGCCAACTGCCAGCCGATGCGCGTCGTCTTCGTCATGTCGGCCGCTGCGAAGGAGCTGCTGAAGCCCGCACTCTCCAGCGGCAACCGCGACAAGACCATGAAGGCGCCGGCGACCGCGATCGTCGCCTACGACACGCGCTTCTTCGACGAGCTGCCGCGCCTGTTCCACGATCCCGGCGCGCGTGACTGGTTCGCCGGCAAGCCGCACGCGCGCGACACCGCGCTGCGCAACGGCTCGCTGCAGGGCGCCTACCTGATCCTGGCGCTGCGCGCGCTGGGCCTCGATTGCGGTCCCATGTCCGGCTTCGACAACGCCAAGGTCGACGCGGCCTTCTTCCCCGACGGGCGCGTCCAGTCGAACTTCCTGATCAACATCGGCCATGGCGAGACGGCGCGCCTGCATCCGCGCAATCCGCGCCTGGCATTCGAGGAGGCCTGTCGAATCGCATGAGGCGTCGCGGCGCATGAGCGAACAGGCGACCTGGACGCGGCCGCTGCTGGCGCTGGACGCCGCGGGGCAGTCCTGTTCCGTCGCGCTCTGGCGGCCCGGCGCGGGCGTGGTGGCCAGCCGCTTCGAGCGCCGCGCGCGCGGCCAGTCGGAGCGCCTGCTGCCGCTGGTCGAGGCGGTGATGGCCGAGGCCGGCGAGCGCTATGCCGCGCTCGGCGCCATCGCCGTCACCCTGGGGCCGGGCGGCTTCACCGGCGTGCGCATCGGTCTCGCCGCCGCCGAGGGGCTGGCGCTGGCCTGGGACCTGCCGATCCTGGGGGTCGGCTCCTTCGACGTGGTGGCCGCCGCCGTACCGGCCGAGGAGCTGGGCGGACGCGAC
Organism: Pseudomonadota bacterium; assembly: GCA_029781795.1. Taxonomy (GTDB): domain Bacteria; phylum Pseudomonadota; class Alphaproteobacteria; order Kiloniellales; family JACOMY01; genus JAKOWB01. The sequence continues at coordinate 38,654 of JAKOWB010000072.1, read as the reverse complement.
CTGTTGCTGCTGCTCGACGCCAAGCGGGCAGAGGTCTATGCCCAGCTCAGGCCCGCCGGCGCCGCCGCGCTGGAGCCCGCCCTCGTCGCCACGGATGCGCTGGCGGCCGCCCTGCCGCGACGCCCCCTGCTGCTGGCCGGCGATGCCGTCGACCAGGCCCTGCCGGTCCTGCGCGGCGCCGGCCTCGACCTGGCGCGGAGCGCGGCCGAGGGCGCCGCCGACGCCGCCGTGCTGGCAAGGCTGGCCGCCGCGCTGCCGGCGCCGGCCGACCGGCGCCCGCCGCGGCCACTCTATCTGCGCGCGCCCGACACCACGCAGCCGCGCCGGCCCCAGCCGCGGCCATGATGGCACCGCGTCCGCTCACGCCGGCGGACCTGCCCGCGGCGGCGGCCATCCACGCCGCGGCCTTTGCCGACGAGACCTGGGGCGCCGAGCAGCTTGCCGCGCTGCTGGCCGCGCCGGGCACCTGGGGGCTGGCCGCGGAGCAGGCCGGATCCTTGGCCGGGTTCCTGCTGCTGCGACTGGCGGCGGACGAGGTGGAGGTGCTGACCCTGGCGGTCGCGCCGGCCGCGCGGCGCCGGGGGCTGGCGGCCACGCTGCTGCGGACCGGCCTGGCACAGGCGCTGGCGCTCGGCGCGACGCGCGGCTTCCTGGAAGTGGGGGCGGACAACCCGGCGGCGCTGGCGCTTTACCGCGCCAGCGGCTGGCGCTGTGTCGGCCGTCGCCCAAAATACTATCGCCGGGGGGCCGATGCTCTATTGATGCGGCTGGATTTGGTTGGCCCTGAACAACCCTTGCTCGCGTGACAGTGTTATTGGAAGAGCACGACAAAGCAATGCAAGTATTGCATATTGCAATTCACGGGCACGGTCTGTATAGCTCCCGGAACAATGAGCGTCTCGCGAGGATTCGGCTGATGACCACGGAAAGCAACGACAAGGATTTGCTGCAGCTTACCAGCAGCATCGTGTCGGCCCATGTTGCCCATAACACTGTGCCGGTGCAGGACCTGCCCGGTCTGATCCGCGAGGTCTATCAGACGCTGGCCAACGTCGGCCAGGTTCAGCCGAAGGAGCCGGAGCGCCCGGCCCCCGCCGTGCCGGTCAAGAAGTCGGTCACGCCCGACTTCATCATCTGCCTGGAGGACGGCAAGAAGCTGAAGATGCTGAAGCGGCATCTGAAGACCGCGTACAACATGAGCCCCGAAGAGTATCGCGACCGCTGGGGGCTGCCGGCCGACTATCCGATGGTCGCGCCGAACTATGCCAAGCAGCGTTCGAAGCTGGCGAAGCAGATCGGCCTCGGGACGAAGCCGCGCAAGCGGGGCTGAGAACAAGTCTCATTGACTCGATTACGTTTGTGTTGCTTTGGGCGTCGTTGGCATTAGGTCAACGACGCCCATTCGGTTACTATCTTGCCGCAACGGCTCCGCGGGGCGGTCTTGCGGGGGCGACGCCACGACCGAGGAGCGGATGTCGGATCGTCTCGAGAAACTTTGCCTCGACAAGGGGCTGAAGATGACGGAGCAGCGCCGGGTGATTGCTCGGGTGCTCTCGCAGTCATCGGATCATCCGGATGTGGAACAACTTCATCGCCGCGCCGTGAGAATCGATCCGCGGATCTCGATAGCCACGGTCTATCGCACCGTGAAGCTGTTCGAGGAGGCGGGCATCCTGGAGCGGCACGATTTCGGCGCGCATGGCCGCGCCCGCTACGAGGAGCGGACCGAGGAGCACCACGATCACCTGATCGATGTGAACAGCGGCGAAGTCATCGAGTTCGTCGATCCGGAGGTCGAGCGCCTGCAGAACGAGATCGCCCGGCGCCTGGGCTATCGTCTGGTCGGGCACAAGATGGAGCTCTATGGCGTCAAGGCTGCCAGCGACAAGAACAAGAGCGTCGAGACCGCGGCCGGCAAGGAGCACGTCTAGGGGCGGCCGGCCCGGTCACGGTCCCGGGCGGGGCGCAACCGCCAGCGCGGCGGGCAGGATTTGCCCCTGTCCGGCGTATTACCTCTCGCCCCTGGCGTCACCATATCTGCTACACTCGAAGCGGGGCAGGGCGGACCAACCGCCCGTCCGCAAGTCACGTCTGTCAACGGGGGGCGACGTCCGGCCGCGGCCGGCAGGAGCGACACGATGGTGTTGATGGAAGCCAATCGCGGCAAACCGGTCGACGTGGTCGCCGGCTCGCTGCATATCCGCCTGGCGGAAAGCGCCGACGAGGTGCGCGCCTCGCAGCGCCTGCGCTATCGCGTCTTCTGCGAGGAGATGGCGGCAACGCCCACGGCGCAGCAGCGCCTGGAGCAGCGCGAGTGGGATTCCTTCGACGAGTACTGCGACCACCTGCTGGTCTTCGACCGCCAGAAGACCGGCGCCGAGGCGGTGGTCGGCAGCTACCGCCTGATGCGCCGCGAGCAGGCGGCGCGCCGCGGGCAGTTCTACTCGGCCGACGAGTACGATCTTTCGGCGCTGATGGCCTATCCCGGCGAGATCATGGAGCTTGGCCGCTCCTGCGTCGACGCGGCCTTCCGTACCGGCTCGACCATGCAGCTGCTGTGGCGCGGCATCTCCGAGTACGTGTTCTACTACAACATCGACATCATGTTCGGCTGCGCCAGCCTGCCGTCGGTGGCGCCCGAGCAGCTCGCCCTGCCGCTGTCCTATCTCTACCACCACCATCTCGCGCCGCCGGCGTTGCGGCCGCGCGCTGTCGACAGCCGCTATGTCGAGATGAACTCGATTGCGGTGGAGGACATCAACCTGCGCGAGGCCAAGCGCCTGCTGCCACCGCTGATCCGCGGCTACCTGCGCCTCGGCGGCTTCGTCGGCGACGGCGCGGTGGTCGACAAGGACTTCGGCACCACCGACGTCGCCATCGTGGTCAAGACCGACTGGGTGACCGAGAAGTACTACCGCCACTATCGCCTGGCCGGCGAGTCGGCGCGCGAGTAGCGGCGGGGCGGACGGAGCAGCCATGGTCTCGCGCTTGCGGTCCTGCTGGCGGATCTTCCTCTATCTGCTGCTGACCGGCTCGACCATCGTCATCCAGGGCTCGGCGCTGATCTTCCACCTGCCGTGGCGGGAAACCTTTCCCATGTGGTACCACCGCCAGGTCTGCCGCATCGCCGGCATCCGGGTGGAGCGCCGTGGCCGGCAGTCGCGCGAGCACCCGACCCTCTATGTCATCAACCACGTCTCCTACCTCGACATCGAGGTGATCGGCTCGATCATCCGCGGCTCCTTCGTCGCCAAGGCGGAGATTGCCAAGTGGCCTCTGTTCGGCCTCCTGGCCAAGCTGCAGCGCTCGGTCTTCGTCGAGCGCCGCGCGCCCAAGACGGCCGAGACCCGCGACGAGATGAGCAAGCGCCTGGAAGCCGGCGAGAGCCTGATGCTCTTCGCCGAGGGCACCTCCAGCGACGGCAACCGCGTCCTGCCCTTCAAGTCGGCGCTCTTCTCGGTGGCCGAGAAGCGGCCGCGCGGCAAGCCGCTGACCGTGCAGGCCGTGTCGGTTGCCTATGCCAAGCTCGACGGCCTGCCGATGGGCCGCTACCTCAGGCCCTATTTCGCCTGGTACGGCGACATGGACCTCTTCACCCACATCTGGGGCGCCTTCGGCATCGGCAAGGTCTCGGTGGTGGTGGAGTTCCACAAGCCGGTGACCTTCGAGCAGTTCGGCAGCCGCAAGGCCATGGCCGAGTACTGCCAGGCCCAGGTCCGGCGCGGCGTCAGCCAGGCGCTGACCGGCCGTTCGCTGCCGCCGCTGCCCGAGCCCGCGGCGCCGCTGCGCCCGGTGGCCGAGGCCGGCGCGGCGTGATGCGCGGGCGATGCTGGGCTGGTCGCCTTGACTCTGTCATCCCCGCGTGATTGTTGGCCACCCCGCAACCCTGTAGAATGACGGTCATGCGCCAGGGCTCAGCAGCTCCCGGTTCGAGGGCTTGATGCGGACGACCTTCGTCCGCCATCCCGCGCGCGGCCGCCCGCGGTGAGGACCTTGCCCAAGCAGCTCTACATCAAGACCTACGGCTGCCAGATGAACGTCTATGACTCCGCCCGCATGGCGGAGCTCCTGGCGCCGCTGGGCTACGCCCCGGCGGCGACGCCGGAGGGCGCCGACATGGTGATCCTCAACACCTGCCATATCCGCGAGAAGGCGGCCGAGAAGGTCTATTCCGAGCTCGGCCGCCTGCGGGTGCTGAAGGAGGAGGCCAAGGCCACCGGCCGGCAGATGCTGGTCACGGTCGCCGGCTGTGTCGCCCAGGCCGAGGGGCAGGAGATGCTGCGCCGCGCCCCGGTGGTCGACGTGCTGGTGGGGCCGCAGGCCTATCACCGCCTGCCGGAGATGATCGCGCGGGCGACGCGCGAGGCCGGCCGACAGCTCGACACCGACTTCCCCCCCGAGTCCAAGTTCGACCACCTGCCCGCGGCGCGGCGACCTGGCGGGCCCGCGGCCTTCCTGGCGATCCAGGAAGGCTGCGACAAGTTCTGCAGCTTCTGCGTGGTGCCCTACACACGCGGCGCCGAGTCCTCGCGCCCCGTCGCGGCGGTGCTGGCCGAGGCACGACAGCTCGCCGCCGCCGGCGTGGTCGAGCTGACCCTGCTGGGGCAGAACGTCAACGCCTTTCACGGTGCGGGCCCCGACGGCGCGCCCTGGGGCCTCGGCCGCCTGCTGCGCGCGCTGGCCGCGATCCCGGGTCTCGTGCGCCTGCGCTATACCACCTCGCACCCGCGCGACGTGGACGAGGACCTGATCGCCGCGCACCGCGACCTGCCGGCCGTGATGCCCTTCCTGCACCTGCCGGTGCAGTCGGGCAGCGACCGCGTGCTGGAGGCGATGAACCGCCGCCACGCCGCCGCCGACTACGACCGCATCGTGGAGCGCCTGCGCCAGGCGCGGCCCGACCTCGCCCTGTCGTCCGACTTCATCGTCGGCTTCCCGGGCGAGAGCGACGCCGACTTCCAGGCGACGCTGGACCTCGTCGAGCGCACCGGCTTCGCCCAGGCCTATTCCTTCAAGTACAGCGCCCGCCCCGGCACCCCGGCCTCGGCCCTGCCGCGCCAGGTGCCCGAGGAGGTTAAGGACGCCCGCCTCGCCGCGCTGCAGGCGCTGCTGCAGCGCCAGCAGCTCGCCTTCAACCGGGCCAGCCTCGGCCGCCGCATGGCGGTGCTGTTCGACCGGCGCGGCAAGCACGCCGGACAGCTCCTGGGGCGCAGCCCCTGGATGCAGTCGGTCCATGCCACGCTCCCCGAGCGGCTGTTCGGCCGCCTGGTCGAGGTGGAGATCACCGGCGCCCATGCCGCCTCGCTGGCGGCGCGCCCCCTGCTGGTGGCGGAGGAAGCCCTGCCGCCGACCGGCGTTGTTCGGGAGAGTCCGAGGCCCCAGGCGTGACGCTGCCCAAGCCCATCATCGACAGCCCAACCTTCCTGCAGTTCGAGGACAATACCCTGCTGCCGCTGCTCTATGGGCAGCACGACCAGAACCTGGCGCGCATCGAGCGCCAGCTCGGCGTCGCGCTGGCCAGCCGCGGCAACCGCCTGGCGGTCAGCGGCGAGCGCAGCGCCGTGCAGGCGGCCAGCGAGGTGCTGCAGGCCCTTTACCGCCGCCTGCAGCGCGGGCTGCCGGTGGGCGAGGCGGAGGTCGACGCGGCGGTGCGCATGGCCACGGGCGGCGGCGAAGCCGCGGCCGCGCCGGGCGGCGAGGGCCCGGCGGTCCGCACCCGCAAGCGCATCGTCACCGCGCGCTCGCCCGGACAGGCCGCCTACATCGAGGCGCTGCGCAACAACGAGCTGACCTTCGGCATCGGCCCGGCCGGCACCGGCAAGACCTACATCGCCGTCGCGGTGGCGGTGGAGATGCTGCTGGCCGGCAGGGTCGAGCGTATCGTGCTCTCGCGCCCCGCGGTCGAGGCCGGCGAGCGCCTGGGCTTCCTGCCGGGCGACCTGCGCGAGAAGGTCGATCCCTACCTGCGCCCGCTCTATGACGCGCTCTACGACATGATGCCCGGCGACCAGGTCGCCGGACGACTCAGCTCGGGCGAGATCGAGGTCGCGCCGCTCGCCTTCATGCGCGGCCGCACGCTGGCCAACGCCTTCTGCATCCTCGACGAGGCGCAGAACACCACGGCCGTGCAGATGAAGATGTTCCTGACCCGCCTCGGCGAGAACGGCCGCATGGCGGTGACCGGCGACCTCAGCCAGGTCGACCTGCCGCGCGGCGAGCGCAGCGGCCTCAAGGACGCGACCGAGCTGCTGGCCGGCCTCGACGGTGTCGGCTTCGTGCAGTTCGGCGAGGCCGACGTGGTGCGCCACCGGCTGGTGACCCAGATCGTCCGTGCCTATGCCAAGCGCGAGGCGGAGCAGGCCGATGGCCCGGACCTCTTCGAGCAGAGGCGCCGCTGAGGCCCGGACGATGCGTCTCGCGCGCGGACAAGGCCTCGACGAGGTCGACATCATCATCGAGGCGGAGGGCTGGGCCCGCGCCCTGCCCGCGGCCGAGGCCGTGGTCGAGCGCGCCGCGGCGGCGGCGCTGAGCGCGGCGACGCGGGGCGGCGGGCACTGGCAGGCGGCGATCCTGCTGGCCGACGACGCCACGCTGCGCGACCTCAACCGCCGCTTCCGCGGCCAGGACAAGCCGACCAACGTGCTCTCCTTCCCGGCGCAGGAAGACAGCGCGCGCTATGCAGATCCGAGCGCCGAGAGCCCCGTGGTCGCCGGCGACGAGCCGCAGCAGTGGGGCGACGTGGCGCTGGCATTCGAGACCGTGGCGCGTGAGGCGGCGGAACAGGGCAAGAGCCTGGCCGACCACCTTTCGCACCTGGTGGTGCATGGCCTGCTGCATCTCTTCGGCTACGACCACCAGGAAGCCGCCGAGGCTGGGCGCATGGAGGCGCTGGAGCGCCTGGTGCTGCGGGGCCTCGGCATCGCCGACCCCTACGCGGCGGAGCTGCCGGCATGAGCGACGAAGCCAACGGCGACTCCCGGCGCGGCATCTGGCAGCGCCTGCGCCACCGCATCAAGCCGCGCGCCGGCGAGGGCTCGCTGCGCGAGGCGATCGAGGAGATCATCGAGGAGATCGAGGAGAGCGAGGGCGAGGACGGCGAGCCGGGCGGCATCGGCGACCATGAGCGCCTGCTGCTCGGCAACATCCTCAAGCTCAGGCACCTGACGGCCTACGACGTCATGGTGCCGCGCGCCGACATCGTGGCGGTGGAGGCCGGCGCTTCCTTCCAGGAACTCCTGGCGCTGTTCCAGCGCGAGGGCCATTCGCGCATGCCGGTCTATCGCGACACGCTGGACGACATCGTCGGCTTCGTTCACGTCAAGGACCTGCTGGCCTATGTCGGTGACCAGGCTGGCTTCCGCCTGGCGGCGGTCAAGCGCGAGGTGCTGATCGTCGCACCCTCGATGCTGGCGCTCGACCTGCTGCTGGAGATGCGCCGCTCGCGCCGCCACATGGCGCTGGTGGTCGACGAGTACGGCGGCATCGACGGCCTGATCACCATCGAGGACCTGGTCGAGCAGATCGTCGGCGAGATCGAGGACGAGCACGACCTGGAGAGCGCGCCGCTGCTGCAGACCCGGGCCGACGGTTCGGTCGTCGCCGATGCGCGCGTGCCGCTGGAACAGTTCGAGGCGCTGGTCGGCCCGATCCTCAGCGACGAGGAGCGCGAGGACGACCTCGATACGCTGGGCGGCCTCGTGGTCTCGCTGGCAGGCCGCGTGCCGGCGCGCGGCGAGCTTTTCAAGCATCCCCACTCCGGCATGACGCTGGAGGTGGTGGACGCCGATCCGCGCCGCCTGCGCCGCCTGCGCGTGCGCAACCTGCCGCCGAAGCCGCCGGAGAAGACATGACCCAGGCCGCCGTCTGTCCCCGGCTGGCGCGCCTCGCCATCCGGATGGCCGCGCTCGCCGGCTGGCGGCGCTTCTGGTGCGCCGTCGGCCTCGGCCTGCTGTCCTCGCTCGCCTTCGCGCCGCTCTGGGTGGTGCCGGCGCTGCTGCCGGCCTTCATGGGCCTCGGCTGGATGGCCGCCGGTGCGACCAGGGGTCGCAGCGCCTTCTGGCTCGGCTGGGCCTTCGGCTTCGGCCACTTCCTCGGCGGCTTCTATTGGGTCGGCATCGCCATGACGGTGGACTTCGCCACCTACTGGTGGTTCCTGCCGATCTCGGTCGGCGGCCTCGCGGCCGGCATGGCGCTCTATACCGGCCTGGTGACCTGGCTGGCCTACAGGACCCGATTCCGAGGCGGTGCCTGGCTGCTGATCTTCGCCGCGCTCTGGCTGCTGGCGGAGTGGTTCCGCTCCTTCGTGCTGACCGGTTTTCCCTGGAACCAGCTGGGCCAGGTCTGGGCCTTCGCGCCCGAGCCGCTGCAGCTGGCCAGCATCACCGGGGTCTGGGGGCTCACCTTGCTGACGCTGCTGGCGGCCGGCGCGCCGGCGCTGCTGGGCCTGCCGGTCGGACGGCGCGTCGCCTGGGGCACGCTGGCCGGCACCTGGGGCCTGCTGCTGGCCGCCCTGGCCTTCGGCTTCCTGCGGCTTGCCGCTGCGCCGGCACCCGGCGCGGAAGGCTCGGACGTGGCGCTGCGCATCGTGCAGCCTTCGGTCGAGCAGACTCTGAAGTGGCGCAAGGACCTGGCGCAGGAGCATGTCGAGCGACTGATGGAGCTGACGCGCAGCCCCGGCCTCGCCAAGGTGTCGCTGGTGGTCTGGCCGGAAACTGCCGTGCCCTACAATCTGTGGGAGGAGGAGGGGCTGCGCCAGGCGCTCGGCGCCCTGCTGCCGCCGGGCGCCACGCTGATCACCGGCGCGCCGCGGATCGCGCGCGGGGAGGGCGCCTTCAACGCGCTCTATGCGCTCGACGATCAGGGCCGGGTCCTGGCCACTTTCGACAAGGCGCACCTCGTGCCATTCGGCGAGTACGTGCCCTTTCCCTCGATCCTCGGCGCCTTCGCTGTCACCGGCGGCGGCTTCACGCCAGGCCCGGGACTGCGGACCCTGTCGCTTCCGGGCCTGCCCGCCTTCTCGCCGCTCATCTGCTACGAGGTGATCTTCTCCGGCGCGGTGGTAGCCGAGGGCCCGATCCGTCCCGCATTGCTTCTCAATATCACTAACGACGCCTGGTTCGGCCGCTCCAGTGGACCTTTTCAGCATTTCGCACAGGCTCGACTGCGGGCGGTCGAGGAAGGACTTCCACTGGTCAGGGCGGCCAACAATGGAATTTCCGCTGTAGTCGACGCTTATGGACGAACCATTGGTGCGCTCGGTCTCGACCAGGTCGCATTCCTTGACGCTGTATTGCCGCAGCCTCTTGCACGCATCCCTATCTATGCGAAAGTGGGTGTGCTGGTGCTGGTTCCACTCCTCCTGGTACCTGCACTCCTCGCTTTGCTGTTGGATCGGCGGACCCGGGCAGAGCACTAACCGCTGGCGATCTCTTGGATCGCCCGCATACCGGCGTATGTATAAAGACGCGAAACGAGGGCCTGTCTAAGGCCGCGCACGAAGGAGAACAACAACATGGCACGGGGTCGCCCGAAGGCGGAGTATGGCCGTGGTACTGGCCGGCCGCATCCGGTTGACGTCCACGTCGGCGGCAGAGTCCGCATGCGACGTACGCTCCTGGGGATGAGCCAGGAGAAACTAGGGGAGGCCATCGGCCTCACCTTCCAGCAGGTACAAAAATACGAACGCGGAACCAACCGTATCGGCTCGAGCCGGCTCTACGACTTGTCGAAGGTGCTGGACGTGCCCATCGGCTTCTTCTTCGAGGAGTTGGGCGACTGGCAGAGCGCCAAGTCCAGCGGCAAGGCACGCGCCTTCGCCGAAGAACAGGCCGACTATGAACTGGACCCCATGGCCAAGCGCGAGACACTCGAACTGGTGCGAGCCTACTACCGGATCAAGGACCCGGCGGTACGCAAGCGTCTGTTCGACATGTGCAAGGTCCTGGCCAACGCCGCCGAAGAAAGCGACGACTGAGCCACCGGGACGCCCCGGCCACAGGGCCGGGGCGTCCCGCTTGTCTGCCTTCCCTGCTTGACCGGACCCGCGCCCGGGGCGAAAGTGCCGCGCCTTTCGCGGCCGCGAACCCGCGCCGTCCGGCCAGCGCCGGCTGCCAGCCGCCTGCCTCGTCCCGTCCAGCTTCCCCGGGGGTCACCGTGCGTCAGGGTCGTTATCTGTTCACCAGCGAGTCCGTGGCCGAGGGCCATCCCGACAAGGTCGCCGATCGCATCTCGGACTCGATCGTCGACACCTTCCTGGCCCATGACCCCTATTCCCGCGTCGCGGTGGAGACGCTCTGCACCACCAACCGCATCGTCGTGGCGGGCGAGGTGCGCGGCCCCGACAGCGTGACCCGCGAGTTGCTGGAGCAGGTGGCGCGGAACGCGGTCAGGGACATCGGCTACGAGCAGGACGGCTTCCACTGGAAGTACGCCTGCTTCGAGAACCACATCCACAAGCAGTCGGCCGACATCGCCCAGGGTGTCGACGCCGCCGGCAACAAGGACGAGGGGGCCGGCGACCAGGGCATCATGTTCGGCTATGCCTGCCGCGAGACCGAAGAGCTGATGCCGGCGCCGCTCTATTTCTCGCACCGCATCCTGAAGTCGCTGGCCGAGGCGCGGAAGAGCGCGGCCAACCCGGGCCTCGGCCCCGACGCCAAGAGCCAGGTGACGCTGCAGTACGAGGACGGCAAGCCGGTGCGCGCCACCTCGATCGTGGTCTCCACCCAGCACGACGAGCGGCTCAGCCAGGACGAGGTGCGCGAGATCGTGCGCCCGCACGTGCTGAGGATCCTGCCCGAGGGCTGGATGTGCCCGGAGGAGGAGTTCTACGTGAACCCCACCGGCCGTTTCGTCATCGGCGGCCCGGACGGCGATGCCGGCCTCACCGGCCGCAAGATCATCGTCGATACCTACGGCGGCGCGGCGCCGCACGGCGGCGGCGCCTTCTCGGGCAAGGACCCGACCAAGGTCGACCGCTCGGCCGCCTATGCCGCGCGCTACCTGGCCAAGAACGTGGTGGCGGCGGGCCTTGCCGAGCGCTGCACCATCCAGGTCTCCTATGCCATCGGCGTGTCCAAGCCCTTGTCGCTCTATGTCGACACCCAGGGCACCGGCCAGGTGGACGAAGAGAAGCTGGGTCGCGCCCTGCAGGAGGTGATGAACCTCTCGCCGCGCGGCATCCGCGAGCACCTGAGCCTCAACCGGCCGATCTACGCCCGCACCGCCGCCTATGGCCACTTCGGCCGCACACCCGAGGCCGATGGCGGATTCTCTTGGGAGCGTACCGACCTGGTCGCCGCGCTGAAGAGCGCGCTGGGCGTGTGAGCGGGGCGGAGGAGAAGCCCGCCCTTCCCCCGCGCCGGCGCGTCTACGGCCGCAGCAAGGGGCGGCCGCTGCGCCCCAGTCTCGCGACGCTGGTCGAGAGCCGGTTGCCCGACCTGCGACTGGCCTTGCCGGCGGCCGGAGGCACGCTCGATCCAGCGACGCTGTTCGATGCGCCGAAGCATGCCTGCTGGCTGGAGATCGGCTTCGGCGGCGGCGAGCACCTGGCCTGGCAGGCGGCGCGCAATCCCGACGTCGGCCTGATCGGTGCCGAGGTCTATCTCAACGGCGTGGCGACGGCGGTCCGCGCCCTGGCGGAGCAGGGCGCGCACAACGTGCGCCTGCACCACGGCGACGCGCGCAGCCTGCTCGACTGCCTGCCCGAAGCCTCGCTGGCGCGGGTCTTCATCCTCTTCCCCGATCCCTGGCCGAAGGCGCGCCACCACAAGCGGCGCATGGTGCAGGACTGGAGCCTCGCACGCATCGCCGAGCTGCTGGTCGACGGCGGCGAGCTGCGCCTGGCCACCGACGACGAGCCCTATCTCGCCTGGATGCTGCGCCATGCCGCGGCGCGGCCTGAGTTCGAGTGGCTGGCCCGACAGGCCGACGACTGGCGCCACCGGCCGGCGGACTGGCCGCCCACGCGCTACGAGCAGAAGGCCATCCAGCAGGGCCGCAAGCCGACCTTCCTGCGCTACCGGCGCCGGCCGCGGGCCGCTCAGCCGGCGTAGCCCAGCGGCAGCTTCGTCGTCTGCTTGATCGTCTCCAGCGCGAAGGAGGAGGAGACGTCGGCGAACTCGGCCAGCGTGACCAGCTGCTTGTAGACCCGGTCATAGCCCGCGATGTCGGGCACCACGACCTTCAGCAGGTAGTCGACGTCGCCCGACATGCGATAGAACTCGACCACCTCCGGCACGTCCTGGATCTTGGCGGCGAAGTCCTCCAGCCAGGCGTAGCTGTGACGGGCCGTCTTCACCCGCACGAAGACCACCACCGGCAGGTTCAGCTTCGCCGGATCCAGCAACGCGACCCGCCCCTTGATGACGCCGGCCTGCTCCAGCCGCTGAATGCGCCGCCAGCAGGGCGTGGCCGAAAGGCCGACCGCCCGGGCCAGCTCGGCCAGCGGCCGATCGCAGTCTTCCTGCAGCTCCGCCAGCAGCCGGCGGTCGATGGCATCCAGGGCGATCATTCCATCAGAATGCCCGATCATAGAAGAAATTTCTACAATTTGGATGGATGGCGCCAAAAATGGCAAAGCTCTTCCCGGCGACTCCGCATATCCTGGCAGGACCAATCACGGAGCCGAGCCGCCATGTTCCGCCTCTTCACCCAGCACCCGCGCAGCGTCAACGAAAGCTACCTGGAGCACATGGGCGTCGCCTCCAGCTTCGGCGGGCGCCTGCTGCTGGCCGGCCTCGCCTGCATGGTCCACGCCCTCTTCCCTTTCCTCTGCGTGAAGACCGGCTCCAACGCCATCCGCGCCCTGCATCACGACATGGTGACGCATCGCCAGCGCAAGGCGCCGCCGCTGCCCGAGGCCGCGGTCTATCTGGGCGACGCGATCTAGCCTGGGCCACCGGCCGCCGGTTCACTCCCAACGCTTCGGCCGCAACAGGAAGGCCGTCCGGCAGTCCCAGAGCGCCGGATGGACCCCCAGCACCTCGAAGCTGCCCGCGACGCGGCGGCAGATCTCGGCTTGGCGATAGAAGACCGCGGGCTCTTCGCCGCCGATCGCCAGCACGTCGTAGCGGGCACGCGCGCTGTCCGACAAAGCCGCGCGGTAGCGCCTGGCGAGCGCCGAGTCCCGATAGCGGGGGTCTTCCAGCAGTGCCGCCACCGTCGCGTCGTCGTGGAACGCCAGGACCGCGGCGCCGCCCGGTGCCATGACGCGGCGGATTTCCTGCAGCCAGGCGGCGGCCAGGACACCGACCTTGGTGAAGAGCGATCCCGCGTAGACCAGATCGAAGTGGCCGTCGGCAAAGGGCAGGTGCGGCTGGTCCGTGATGGTGGCGAGGTGAAAGGGCGGCGAGAAGTGCCGGTCGAGCCAGGCGATGTGGCGCGCGCTGCCGTCGAGCCCCCAGACCTCGCCCTGCTCGGCTTCCGCCCGGAAGGCCCGCAGCACGCCGCCGATGCCGCAGCCGAGATCGACAATCCGCGGCCGCAACGGCAGGACGACGCCCGCCTCGCAGAGCAGCGCCTGGATCAGGGCGGCGCAGCGGCGGCCGGCGGCGTGCAGCTCGGGCCAGTTCGCCGCCTCGCCCCGCATCAGGCTCTCCGGCGGGACCGGCAGGCCGTCCTCGCCAGCCGGGGTGGCCCGATCCTCGGCGCTTGGCAGGCTCCAGGTCTCCTGGCCGGTACGCTGGGGCCAGTCGTGCGGTGTCCCGGACGACTCCTTGCTCATCGGGCTATCCCCGTCTCCTGGCGCCGCCAAGTATCCCGACCGGTGGACCCGCGCCGGGCAAGGGGGTGCGGCCGCGCGCCCCTCTTTTCATTCGTCATCGCCTGAAGTAGAACCTGTCAATAATCAATCAGCAGCGGTTCCGCACCCGCCGGTTTGGTCGCGACCAGCCGCGGAGCGTGGAAGTGGGGCAGTCCGGGATGGGCCGGGGGGCCTTCTCCATGCTCCGATCCGTCGCAGCCAAGGAGAGACCGGCCATGACCATCGGACACGACAGCCTCAAGACGCGCCGCACCCTGAAGGTCGGCGACAAGGCCTATGACTACTTCTCGCTGCAGGCCGCCGGCGGACTGCTGGGCGACCAGACGAAGCTGCCCTTCTCGCTGAAGGTGCTGGCCGAGAACCTGCTGCGCTTCGAGGACGGCAACAGCGTCAAGGTCGAGGACATCAAGGCGATCGGCGAGTGGCTGGAGAATCGCGGCAAGCTGGAGCGGGAGATCGCCTATCGCCCGGCGCGCGTCCTCATGCAGGACTTCACCGGCGTGCCGGCCGTGGTCGACTTGGCCGCCATGCGCGCGGCGATGGCCGAGATGGGCGGCGACCCTGAGAAGATCAATCCGCTCTCGCCCGTCGACCTCGTCATCGACCACTCGGTCATGGTCGATGCCTTCGGCACGCCCAAGGCCTTCGAGGAGAACGTCGAGCTGGAGTTCGAGCGCAACGGCGAGCGCTACTCCTTCCTGCGCTGGGGCCAGACCGCGTTCGACGACTTCCGCGTCGTGCCGCCGGGCACCGGCATCTGCCATCAGGTGAACCTCGAGTACCTGGCACAGACGGTGTGGACCGGCCAGGAGGGCGAGGCGACCATGGCCTATCCCGACACGCTGGTCGGCACCGACAGCCATACCACGATGGTCAACGGCCTCGCCGTGCTGGGCTGGGGCGTCGGCGGCATCGAGGCCGAGGCCGCCATGCTGGGCCAGCCGGTGTCGATGCTGATCCCCGAGGTCGTCGGCTTCCGTCTGACCGGCCAGCCGAAGGAGGGCACCACCGCCACCGACCTGGTGCTGATGGTCACCCAGATGCTGCGCAAGAAGGGCGTGGTCGGCAAGTTCGTGGAGTTCTTCGGTCCCGGCCTCGACGCGCTCACCCTGGCCGATCGCGCCACCATCGCCAACATGGCGCCGGAGTACGGCGCTACCTGCGGTTTCTTCCCGATCGACGCCGAGACGCTGCGCTACCTCGCCTTCAGCGGCCGCGATCCGGCGCGCGTCGCGCTGGTCGAGGCCTATGCCAAGGCGCAGGGCATGTGGCGCGACGCCACCACGCCCGATCCGGTCTTCAGCGACACGCTGGAGCTCGACCTCGGCAACGTCGAGCCCTCGCTCGCCGGCCCGAAGCGGCCGCAGGACCGCGTCGCGCTGTCGGGCATGAAGGCCAGCGCCGCCAAGGCCATCGCCGACGGCGGCGTCACCGTCGGCCCGCGCGTGGCGGTGCAGGGCCAGAACTACACCATGGGCCACGGCGACGTGGTGATCGCCGCCATCACCTCCTGCACCAACACCTCGAACCCGGCGGTGCTGGTGGCGGCCGGGCTGGTGGCGCGCAAGGCGCGCGCCAAGGGCCTGACCGCCAAGCCCTGGGTCAAGACCTCGCTGGCGCCCGGCTCGCAGGTGGTGACCGACTACCTGACCAAGGCCGGGCTGATGGACGACCTGGCGGCGCTGGGCTTCGACCTGGTGGGCTATGGCTGCACCACCTGCATCGGCAACTCCGGCCCGCTGCCGGATCCCGTCGCCGCGGCGATCGACCAGGGCGGCCTTCATGTCGGCGCCGTGCTCTCGGGCAACCGCAACTTCGAGGGCCGCGTGCATCCGCAGGTACGGTTGAACTACCTGGCCTCGCCGCCGCTGGTGGTAGCCTTCGCCATCGCCGGCACCACGCTCGCCGACCTGACGGCCGAGCCGATCGGCCAGGACAAGGACGGCAAGGACGTCTTCCTGAAGGACATCTGGCCGACCAACCAGGAGATCCGCCAGACCATCGACCAGGTACTGACGCGCGAGCTCTTCGTCACGCGCTATGCCGACGTCTTCAAGGGCCCGAAGCCCTGGCAGGACGTGAAGTTCGCCGGTGGCAAGACCTATGCCTGGGACAGCCAGTCGACCTATGTGCAGTACCCGCCCTTCTTCGCTGGCATGAGCCGCACGCCCGGACACTTCGCCGATGTCGAGGGCGCGCGGGCGCTGGCGATCCTGGGCGACTCCATCACCACCGACCACATCTCGCCCGCCGGCTCGATCAAGAAGGACTCGCCGGCCGGCCGCTACCTCATCGAGCACGGGGTGAAGCCGATCGACTTCAACTCCTACGGCGCGCGCCGCGGCAACCACGAGGTCATGATGCGCGGCACCTTCGCCAACATCCGCATCAAGAACGAGATGGCGCCAGGCACCGAGGGCGGCGTGACCAGGCACCAGCCCTCGGGCGAGGTGATGGCGATCTACGACGCGGCGATGAAGTACCAGGCCGAGGGCGTGCCACTGGTGGTGATCGCCGGCAAGGAGTACGGCACCGGCTCGTCGCGCGACTGGGCGGCCAAGGGCACCAAGCTGCTGGGCGTGAAAGCGGTGATCGCCGAGTCCTTCGAGCGCATCCACCGCTCCAACCTGGTCGGCATGGGCGTGCTGCCGCTGCAGTTCAAGGACGGCCTGGATCGCAAGGCGCTCGAGCTCGACGGCACCGAGGTGCACGAGATCCTGGGCGTCGCCCAGGGCATCACGCCGCGCATGAACGTGACCTGGAAGATCCACCGCGCCAACGGCACGGTCGATACGGTGCACCTGGTCTGCCGCATTGATACCGCCGACGAGGTGGAGTACTACCGCCACGGCGGCATCCTCAGCTACGTGCTGCGCAACCTCATGGCGGCCTAGCCGGCGGCCGCAGCGGCTCGTCACGGTCCAAGACAGCCCAGGGCCGCTCTGCTAGAGTCCCTCGCGTTCCGCTTCGCGGTTGGCGTAGCGGGCGCGAGGGTCCGAGGCGGGGGCTTCGGGCCGGCGGGGCTTGCTGGGGGGCACGTGCACAGGCACGAACTGCGGGCGTGGGGCTTGGCGGCCGCGCTCTATCTGCCGATGGCCGCCATCGTGCTGGTGCACCTCTGCGTGGTGCCGACCGGCCTCTGGCCGACCGGCTTTCTGCAGGCGGACCAGGTGGGTTATGCGGCCATGGCGCGCGAGCATTTCGACGCCGGCTTCGGGTTCGCATTCGGCCTGCCCTTCAGCAGCGATCCACAGACGCCGCGGATCTATTTCTCGCCACTGCTCCTGCTCTACGGCCTGATCGTCCAGTGGACCGGCTGGGATCCCGGCCGCGTGTTCCTGGCGCTCGGCGCGCTTGCCGGCGTCGCCTTCCTGCGCGTCGCCATCGCCCTCCTGGGCGCACGCCTGGGCACGGGGCCGCGCTGGTGGCAGGCCCTGCTCTTCTGCTGGGGCGGGGGTCTGCTGAGCGCCGCCGGCGCGCTCGCCGGGATCGCCGAATCAGACTATTCGATGCAGTCCCTCTTCCGCTTCGACCCGGAGAACGGCGGCTGGTTCCTCAACCTCGGCCGCAACCTCAGCTATTCGACCGAAAGCGTCTATCACCTGCTGTCCATCGGCGCCCTGCTGGCGATCCTGCGGCGGCGCTTCGGCGTGGCGCTTCCGGTGCTGGCGCTGCTCGCCGCGTGCCACCCCTTCACCGGCCTGCAGTTCCTCGTCATCGCTCTGGCCTATGCCGGCCTCGAGCAGGTCTTGCGCTCGCCATCGCGCCCGCCGCTTTGGTTCGGCGCCGGGGCCGCGCTGCTGCTGGCGGCGCATCTCTATTATCACCTGGTCTACCTGCCGCAGTTCGCCGAGCATCGCTCGGTGATGACGCAGTGGGCACTGAACTGGGTGCTCGACGTCGTGGCGATCCTGCTGGCCTATCTGATCGTGGGGGCGGCCGCCGTCCATTGGCTTCGCCGGCATGGTTTCGAGCGTCCCGACACGCGGCTGCTGACCGTCGTTCTGGTGATATCGCTGCTGCTGGCCAATCACGAGCTCTTCATGGCCCCGCGCCAACCATTGCACTTCACGCGCGGGTACATCTGGACCCCGCTGTTCCTGATCGGGGCGGCGAGCCTGTTCGCCGCTCTGGAGAAGCTCTGGGCCTCGCGCAGGGCTTTCGTCCGCGCTCTCGCGCCGGCCTTCTGCCTGCTGTTCCTGTTCGACAACGCCAGTTTCTTCGGTGCGCGCATCTGGAGCTTCGCGCAGGGACACGATGCGCTCTATCTGGATCCGGACGAGCGCGCCGCCCTTGCCGGCCTGAACGATCCGTCGCTTCGCGGCAGCCTGCTGGTGACGCCGGACACCCTTCTGGCCTATCTCGCGCTGACCTATACGCCGCTGCAGGCGCAAGCCTCCTGGTTCTTCACCACGCCTTTCATGTCGGAGCGCCAGGCCGAACTGGCCCGCTGGGTGGCCAACGGCGAAGAGCCCGCGGGCTGGCGATCGCGCGCGGTGGTTTTCCTCGCGCTGGCCGACAGCGACGTCGGGCGGCGCCTGCTGGCGCAGCCCGGCGCACGCCATATTGCCGGCTATGTGCTGCTGCCGAGGCCGGCGTCACCCTGAGCCGGATGTGCGCATCGTGACCGCCGCGTCGATATCGCCGTCGCGATGGCGTAGGATCGCCCCGGCGGCTTCCACGGCTGCGCGCGGCGGAGGCTCCCGGCGACGTGCCGATGCAGCGGATCGGTGGGACCGCCGGCCGTGGGGGCGGCCCAGTCGATGATGCCAGAACATTGGGTCTTTCGCCGGCCGTGGCTGACCGCCCTTCTGCTCTTCCTGCCCATGGCGCTGGTCTACGCCGCGCACTTCCTGCTGCCGCCGCGCGATCTCTGGCCCACCGGCTTCCTGCAGTACGACCAGCAGAGCTACATGGCCATGGCACGCGAGGCCTGGGAGGGCGGTGCCTGGCCGCTCTTCGGCCTGCCGAGCAGCGCCGATCCGGCGACGCCGGCGCTCTATGCCTATCCCCATATCGCCTTGCTGGGCGCCCTGCAGGGGGTGACGCGCGCGGACCCCGGCAGGCTCTACGATCTCTTCGGGGTGCTTGCCGGGCTGGTGTTCCTGCGGCTCGCCATCGCGCTCTACACGCGGGTGGTGCTCCGCCGCGACGCCTGGGCGGCGCTGGGACTGTTGCTCTTCGCCTGGGGCGGCGGCCTCTTCACGTTGGCCGGCGGCCTTGCCGGACTGCTGTCGGGGTCGCTCGACTACAACACCCTCTTCGCCTTCGATCCGCACGGCGGCTTCTGGTTCCTGAACCTGGGGCGCAACCTCTTCTACGCGGTCGAGGCCTACTACCACGCCCTGGCCTTCGGGCTCGTGGTTGCCCTGCTGGACCGTCGCTGGCGGCTCGCCGGCCTGCTGCTGCTGCTGCTTGCCGCGAGCCACCCCTTCACGGGACTGCAGTGGCTGCTGATCGCGGCGCTCTGGCTGGTGGTCGAGCGCCTGCCCGGCGGTGCCCGTCCGCCGGCCTGGATGCTGCCGGCGGTGCTGGCGCTGCTGGCGCTTTTCCTGGCCTATCATCTCCTGCTGCTGCCGCGCGGACCGGAGCATGCGGCGCTCATGCGCGCCTGGTCACTGGCCTGGACCTTGCCTGTCGCGGCGCAGCTCCTGGCCTATGGCCCGGTCGTACTGCTGGCCGCGCGGGCCCTATGGCCGCCAGCCGTGTTCGGCCGGGCCGAGCGCCTGCTGCTGTGCGCCGCGCTGGCCTCGCTCGTGCTCGCCAACCATGAGCTGCTGATCGGCCCCCGCCAGCCGCTGCACTTCACGCGCGGCTATATCTGGATGCCGCTCTTCCTGCTCGGCGCGCCGCTGCTGGTCGACTGGCTGGCGCGGCGCCGCCGCCTCGTCGCGCTCGCGGTCTGCGGGCTCTTCCTGCTCGACAACGCCGCCTGGTTCGGCGTGCAGATCCTGCAGAATGCCGGCGGCTTCGGCGCGGCGCGCTACCTGACGGCGGCGGAGCGCGGCGCGCTCGGGGCCTTGAGCGAGCCGCGCTACGCCGGCTACCTGGTGGTCGCAGAGGACGCGCGCTTCGGCTACGACGCCATCGTCTACACGCCGCTGCAGGCCTGGTACTCGCAGGAACACTCGACGCCCTGGAGCGATCAGCGGCAGGCCGAGTTGACGCGCTGGCGCGACAGCGGGACGGAACCGGTGGGCTGGAAAGGGCGCGCCGTGGTCTTCGTCGTCGCCGATCGGGGCCAGGATCCCGCCGCCTATCCCTGGGCGAGCGCCGACAGCCGTATCGAGCGCCTGCCGGGCTATCTGCTGATCGCGCGCCCCGCGCGTCCCTAGCACGACTATCCCTGCATTGCGCTCATCGGGCATTCGCGCGAACGTGACTGGTCCGTGAGTTTGCCGCGGGCCTAGGGTCCAGCTCATGTCACCGACCAACCGCCGCACCGCACTCGCCGCTCTCGCCGGCCTCGCCGCGCTGCCGCTGCTCGGTCGCCGCCAGACTGTTGCGGCGGGCGGCGGACCGGTGGTGGTGGAGCTCTTCACCTCGCAGGGCTGCAGCTCCTGTCCGCCGGCCGACGCGCTGCTGGGCGAACTGGCGTCCCGCGCCGACGTCATCGCCCTGGCCTATCACGTCGACTACTGGGACTACATCGGCTGGCGCGATCCCTTCGGCGCGGCCGAGAATACCGAACGGCAGCGCGCCTATGCCGCGTGGATGAACAGCCACATGGTCTATACGCCGCAGATGGTGATCGCCGGCCGCTACGATGTGGTCGGCTCGCGCCGCGGGCAGGTGGAGGACACGCTGGTCAAGGCGCGGCAGGAGCCGCTGCCGCTGCAGGTCGCCATGGTCGGCTACGACAAGGTGGTGATCGACGGCCCGGCTGACGCGCCCGCCGCGACGGTGCTGGCGGTGATCTTCCAGAAGCATGCCGAGACGCCGGTGCAGCGCGGCGAGAATACCGGCCGCACGCTCAGCGAGTTCAACATCGTGCGCGAGATGCTGCCAGTCGGAAGCTACGGCGGCGGCCACCAGGAAATGACGCTGAATCCCGAGTGGCTGCACGAAGCCGGCTACGACGGCTGCGCCATCCTGGTGCAGGACGTGGCGACCGGCCACATCCTCGGCGCCGCCAAGATGGTGAAGCAGGGTTAGGGTCTAGAGCCCGCGCTCCATCACCCGCTGCAGGCGCGCGGCGAAGGCGGCGGGATCGGCCGGCGGCTCGCCCTCGACCAGCCGGGCCTGATCCAGCAGCAGCCAGGCCGCGTCCTCCAGCTCCGGCCCGCCGCCCTTGTCCTTCAGCCGCTTCGCCAGGGCCTGGACCAGCGCGTGGCGCGGGTTCAGCTCCAGCACGCGGGCGCTGGCCTGCTCGACCTGGCCGTGCGCTTTCAGCAGGCGCTCCATGTGCAGGTCCAGGTCGCCCTCGCCGGCGACCAGGCAGACCGCGCTGTCGGCCAGGCGCTCGCTGCTGCGCACGTCCTTCACCGCCTGGCCCAGGGTCAGCTTCAGCAGCGCCACCAGGCCGCCGATCTCGCCGGCCGGCGGCGGCGCCTTGTCATCGGGCAGCGGGAAGGCCTCGAGGTCGGAGGCGCCGCGCGTGACCGAGCGGAAGGGCTTGTCCTCGAACTTGACGACCGAGGGCACCCAGAACTCGTCCACCGGATCGGTGAGGTAGAGCACCTCCAGTCCGCGCGCGCGAAAACCCTCGAGCTGCGGCGATCGTGCCAGGCGCTCGGCGCTCTCGCCGGCGGCGGTATAGATCGCCGCCTGGCCCGGCTTCATGCGGCCGATGTAGTCCTTCAGCGAGGTCCAGCCCTCCACCTGGCTGGAGCGGAAGCGGGCGAGGCCCAGCAGCGCCTCGCGGTTGGCCGCGTCCTCGTAGAGGCCTTCCTTCACCACGGCGCCGAAGTTCTCCCAGAAGGTGGCGTAGCCTTCCGCGTCGTCCTTGGCCGCCTTCTGCAGGTCGGCGACGACGCGCTTCACCAGTCCGGCGCGGATCTTGGCCAGCAGCGGGTTGGCCTGCAGCAGCTCGCGGCTGACGTTGAGCGGCAGGTCCTCGCTGTCGATCACACCCTTGAGGAAGCGCAGCCAGGAGGGCAGCAGCTCCTTCACCTCGGCCGAGATGAAGACGCGCTTCACGTGCAGGCGCAGATCGGCGCGGCGGTCGGGGTGGAACAGGGCGAAGGGCCGCTCGCTGGGGATGAACAGCAGCGCGGTGTACTCGATGGCGCCCTCGGCCTTGAAGTGCAGCGTGCGCCAGGGTTTGTCGAAGGCCTGGGCGACGTCGCGATAGAAGTGCTCGTACTGCTCGGCGGTGATCTCGGCCTTGGGCCGCGTCCAGAGCGCCGAGGCCTGGTTCAGCGTCGCCCCGCCCTCCAGCCGGATCGGCACCGAGAGGTGGTCGCACCAGCTCTTCACCAGGCGTTCCAGCCGGTCCTTGTCCAGGTAGTCCGCGGCATCGGCCTTCAGCGTCAGGATGACGCGCGTGCCGGCCTCGGGCGGCGCCGGGTCCAGCGGCTCCAGCTCATAGGACTCGCCGCCCTTGCTGCGCCAGGACCAGCCCTCCTCGCTGCCGGCGCGGCGGGTCTCGACCGTCACCTCGTCGGCGACCATGAAGGCGGAATAGAAGCCGACGCCGAACTGGCCGATCTGGGTCAGGTCCGGCTTGCCGCCGTCCTTAGCCTGGTCCTTCAGCGCCTGCAGGAAGCGCTGGGTGCCCGAGGCGGCGATGGTGCCGAGGTTGGCGATCAATTCCTCCCGGCTCATGCCGACGCCGTTGTCGGCGATGACGAGCTGCCTGCCCTTGGGCAGCAGCGACAGCGTCACGGCGAAGCCCTCGGGCGGCGCCAGGGCGGCGTCGGCCACGGCCAGATAGCGCCGCTTCTCGCAGGCGTCGGCGGCGTTGGCCACCAGCTCGCGCAGGAAGATGTCGCGGTTGGAGTAGAGCGAATGGGTGACGATCTCGAGGAGGCGGCTGACCTCGGCCTCGAAGCGGCGGGTCTCCGGCCCGGCTGCGGCGGTATCGGCGGACATGGCGGCGCGTTCCTGCAATGCCTATATTGAAGCCGCAGATATGAGATAAGCCCCGCCGGCCCGCAAGGGTGCCTTGAGCGCCCGGGCGGGACGGCCAGTCCCAGGAGCCCGCCCCCTTGTACGCCGAGCGGAGAGCGCAGGACGCCGCCGGGAAGGTGCTGGCGGTGCTCGGCCCCACCAACACCGGCAAGACCCACTACGCCATCGAGCGCATGCTGGGCCACGCCAGCGGGATCATCGGCTTCCCGCTGCGCCTGCTGGCGCGCGAGAACTACGAGCGCATCGCCCGCCTCAAGGGCTACCACCAGGTCGCCCTGGTGACCGGCGAGGAGAAGATCGTCCCGCCCGGTGCGCGCTGGTTCTGCTGCACGGTGGAATCCATGCCGCTGGACCGCCCGGCCGCCTTCCTGGCGGTGGACGAGATCCAGCTCTGCGGCGACCCCGACCGCGGCCACATCTTCACCGACCGCCTGCTGCACGCGCGCGGCCTGGAGGAGTCGCACTTCCTCGGCGCCGACACGGCGCGCCCGCTGATCCGCCGCCTGGTGCCCGAGGCCGAGGTGCTGGCCCGGCCGCGCTTCTCCACCCTCACCTACACCGGCCAGCGCAAGCTGACCCGCCTGCCGCCGCGCAGCGCCGTCATCGCCTTCTCCGCCGCCGAGGTCTATGCCCTGGCCGAGCTGATCCGCCGCCAGCGCGGCGGCACGGCCGTGGTGCTGGGCGCCCTCAGCCCGCGCACGCGCAACGCCCAGGTCGCGCTCTTCGAGGAGGGGCAGGTCGACTATCTGGTGGCGACCGACGCCATCGGCATGGGCCTCAACCTCGCCCTCGACCACGTCGCCTTCGCCGGCCTGGTGAAGTTCGACGGCCGCCACCCGCGACGCCTGACCGCGGCGCAGATCGGCCAGATCGCCGGCCGCGCCGGGCGCCACATGAACGACGGCACCTTCGGCACCACCAACGACCAGGGCGAGATCGACGCCGAGGTCGTCGAGCAGGTGGAACAGCACCGCTTCCCGGCGCAGGAGACCTTCTACTGGCGCTCGCGCGCGCTCGACTTCGCCTCGCCCCAGGCGCTGCTGCGCTCGCTGGAGGCGCGGCCGCCCTCGCCCTGGCTGCGCCGGGCGCGCGACGCGGTGGACCACCAGGTGCTGGCGCTGCTGGCGCGCGATGGCGAGGTGACCGAGCGGGCGCGCGGTCGCGCCGCGCTGCAGCTGCTGTGGGACTGCTGCCAGATCCCCGATTTCGGCAAGACCATGACCGACCATCACGCGCACCTGGTCGGCCAGGTCTTCCGCCACCTGACCGAGGACCGCCGCGTGCTGCCCGAGCCCTGGGTGGCGCGGCAGATCGCCCGCATCGACCGGCTGGAAGGCGACATCGACCAGCTGACCCAGCGCCTGGCGCAGATCCGCACCTGGACCTACATCGCCCACCGCGGCGACTGGCTGGACGACCCGCAGCACTGGCAGGACAAGGCGCGCGCCATCGAGGACCGCCTCAGCGACGCGCTGCACGAGGCGCTGACCGAGCGCTTCGTCGACCGCCGCGCCGCGCTCTTCGCCCGTCGCCTGGCCGAGGGCGACCGCCTGATGGGCAGCGTCAAGGGCGACGGCCAGGTGCTGGTCGAGGGCCACGCCGTCGGCCGGCTGGAAGGCTTCCACCTGACTCTCGATCCCGCCATCCAGGGCGAGGACCGGCGCCTCGCCGCCACCGCCGTGCGCAGGGCCCTGGCCGACGCCATCCCGCGGCGCGTGCTGGCGCTCGAGCAGGACCAGGATTCCTCCTTCCAGCTGCTGGAGGACGCGCGCCTGCTTTGGCGCGGCCAGCCGGTGGCGCGTCTGGTCGCCGGCGACACGGCGCTGACGCCGGGGGTGGAGACCTTCGCCAGCGACTTCCTCGACGGGGCGCAGCGCGAGCGCATCAGGAAGCGCCTTGCGCTCTGGATCCAGCGCCACGTCGCGCAGCGCCTGGGCGCCCTGGCGCGGCTCTCGGCCGCGCCGCTGCCGGCCATGGCGCGCGGCCTGGCCTTCCAGCTGGTCGAGGCCCTGGGCTGCCTGCCGCGCGACCGCGCCGCGACCCACGCCAGCCTGAAGAAGGGGGAGCGCAGGCAGCTCGCCGCGCTCGGCGTCGCCTTCGGCGAGGAAAGCCTCTACCTGCCGGCGCTCTTCTCGCCGCGCGCCACGGCGCTCCGCGCCCTGCTCTGGGGCGTGAAGCACGGCCAGGCAGCGCCGCCGCGCCCGGCGCCCGACCTGCTGGCCGCGCGCCTGGCCGGCGACAGTCCGGAGGACTTCTGGCGCGCCATCGGCTATCGCCTCTTCCGGCGCGGCAACGAGGCGCTGGCGATCCGTGCAGACGCGCTGGAGCGCGCGGCCGAGCTGGCGCGCCGCCTGGCGCAGCAGGGCGCCTTCGTGGTGACGCCGCAGCTCGAGCAGGCGGCCGGCGGCGATGCCGCCAGCCTCGACCTGCTGCTGGCCTGCCTCGGCTTCGAGAAGCAGGAGGAGGCCGGCATCGCCGCCTGGCAGCCGCGGGTCGCCCGGCCGCCGCGGCGGCGCCCCGCGCGCCCGAAGCGCGCAGCGGCGCACGATCCGGCCTCGCCCTTCGCCAAGCTGCGGGACCTGACGTTCAAATCATGACCGGCAAGTCATGATCGGCAAGTCATGACCGGTCCTGCGACGCGGCTCGACAAGTGGCTGTGGCACGCCCGCGCCTGTCGCACGCGCAGCGCCGCGGCGCGGCTGGTGGACAGCGGCCAGGTGCGCCTCAACGGCCAGCCGACCGACAAGGCGCACCAGGCGGTGCGGGCCGGCGACGTGCTGACCTTCCCGCAGGGCAACCACATCCGGGTATGGAAGGTCGTCGGCCTGGCCGAGCGGCGCGTCGGCGCGCCCGGCGTCGCCGCGCTCTACGAGGACCTGGCCCCGCCAAGCCAGGAGAACCGCCTGCCGCGCAAGATGGCCCCCGCGCCGGCGCCGCCAAAGGCCCCGGACAAGCGCGCGCGCCGCCTCTTGAGGGCGTTGCGCGAGGACGAGTGAAGCCCCAGGATCGCCGCCCATGTCCCCGGCCCACACCACCGCCAGGTTCCTGGCGACGCTGATATGGTGCCTGCTGCTGCTCCTGCCGGCGGCGGCGCGCGCGGCCGATGATTTCGACAACCAGGTGGCCGGCTGGGAGCTGACGCTCGACGAGCTGGAAGATCGTGTCGCCGCCGGAGCGCTGGACGAGGAACAATTCCAGGAGGTGCGCGCAACGCTGCTCGCCATTGTCGAGCAGGCGCGCGCCGCGGCGGCCACGGCCAACGGCACGGTCGATGTCACCCGGCAGATGATCGAGGCGCTCGGGCCGCCGCCGGCAGAGGGCGAGCCGCCGGAGCCGCAAGTCATCGCCAACGAGCGCAAGCGCCTCGGCGACTCGCTGTCGCTCTATAATGCCCGCGTGCGCCAGGCCGAGCTGGCGGCGACGCGCGCCGACATCCTGCTGCGCACGGCCAACAGCCAGCGCATGGCAATCTTCACCGAGACGCTGTTCCGCCGCGGCGCGCCGCCGCTGCTGCCCGAGACCTGGGCGGAGATTCCGCAGCAGCTCGTCTATCTGCACGACCTGCTGTTCGACGCCGACGCAGCCAAGGACCGGCCGCGCCTCTCGCTTGACGAGCGCATCCTGCTGCTGGTTGCCGGCCTGGTGGCCTTCGGCGTCGGCATCCCGCTGCGCCGCTGGCTCAGGCGCCGCTATGGGCCGCGGCCGGCGGTGGAGCAGCCGACCTACCGCGAGCGCGTCGTCGCCGCGGTGGTCGAGGCCGTGGTCCGCGGCCTCATGCCGGCCATTGCCACGGTGCTGGGCCTGCTGGGCTTCATCGCCGCGATGGGGGACCATCGCTTCGCCGGTGTGCTGAACCCCATCGCCGAGGCGGTGGCGGGGGGCCTGGTGTTCTTCTTCTTCTGCGCCGGACTGGGGCGCGCGGTCTGCGCGGCGGAGCATCCGCAGTGGCGCGTGGCGCCGATCCGCGACGCCAACGCGCGCCCGCTGATGCGGCGCATCGCGCTGCTGGCCGCCACCCTGGGCTTCGTCGGCGCGGTGATCCGCATCCTCGACGGCATCCTGGTGCCGCCGGAGATCTTCGCTGTGGTCTTCTTCGTGCTGGTCGTGCTGACCGTGCTGGCGCTGGTGCCGCTGCTGCCCGGCCGCCTCTGGACCCTGCCGAAGGCCGCCGTGGAGGCACCGGCCGCGCCCCCGCCCCTTTCCGGCGGCGCGCCGCCCAGCGACGGCGCCCCGCCGGTCGAGGGCGAGCCGCCGAGCGAGAAGGGTGCCTGGCCGCGCCTGCGCGCGCTCGCCTTCCTGGTTGCGCTGGTGGCGCTGGTGGGTTCCGGCCTCGGCTATCACAACCTGGCGCGCTACATCGGGCAGCTCTTCTTCGCCGGCGTCGCCATGGCTGGCGCCGTCCTGCTGCTGCGCGGCGTCATCCGCGAGGCGGTGGAGATCTTCGTCACCGCGCGCAGCGGCCGCGTCGCACACTGGCGCCGCACGCTCTTCCCGCGCGAGCGCGGCCTGCGTTTCTTCCAGTACGTCGCGATGGCGCTGCTCGACATCTGCCTTTTCTTTGCCTGGGTGATCCTGCTGCTGCCGGTCTCCGGCATCGCCTGGGCCGAGGTGCAGTCCTGGATCGCCGCGGTGATGGAGGGCATCCCGATCGGCGGCATCGTGCTGAAGCCGACCGACATCCTGCTCGCCATCTTCGCCTTCATGCTGGTGCTGACGATCACCCGCTTCCTGCAGCGCCGGCTGGACGACCGGGTGCTGTCGAAGCTGCAGATCGACCGCGGCGTGCAGAACTCCATCACCACCGGCGTCGGCTACCTCGGCGTGCTGATCGCCATCCTGATCTCCATCGGCACGCTGGGCCTCGACCTCTCCAACCTGGCGCTGATCGCCGGCGCGCTCTCGGTCGGCATCGGCTTCGGCCTGCAGAACGTGGTGCAGAACTTCGTCGCCGGCCTGATCCTGCTGGTCGAGCGGCCGATCAAGGTGGGCGACTGGGTGGTGGTCGGCGCCAACCAGGGCATCGTCAAGCGCATCTCGGTGCGCGCCACCGAGATCCAGACCTTCCAGCGCGCCTCGGTCATCGTGCCGAACGGCGAGCTGGTCTCCTCCGCGGTGCTGAACTGGACGCACAAGGACAAGGTCGGGCGCGTCGACGTGGCGGTGGGCGTGGAGTACGGCACGGACCTCAAGAAGGTGAAGCAGGCGCTGATCGAGTGCGCCCAGGCGGTGCCCAACACGCTGCGCTATCCCTCGCCGGTGGTGGTGTTCAAGGACTTCGGCGCCTCCTCGCTCGACTTCGAGGTGCGGGTCTTCGTCGCCGACGTGGACTATTCGCTGGTGGTGGCGAGCGAGCTGCGCTTCATGATCGCCGCGAAGTTCGACGAGCTGGGCATCGGCATCCCCTTCACCCAGCAGGTGCTGCACATCCCGCAGCTCGACGCGCTCAAGGATGCCATCGCCGAGGCCAACCGCCTGCGGCTGGAACTCGACCGCCGCACGCGGCAGGAGGAGCCGCCAAAGGCGAGTTGACTGCGCGTCAGGCCTCGACCAGCAGGTCCTCCTCGCGCTCGACCCGGCGCGTAAGCGCGGCCTTGAGGCGCCCGAGCGCCCGGCTCTCGAGCTGGCGCACGCGCTCCTTCGAGACTCCCATGGCCCGTCCCAGGTCCTCCAGCGTCGGTGCCTCCTCGACCAGGCGGCGCTGCTCGATGATGGCGCGCTCGCGCGCCGGCAAGGCGCGGATCGCCTCGGCCAGCCAGCGGCTGCGGCGGCTGCCGTCGGCCAGCGCCATGACCAGCGCCTCGGGCCCATCGCGCCCGTCGTCCAGCAGGTCCTGGCGCTCGCTGTCGCCCTCCTCGCCGATGGGCGCGTTCAGCGAGAGGTCGGCGGCGGCGAGCCGCAGCTCCATCGATTCGACGTCGGCCAGGCTGACGCCCAGGTCGGCGGCGATGCGCTGCCGGCCCTCGTGATCCAGCGGTCGGCCGCTGTTGCGCTCCAGCCGGGCGCGCAGGCGGCGCAGGTTGAAGAACAGCGCCTTCTGCCGCGAGGTGGAGCCGGCGCGCACGATCGACCAGTTGCGCAGGATGAAGTCCTGGATCGCCGCGCGGATCCACCAGGCGGCATAGGTGGCGAAGCGCACGCCGCGCTCCACCTCGAAGCGGTTGGCCGCCTGCAAGAGGCCGAGGCAGCCTTCCTGGATCAGGTCGCCCTGCGCCAAGCCGTAGGCGCGGTAGCGCGCGGCGATCGCGGCGACCAGCCGCGTATGGCTTTCGATCAGGCGGTGCAGCGCCGCTTCATCCTGCCGCCCACGCCAGGCGGCCGCCAGCGCGGCCTCCTCGTCGCGGGCCAGCAGCGGCGCCTGCATGGCGCGGCGCACGAAGGCGGTATCGGCGCGCCCCGGGGCCGCGGGGTGGGGCGAAGGGGCGGAAACGGACATGACCAGACCTCCCAACCGCGTGTCTTGCATTAAGGGATACGCGGCAGAAGGCGGAAACGATCACGTAGCGGGCGATCAAAGACCCGCGAGCGATGGCCTAGGGCTCGATGCTGACCTCGTCCAGCAGCTCGCCTGTGGGGTCCAGGCAGGCGGCGAGCAGCGGTCCGCCGAAGCCGGCGCCGCCGTCGAGGGTCAGGACCACGGGGCCGCGCTCCAGGCCGGGCCGGCGCAGGTCGAAGCCGCGCACCACGCGGCGGAAATCGCCGAAGGGCTCGGCCAGGCCAGCGAAGGCCGGATGACCCCACCAGAAGGAATCGGCCTGCGCCTCCAGCGGGCGCGAGGGATCCAGGCCGGCGTTGACGAAGAGCAGGGCATGGTCGTCGCTGTAGGCGGCGCGCCGCAACTCGGCCAGCACCTGGAAGTGGCCTGGATACTTCTGCATCGTCTGGCGCAGCGCCGAGGTCCAGCGCGTGATGGCCAGCGGCCCGTGGCGCGCCTCGTTCAGCCCGTCGCCGGGACGCCCGCCATAGGCCTCCAGCGTGGCGCCGGCGCCGTGGTCCAGCATCCACTTCAGCACGGCGCGCGGGTCGGTGGCGAACTGGAGCTGCAGCAGCTTCTGCCACATCTCCTCCTGGCCGCCGCGCAGGTAGACGATGTCCTCGGGGATGGCGTGCGGCACCGCCAGCACGGTGCGACGGAAGGCGAGCAGCGAATCCAGCGTCTCGCGCACCGCCGCGCCGCGGCCGATCATGTTGCCCAGGTAGACGATGCGGTCGAAGGGCTCCCAGCGCTGCAGCAAGGCGTCGTGCAGCCGGTCCGCCAGCGCGGCCTCGCCATGGATCGAGGCTACGGTCCAGATGCGCCGCGGCCGCTTCAGCACGGCGAAGCGGCGTTCCGCCGTGGTGCCGCGCGTTTCCGCCGCGCTGCGCTCGCTCAGGCTCCGATCGCTCACCCGCCCCTGGTCCCCTTGCAGCCCCGCCCTGTCAAGCCTGGCACCCCACCAGGCCCAACGCCGATGCCCCCAGTCGGCGCGTTTCGTGGCCAGGAATCGAAAGAGCCCGGCCGACGGCCGGGCTCTCGATGCTCGCGCATGCTCATGGCCGCCGAGCGGCCCGACGCATGCAACCTTACGCAGCCTTGAGGAGCTGTTCCAGCCTTTCGGCCGCGGTCACCTCGTCGATCTTCTCGACGGCCGCGAACTCGCGCGCCAGGCGGTCGAGCGCGGCCTGGTACATCTGGCGCTCGCTGTAGGACTGGTCCGGCTGGTCGCTGCCGCGGTGCAGGTCGCGCACCACCTCGGCGATGGAGACCGGGTCGCCGGAGTTGATCTTGGCTTCGTACTCCTGCGCCCGGCGGCTCCACATGGTGCGCTTCACGCGGCTCTTGCCCTTGAGGGCGGCCAGCGCGGAATCCATCACCTTGCGGGTCGACAGCTTGCGCAGGCCCGACTGCTGCGCCTTGGCGACCGGCACACGCAGCGTCATGCGGTCCTTCTCGAACTTGATGGCGATCAGGCGCAGCTTGTGGCCCGATACTTCCTGCAGCTCGATGCCCAGCACGCGGCCGACGCCGTGGGTCGGATAGACCACGTAGTCGCCGGCGGCGTAGTCGACATCCTCTTCGGCAACCACGGCCGGCTTCTCGCTCTTCAACATGATCTTGGGTGTGCTGTCCTGGGGCTTGCTGTTGACGGGCTTGGGTTGAACCGGCGCGGCGGCCGGGGGCTTCATCGCGGGCTTGGCGGCGGCCTTGGGCGCCGGTACCTTCGCCGCGGGCTTGGGCTCGCTCGCCTTGGCGGGCGCGGCCTTGACGGGCGCGGCCTTGGCGGGCGCGGCCTTGGCGGGCGCGGCCTTGACGGCGCTGCCCTTCGCCGGCTTCTTGGCAGCCGCCTTGGCCGGCTTGGCGGCGGCCTTGGGCTTGGCCGTGGCGCTGGCCTTGCGGCTCGCCGCCGTGGCCTGCGCGGCCTTCGCCTTCACCTTGGGATCCTTTGGCGCCGACTTGGCCTTTGCCGGTCGCTTGACGCTCGCGGGCATGGTGGCATTCCAGACTGTTGATCAGGATGGCGGGCCTTTCGTCTGCCCGCTGGAACCGGCGGAAACTCTACTTCAAAGATCGGGAAAATTCAAGGTTGCAGCGCAGCAACGATCGCCTCTACCCCTGTTCCAGCCGCCGGGCCGCCTCCTGCAAGGCGCATGACAAACCCTTCGAATAAAGGCTTTTGCGGTCCGACCGCGCTTGGCGATAGGCTCTGGCGAAAGACAGAATGTCGCGCCAGGAAAGCGCGTCGCCAAGGGGAGGAAAAGCAACCCATGCGGGCATTTTATCCACAGCTCCGGCGGGGCCTTCTGGCCTTGGGCCTGACGTTGGCGCTGCCCCTCACTCTGACCGGCGGCCCGGCCGCCCGAGCGCTCGACAGCCTGACCATCGTCGCGCCGGCCAAGCCTGGCGGCGGCTGGGACCAGACCGCGCGCACCCTGCAGGCGGCGATGCAGGCCGAGGGCATCGCCAAGACCGTGACGGTGGAGAACGTGGCCGGCGCCGGCGGCACCGTGGGCCTGGCGCAGTTCATCGACCAGCGCAGCGGGCAGGGCGACGCCCTGCTGGTCGGCGGCCTGGTCATGGTCGGCGCCATCCTGACCAACGCCGCGCCGGTGACGCTGGACCAGGTGACGCCGATCGCGCGCCTGACCGGCGAGTACGAGGTGCTGGTGGTGCCCGCCGCCTCGCCGATCCAGACCCTGGCCGACCTGATGGTCGCCTTCGAGGCCGATCCCGGTTCTGTCTCCTGGGGCGGCGGCTCGGCCGGCGGCACCGACCACATCCTGGCAGGCCTGATCGCCCAGGGCGCCGGCCTCGACCCGACGCTGGTCAACTACGTGCCCTTCTCCGGCGGCGGCGAGGCGCTGGCGGCGATCCTCGGCGGCCACGTCACCGTGGGTGTCAGCGGCTACGGCGAATGGGCCGGGCAGATCGCGTCCGGCGAACTGCGCGCGCTGGCGATCTCGTCGCCCGAGCGCGTCGCCGGCATCGAGATCCCGACCTTGAAGGAGCAGGGCATCGCGGTGGAACTGGCCAACTGGCGCGGCGTCATGGCACCGCCGAACCTCTCGCCCGAAGCGCGGCAGGCGCTGCTCGACGCGGTGGACAAGACAGTGAAGAGCGCCGCCTGGCAGGCGGCGTTGAAGGACCATGACTGGATGGATATCTACCTCGCCGGCGATGCCTTCGCCGCCTTCCTGCAGGAGCAGAACGCGACCATCGCCGGCACCCTGAAGGCCATCGGCCTGGTGCAGTAATGGCCGCGCCGCTGGCGGAGCCCCGGCGGCGCGCCTGGGCCGAGGTCGCCTACGGCCTCGCCCTGGCGGCCGCCGGCCTGGCGATCGGCGGCATGACGCTCGGCCTCAAGGTTGCGCCGCTCTACGCCAAGGTCGGGCCCAAGGCCTTTCCCTGGGCGGTCGCCGCCGCGCTGCTGCTGGTGGGCGGGGTGCTGGCCTGGCGTGGCTGGCGCCAGCTCGCGCCCGCCGCCGGGCAGCGCGCGCCACGCGACCTGCCGGCGCTGCTGATCCTGGGGCTCGGCCTGCTGCAGCAGGTGCTGCTGGTGCGCTGGGCTGGCTTCGTGCCCTGTTCGGCCGTCCTGTTCCTGGCCGTCGCCGTCGCCTTCGGCCGGCGGCGGCCGCTGGTCGACCTCGCCATCGGCCTGGCGCTGGCGCTGGCGGTCTACCTCGTCTTCACCCGCCTCCTGGGGCTGACCCTGCCGGCCGGCTGGCTGAAGGGCCTGGTCTGACATGGACGCGCTCGACCTTCTGGGTCAGGGCTTCGCCACCGCGCTGACCGGCGAGAACCTGCTGTGGGCGCTGGTCGGCACCACGCTCGGCACCATCATCGGCATCCTGCCCGGCATCGGGCCGGCGCTGACCATCGCGCTGCTGCTGCCGGTGACCTATGGCCTCGACCCGACCGGCGCCTTCATCATGTTCGCCGGCATCTACTACGGCGCCATGTACGGCAGCTCGACCACCTCGATCCTGCTGAACACGCCGGGCGAGAGCGGTTCCATCGTCACCGCGCTGGAGGGCAGCCTGATGGCGCGGCGCGGGCGCGGCGCGGCGGCGCTCTCCACCGCCGCCGTCGGCTCCTTCATCGCCGGGCTGATCGGCACGCTCCTGCTGGCGCTCATCGCGCCCTTCGCGGTCAAGGTGGCCCTCGCCTTCGGGCCCGCCGACTACTGCGCGCTGATGGTCCTGGCCTTCGTCACGGTCTCGGCCATGCTGGGCGACCAGCCGCTGAAGGGCCTCTCCAGCCTGCTGATCGGCCTTGCCCTCGGCCTCGTCGGCATCGACACGCTGACCGGGCAGGCGCGCTTCACCCTGGGGCTGCCGCGGCTGCTCGACGGCGTCGACGTGGTGATCGCCGTGGTCGGCCTCTTCGCCGTGGGCGAGGCGCTCTTCATGGCCTCGCGCCCCGACCTCAGCAGCGCCGAGATCCAGCCGGTCAAGGGCTCGCTGCTGATGACGCGGGGCGAGTGGCGGCGCTCCTGGCGGCCCTGGCTGCGCGGCACGGCGGTGGGCTTTCCCTTCGGCACGCTGCCGGCCGGCGGGACCGAGGTGCCGACCTTCCTCTCCTTCTGGATCGAGCGCCGCCTCGCCCGCCGCAAGGCCGCCGCCGGCCGCGGCCCCGACGAGTTCGGCCAGGGTGCGATCGAGGGCGTGGCCGGGCCCGAGGCGGCGAACAACGCCGCCGTCGCCGGCGTGCTGGTGCCGCTGCTGACGCTGGGCCTGCCGACCTCGGCCACGGCGGCGATCCTGCTGGCCGCCTTCCAGCAGTACGGCCTGCAGCCGGGGCCGCTGCTGTTCCAGGGCCAGGGCTCGCTGGTCTGGGCGCTGATCGCCAGCCTCTTCATCGGCAACCTGATGCTGCTGGTGCTGAACCTGCCGCTGGTCGGCCTCTGGGTGCGGCTGCTGGCGATCCCGGCGCCCTGGCTCTACGGCGGCATCCTGGTCTTCTCGACCCTCGGCGTGCTCAGCCTGACCGGCCAGGCCTTCGACCTGGGGCTGCTCTTCGCGCTGGGGCTGCTGGGCTTCGCCATGCGGCGCCTCGAGGTGCCGATCGCGCCCTGCATCGTCGGGCTGATCCTGGGGCCGCTCTGCGAGGAACAGTTCCGCCGCGCGCTGACCATCAGTCGCGGCGACTTCTCGGTTTTCGTCGAGCGGCCGATCAGCGCCGCCTTCCTGGCGCTGGCGCTGCTGGCCCTGGTGGTGCCCCTGGCGCTGCGCTGGAAGCGGCGCGCCGGCTAGCGCCTCAGCCGCTGGAGCCCGGCTCGCTGGAGAAGAACTTTTCGAACTTGCCCTCGACGCCCTTGAACTCGTCGGCGTCGGCCGGCGGCTCGCCGCGGCGGGTGATGTTGGGCCACTGGGTCGAGTAGTCGCGGTTCAGCTCCAGCCAGGCCTCGGCCTTGCTGTCGGTGTCGGGGATGATCGCCTCGGGCGGGCACTCCGGCTCGCAGACGCCGCAGTCGATGCACTCGTCGGGATGGATGACGAGCATGTTGGCGCCCTCGTAGAAACAGTTCACCGGGCAGACCTCGACGCAGTCCATGTACTTGCACTTGATGCAGGCTTCGGTGACGACGTAGGTCATGGCCTCGAACTCGCTCCCGGCAAAAGGCGTCAGGCTGTTGCTGTGGCGCCGACCATAGGGCGGCCCCGCCTGGCCTGCAAGCGCCCCCGCCCGGTCCTCAAGCCCGCCGCCGGCCGATCAAAGCGTCGCCGCCGCTTTGCCGGCGGTGCCTTGTGGCGCCCCCTGCCGCCGCCTACCTTTTCCCTGGCGTCCAAGGCCTGTGCCGGGACGCCGGGGATGGGGGCTCCGCTCCGCCCGTAGGACGAAGGCAAGAACACCGGCTTCAAGGAGGCCACAGCAGATGTTGCGCAGTCTCGCCCTGTCCCTGTCCCTGGTTGGGGTCCTGGTCGGCTTCGCCGGCGGCGCCGCGATGGCGGCCTCCTGCGACATCAACGCCGAGCAGGCGGCCGTGGTCGCGGCCTGGGGCTCCAAGCTGCGCGACGGCTCGATCTCCGCCACCGACAGCGAGGCCATCTCGGCCAAGATCCAGCAGGTTCCCACCCTGGCGCAGCAGGACCCCGAGGCGGCCTGCGCCGCGCTGGCGGAGCTCAAGGTTCAGTTGGGCCTGGTGCCGGCGCAGTAACCCCTCTCCTGCCCCTGGCATAGACGACTGGCCCAGGCCGCAGGTCCCCCAAGGACCTGCGGCCAAGCTTTTTCAGGCACTGGGCCCGCAGGTCCCCCAAGGACCTGCGGCCAAGCTTTTTCAGGCACTGGGCCCGCGGGTCCCCCAAGGACCTGCGGCCAAGCTCTTTTGCACGAACAATCTCGCAGGTCCCCAAGGGACCGAGGCCGAGCCTTCGCCAGGTGCGTCAGCCCGTGGCGGTCACGGCGACAGTTTCAGGCTGACGCGGTCCACGCCCTCGGCTTCCAGCACACGCAGGCTCTTGACCAGACGGCGCAGGTGCTCGGCGAGATAGCTCGCGGTGCCCGCGAAGTCGCTGGCGTCCAAAGGACGACGCAGGCGTCGCTCCCGGCGACTCAGTCTCCGGGTCTGCCGCTCTTCCATGTCCTCCCGGAGCAGTTTGGCCAGGGCCTGGATCGAGGGGTCGTAGGCCTCCAGCAATCCCGCGAGGCATGCGGAGGCCTCGGCCAGCCCGGCCAGGGGCACTTCTTCGTCCAGTTCAGCCGCTTGCCATAGAGTCTCGGCGGCGCAGTTTGCCATCGCCGCCGGGCATTTGTTGCCAAGCAGATTGAGGAATTCCCAGACATGTGACCGCGCGGACCATTCCGCCCGATGATGCAGCGCGTCGCTGGTCTCATCGTCGTCATCCAACTCATAGTCATCCGCCGGCCGTCCCGGCCAATCCAGATAGACGTCCACGCCCATCGCTCTCTCCATCGGCGGTGCTGCGAAGTGCGCTGCGGGGCACAGCGTCTGGTTGAATAGCCTCATGGCTTCTCGTCATCGAGGGCGCCGCTGCCGGCCAGTCCCAGGATCGACAGGCCGGCGAACAGCGCCGAAAGAAAGGGCGTGTCGCTGGGCAGCACCTTCTTCAGCGAGCGCGCGACCATCAGAACATAGGCCGGATCGAGATTTTTCCTCTGGGCGAAGGCCAGCAGGTCGCGGCGTATCCGCCGGATCGGGATGTCGGCAATCGGCACGCGGGCCAGGGTGTAGGGCTTGGCGGCTTTGGCAAAGGCGTCCCGGACGAGTTTCTGTGGCTCGGTCCGGCGTCCGCGCCCCGTCTTCACCTCGGAGGCGATCGGCTGTTCGCCCAGCAGCGTGTCGAGGTCGATCGGCGTCTTGTCAGTACCAATGCGCTCGGCTGCAATGTCAGCCGCCAAGGCGGAGTCCTTCGGCAGCACGAGTACGTCGATGTCGGTGATGACGCTGGAGCCGTCCGCGCGGGTGACGCGGACGAAAACCTCGTCCTTTGCCATGACGTTGGAACCGGGATGCAGCAGCGGGACCACCTCCAGAAGAAGCTTGGCCCCACTCTTGCCCTGGATGTCGCTCAAGGCCTTCTTGATCTTGGTATACTGGCCCTTCGCGTCGCCCTTGAGGGCCAGAAGCCTGGGATCGGCGACCTCGTCGGGGTTGAAGCCCTTGGCCAGGTGCCGGTGCGCGGGGTCTTCGCCGATGTAGCGCAGCGCGCGATCGACGTCGGACTCCATCGCATTCGCCATGCCATGCAGCTCGGCGCGCAACTGGGTCCGCAGCAGGGCAATGCCCTCGCGCGCGGCTGCCTTGCCGCCCTTGACGGCGATCTTCAAGAGCTTGCCGAGCTTGCCCACCGGCAGAAAGCCGAGGCCGGCCAGGATCATGCGATCGCGCGCGGCGCCGATCTTCTCCTCATCGCCATCCGCCAGGCCCTGCTTCAGGTCCAGCGTCGCATCGGCGAAGTCGACGGCGTCGATTGCCGTGCCCAGGGGCGAGGCGGCGATCAGCAGCTCCGCCAGCACCTGCCAGCCCGGCTTCTCGAACAGCCCGGCGCGCAGCAGGGCCTCGATCTGCCGGCTGTCGGCGCCTTCGTCCAGCGCGTCGTAGGCTTCGCCGACGATGGCCGCGGTCTGCGAGGGCACCGGCATGATCTGGCCGGCCTTGTACCCCCGCAGCATCCGATAGGTGCGATCCGGATCGAGTTGCTTGGCGATGGCGATGGCTTCCTCGCGCGGGATGCGGCCGGAGAGGACGTCGAGATCGAGGCGGAAGCGTGTCTTGCCGTCCTCGTCGACGAGCGGCAGGTCGGCTAGCAACCGGGTTTCCAGCTCGACGAAGGGCACGTCGCCCGGCAGCGACAGGGCGATGCGTCCGGCGCCGGTCTCGGTGACCTCATAGCCCGCCGCCCGCGCCTCTTCGCCGGCCCGTACCACGGCTCTGGCGGCGTAGTATCCCTCGTCGCCCGCCCAATCGGAGAAGCCGGCCATCGGCAGGCCCTCGCGGTCGCGCGATCCGCCATGCAGAGCGAACTGGCGGGCCTGCTGCTTGAAGCGCGCGGCGCTCTCCGGATCGTCGGCCAGGACGCGGTCGATCTCCGCATCCAGCGCCGCGAGGTCGGTCGCGGCATCGGCGCGGCCGACCGCTTCGATCAAGGCCATCAGCGCCCGGCTGTGTGCCAGCGGATCGGTGGGATCGTCTCTCTCGCTCTCATCGGAGACTGTCGGTGTGGCCTTCGACGCGATTCCTGGATCGGCATTACTGGCGATCGGCCCGCTGTCGGCGACCTGGGCGAGGCCGGGGGTGTACTTAGTGGTCGGCTGGGTCCTCGCGGCGACCGCGTAGGCATCGCCCAGGCGGTTGTCCTCCAGGGCTGCCACGATGCTGCCCAGCGGTCCCGGTGCCGTGCCGCCGGACAGCATGCGCTCGAGTGTCGCCTGCCCAGCGGCGCGCTGCTCGGCCGGCAGGCTCAGCAGGCCCTGGCGCAGCAGGTCGACCCGCGCCTTGGCCGGGTCGAAGCGCACCGGCTGTGGCGGCAGCACAGGGAAGGGATACTTCGTGCCCATGAAGTCGACGAGTTCCCTGCGCTCGTCCTCGGGGCCGCTCGGCGGGGGAAAGGCCATGCGTTCTGCTCCTTGCCAAAGGCGTGCAAAGGCGAAGGCCCGCGCGGCATAGCCGGCGGGCTGGGGGAAGGGATGAAAAGCAAAGGGCCGCGCGCTTCACCGGGAAGCGGCGGCCCTCGGGGCAGCGGGCATCGAGCTATGAGAGCTGGATGCCTTTGGGAGACACCGATGGACTGCCTAGCCAATCACCGGGGCCGCAATCCAGGAACGCCAACAAGAGACCTCTATTGCCGCGAGCCGCTCTTCGCCCGCTCGGCGAGTTCGCGCAGC
>JAKOWB010000035.1 GCA_029781795.1 Pseudomonadota bacterium | reverse complement strand
TGGTGAGCCCGCCGGGATTCGAACCCGGGACCCCATGATTAAAAGTCACGTGCTCTACCGGCTGAGCTACGGGCTCGGGGAATCGCGGCCGGACCCTATGGCGGGCGGCGCGGGCGGTCAACAGCGGGCACTCCGCGGCCGGGCATGGCCGCGGCGGGCATGGTGAGGGTCAGAGCGCCGCCTTGGCGGGGGCGTTCATCGTCAGGTCGCCCAGCGCCTGGGTCGCCGCAAGTTCCTCGCCGACGCTCACGCGGACCGAGCCCTGCGCGAGCTGCAGCGTGTACTCGCCCGGCGGAAGTCCGGCCACCAGGAACTGGCCTTCCCGGTTGGTGAAGAAGGACAAGCCCTCGATCTCGACGACGCGCCCGGCCGCCAGGGCCAAAGGTGTGCCGTCGCTGGCCAGCAGGCGGCCGCTGATCGCGGCCGTCGGAGCCTGGCCGAAGCGGACCACGCTGCCGGTGCGGTAGCCGCTTTCGACGTAGGGGTGCTGGTTGCCCAGGTCCAGTGTCACCGGCGCATCGGGCGCATCGATCGCCACGCGCGCGACGCCATAGGACTGCAGGTTGGCAACCACGGGCAGGCCGATGCCGTTGGTCGCCTGCGGGCCCCAGCGATTGGGATTCACGGCCACGTCGACCCCATCGAGGGACTCGTGCGGCACGACGATGGCGAAGGAATCGCCGATCGGCCGCGACAGGCCCGCATAGCCATCGGCGAAGACCAGCGCCGTGCCGGCCGTCGCCACGCTCAGGCCGCCACCGGTCTCGTCGAACACCTGGTCATGGCGCAGCTCGGCCGTCGCCTTCTCGCCGGAGACGCGGGCGCGGCCGCCCAGGTCGACCTCGCCGGGGCGGTAGCGCGCGTTGGCCAGCAGCGACCAGTCGCCTTCGACGCTGCCCTGCTGCGCCTGCAGCCGCAGTTCCTGGCGCTCGGTGCTGAAGCCGGCATTGCCATAGGCCCGTTCACCCAACGGCAGGCTGATGCCGACGAAGCCGGCTACGCCAGGATCCGCGCCGAGCTCGCCCTGCAGCGAGGCGGTCAGCGTGATGCCGTCGGCCAGGCTGTAGCGCAACGAGAGGCCGCCGCCGTAGCGCGCCCCCCCGCCGTCGTCGCGATAGAAGCCGGTCAGGCTGCCGGCCCCCCAGGTGCCGAAGTCCTGGGCCACGACGCCGGTGACGTCGATCTGGGTGGCGTCCACCGCGGCGCCTCCCCAATCGGTATAGCCGGGCGCCCGCAGGTCGAGGCTGAGCGAGAAGACCCGCCGCCGTGCCAGGCCCTCCTCGCTCTGGTCGTGCAACGTCCAGTTCCCGGCGATCGACCAGTCCGGCGGCGCGGAGCCGGCCCGGCTGGCAGCGACATCCAGGTTGAAGAGGCCGATCCCGGTGGCCCAGAGCGCTTGCGTCCCGGCAACCTGCTGATCGAGCCCACCTTGAACATAGGCGCCCAAGGTCAGGTCCTCCGCCACGCCGCGCTGGTAGAAGGCGGAGAAGCCGACCTCGCCATCGAGCGACCAGTCCTTGCCGCTGTCGGTGCCAAGGGTGCCCAGCGTCGCGCCCCAGACGTCCAGTCCTTCGCGCAGCAGGCTGCGGTCATAGATGTAGTCGAAGCGGAACTCTTCGACCCGTCCCTGGTCGTCGCGCGCCACGACGCGGACGTCATTGGCGCCATCGGTAAAGGGCAGGTCCCTCAGCGAATAGCGATTCGCCGGCAGGCGCAGCGTGTCGGTCAGCAGGCCGTTTACATAGAGTTCCACGGTCGCCGGGCGCTCCAGGATGAACTCCCGCTCGGCCGCGGCGGTGACGATCTGGCCGGGCGTAAGGCTGGCACATTTGTCCAGGCCGACACCGAAGAGCGGTCGAACGCGCCCCTGCCCCACCGGGGCATAGACCAGGTCGCCCACCTGCAGCGTCAGATCCTCGTCCGGCAGGTGGGTCAAGGCCCTGAGATCGCCGAGCTGCAGCAGGGGGTCGGGTCGCACCTGGGCGTAGCCGTCAGCCTCCACCACCAGGCCCATCAGGTTGGCGACACCTTGCAGCGTTACGCCGGCCTCCAGCGTGCCGCCGCCGTGATCGTAGGCCGCGCCGGCAAGCATGTTGACGTAGGCGCTGACCGCGGCCGGCTCGACCACGGCGGCACCTTCGGGCACCGTGCGGGTGCTGCCTCCGGTGATGACGACGACCTGGCGCAGGGGCTGCGGCACCGTCAGGTCGAGTTGCAGCTGCGCCTCGTTGAATTCGAGGCCAAGCCCGCTGTCGCGGATGGCGAGGAAAGTCAGGCGCTCGTCCTCCGCGGCGGCCTCCAGCGCCGCCAGGATCTCGGGCAGCACCAGAAGGTGGACCGCGGCCAGGAACTCGGCCGCCGGCAGGGTGGAAAGCTCGGGCGCGGCTGCGAACTCGACGGGCAGTTCGGCCAACGTGATGCCGTCGACCACGAGGCCGAGCGTCAGGGGGCCCGGCAAGGTCTGGGTCGTGGTCGCCGCCCCTTCGCCTCCCTTCGGCTCGCCCCCGAAGACCTGGCGGAAGATTGCGTCGCGGTCGTTGGCGGCCTGCGCGGCAGGCGCGTCTGGCGCCTGGCTGCCATCGTCGGTCGCTGCGCTACCGGTGGTGCCGGTCCGGCCGAACACCTGTTGAAAGATCTCTTCCTTGGTCTGCGCGGCCAACACTGCCGGCACCTGGCCGAGCAGGGCCAGCACCAGCGTGGCGACAGCGGGGGCACGAGGGCGCATGCGGGCACCCGCTGTCGCGCGCGCAGGGCATCAGTTGGCCAGCAGGCGCAACTGCACGGGCTTCTGCGCCAGCTCCTTCGGCCAGGCGATGTAGAAGGTGCGCGTAACGCCGGCGAGCAGGTTCTCGCCGATCAGGCCCGCCAGACGGTCGCCGGCGATCTCAAAGCCACCTGCATCGACCTTGATGTTGGTCAGCAGGGCATGGCTGCTGCCGGAGTTGGCCAGCACGATCTTCATGCGATCGCGCGAGGCAGGCTCGGCCGCAACCACCGTCACCGCTGGCGCGGCACCCGCCGGCAGCACATAGAGGCTGGCGACGTAGCGCACCAGCAGGTTCATCGCGCCGCCCTTGTCGCCGGCGGCCTGGCCGACGTCGATGGGCAGCTGCTCAGCCACCAGGCGATAGGCCTTCTCGGCTCCCTCGACCGGCGGGCCGACGTAGCGCACCTTGATGGTCTGGGTCTCGCCGGGCATGACCACCACCTGCTGCGGGAAGACCTGGAAGTCGTTGCCGGCGGCGGAGAGCAGATCCGCACCCTCGGCGGTCATCTGGCGGGCGAACACCGAGACCTCAACCGCGATGGGCTCGCTGCCGGTGTTCTCCAGACGGAAGTTGCCGGCTGCGGCGCTGCCCTGCGGGGCGACGGTCAGCTCCAGCGGGGTCATCTCGAAGGCCGCGGCCGTGCTGGCAAGGCCCAGCAGGACGGCGCACATCATCAACAAGGAACGCATGACTTTCACTCCTGGCGGGGGGTCGGTTGGGCGACGAGCGCCGAGGCGCGGGGAGGGTCACGCCGGAGCCCTCCCCGCCTTCGGCATCATGGATCGGGCGATCAGTTCGCCGCGATCGTGACGGTCACGAAGTCCTGGTAGGTACCGGCGGTGCGCTCGTAGTCGCCCGTGACATCCACCGTGACGGTGTGCTGCTGCTGGAAGGCCAGGCCGGAGCGGGTCAGCGAGATGTCGGAGGCAAGGCTCTTCGACTTCACCGAGTCGTAGGAGAAGGCGTAGCCGACGCGCAGGGCCGGGTCCGACTCGTGAACCATGTCGCCGCCGTTGGCGCTGCTGAACTTCACGGTGTAGCCGGAGCCGCTGTTGCAGGTCTCCTTGATCACCGCGACCTTCGCCGCCGTCTCGCCCTCCCAGAGGTCGAGGATGGTGTCGAGGTCGTCGACCTGCACGGCGCAGACCGCCGGCACGACGCCGGTGACGTCGAACTCGCCCTTCGAGGCGGCATTGATCCACGAGGGCTGCACCGACGCGGCAAAGGCAGACGCGGAGATCATCAGACCGGCAACGGCGGCGGCAGCGCCAACAATCTTCTTGGACATGGGACTTTCCTCTCAGTTCCTGTGTGGTGACGGGTTCTCGGCCCGTCCGCCCCGGACAATCCGCGGCGTTGCCCCTATGCCAGCAAGTTTCGTGCCAACCGCCGGAAATTATTTAAGTTATTGATATATTGTCATTTATAGACAATCAGTCTGGTTCACTGCCCGTCGCGAAATGAGGATCGTCTGCAAATTGGATTGCATTTTGCAATGCAGCGGACCGAGCAGTGTCGGACCGCGTGACAGCTGCAATCCAGGGCGGCATCGGCACGGGATTCGCAAAATGCAACGCAATCCGCATCGCGATTTGGCCGTGCCAGCCGGACGAAAGCCCGAAGCCGCCCTCCCAACGTTGATTGCAAACACTTATCTGAACTGGCACGGCGCTTGCTTGTACTCTGGTACCGACTCCCTCCCCTCTTCACCCCCGGAGTGCACGATGCGTCGTTTCCTCCTCGCAGCCCTGGCAGCCATCGCCCTGGCATCACAGGTCGCGGCCGACGAGCTGCCCCAGCCGGCCGGCGAGCCGCTGCTCACCATCAGCGGCAAGATTGCCCACGCGAACACGCCTGACGGCGCGGTGCTGGACGAGGCCATGCTCCTGGCCCTGCCCAGCGTCGAGCTGCGGACCTCGACCCCCTGGACCGATGGCGTGCCGACCTTCACGGGCGTGAAGATGAGCGACCTCCTCGCGCTGGTTGGCGCCGAGGGCACGACGGTGCGCGCCATCGCTCTCAACGACTACGAGGTCTCGATCCCGCTGTCCGATTTCGCCGACTTCCCGGTCGTCCTGGCTTACGCGATGAATGGCGATCGCCTGAAGGTCCGCGACAAGGGTCCGCTCTGGATCGTCTATCCGCGCGACGACTACGCCGACCTGCGCCGCGAGGACGTCAACGCCCGCTGGGTCTGGCAGCTGAAGGCATTGGTCATCGAATGAAGTCCACGCGCCGCTGGCAGATCGTTTTCCTGATCGTCGCCACGCTGATCTTCGGCGTCAGCCTGACGCTCGGCGGCGCCAGGCTCTTCACCAGCGATCGGGAGCTTCGCAGCGGCGCCAAGGAGAACCTGTTCTGGCTGGTCGCGCAGCTCGACTACGAGCTGCAGCGGCTGATCCAGATCCTGCACCGCAGTCAGATCGGCGACCCGGAACTTGCCGAAGACGAAGTCGGCAAGCGATTCGACATCTTCTGGAGCCGGGTCGAGCTGCTGTCCAAAGGCGAAGTGGCCGAGCGACTG
Source organism: Pseudomonadota bacterium (assembly GCA_029781795.1). Classification (GTDB taxonomy): domain Bacteria; phylum Pseudomonadota; class Alphaproteobacteria; order Kiloniellales; family JACOMY01; genus JAKOWB01. Next base: position 44,540 of record JAKOWB010000035.1, on the reverse strand, counting down.
TCGATCATCGACAGCCACTTGCATGTCGTCCAGAGCCTGCAGGACGCACTCCAGGAACTCGACCCGCTGCTGAGCGCGCCCGGCCCGCTGATGCCGCTCGACGCGGCGATAGCCCTTTCCATTCTCGCGCCGATCGAAACGCCCGTGCATCGTCTCACGCTTGACGTGAACTTCGCCGAGCAACAGCGCATTACCAGCCTGCGCGAGGACTTCGAAGGCGCGGCCGCGATCTTCGGCATCTCGCTTGGCGGCATGCTGGTCGGCTTCATGGTCCTCATCCTGCTGTTGCGGCACGAGGCGCGGCGCGCGGTCCGCATCAGCCGCATCGCCACCACCGCCCAGGCGGCTGCGGACGAGGCCAAGCAGCGGCTTGCCACTGCCATCGACAATCTCTCGGAAGGCTTCGTTCTGTTCGACGCCGAGGACCGGCTGGTCATCTCCAACGCCCCCTTCCGCCAGCTCTATCGCCTGACCGAGGAGACCTGCCGTCCGGGCCGGCGCTTTGACGAGCTGCTGCGCGACGTCCTGGCGACCGGCATTTTCGCCGACGCGGTCGGGCGCGAAGAGGAGTGGCTGGCCAAGCGCCTGGAGCAGCATCGCCAGCCGGCGACCCGGATGGAACAGCACCTCAGCGATGGCCGCTGGGTCCTGGTTCAGGAAAAGCGCATCGGCAGCGGCGGCACCGTCGGCATTCGCGTCGACGTGACGCCTATCCGCCGCGCTCAACAAGAGGCTGAATCGACCGCCCGGATGAAGGCCGAGTTCCTGGCGATCATGAGCCACGAGGTCCGCACGCCCCTGACCGGGCTGATCGGCATGCTTGACCTGCTGCGCGGCGCGGACCTGGACCCGGAGAACCGCGAGCACCTGACCTTTGCCATCGAGTCCGCCGAAAGCATGCGCCGGCTGGTGAACGAGATCCTGATGCTGAGCCGGCTGGAATCCCGAAAGGTGGAGGTCGTGACCGTCGCCTTCCAGCCGAGGCACCTGGTGGAGAGCGTAGCCCTGCCAGTTCAAGTCCGCGCCGAGCAGAAGGGACTGATTTTCCGGGGCGAGGTCGATGACGACGTTCCCGACCAGATCCAGGGCGACGCCGACCACCTGCGGCAGCTCATGGTCAATCTGCTGGACAACGCGGTCAAATTCACCGACAGCGGCCGTATCGACTATCGCTTCAGCCTGCTGCGGGGCGAGGCCGCCGACCGGATCCGCTTCGCGGTGGCCGACACTGGCCCGGGCATCGACCCGCAGGCGCAGGAGCGCATCTTCGAGCCTTTTGCCCGCGGCGACAGCACCTACGCCCGGCGCCATGCCGGCTCGGGACTCGGCCTGGCGATCTGCCGCCGCATTGCCGAGGCACTGGGCGGTGCGGTCGGCGTCGACAGCCGCGCCGGCGGCGGTTCGACCTTCTGGGTCGAGGTGCCTGTCGCCGCGGCCCGGCGCCGGTCCGCGCCCCAGATAGCGCCGGCGGTCGGTGGCTCGGGCGGGCGCATCCTGGTGGTCGACGACAGCCAGGTGCTGCGCCGGCTCTATTCGACCTATCTGCGCCGGGCCGGATTCACCGTGGTGGAGGCCGCCGACGGCGAGGAAGCGAAGAGCATCGCCGCGCGTGAGGTCTTCAATCTCGTGCTGATGGACCTGTCGATGCCCGTGGTCGACGGCATCGCCGCGACCCGGGCCATCAGGCTACTGCCGCCGCCCTATGGCGATCCGCCCATCGTCGCGCTGACCGCAAACTCGACCCGCACGGACGAGCAGCGTTGCATCGAGGCCGGCATGATGGCCACGCTACTGAAGCCGATCACCGAGGCGAAGCTGCTCGTGATGGTGCAGCAGGTCAGCCGGCGGCTCGATCCGCTGCCTCCCCCAACCCTAGCGGCGCCCACGGCTTCGCCTGCCATAGCCGGTGCCGGGCCGGACGCGCAGGATGGACCGCCTCTCGAGGCGACGCGGGTGGCCGAGATGGTGCGCGAGCTTGGCCTGGAATCGGCGCGGGAGCTCTACGAGGACTTCGCCAAGGACACGCACGCACGTGTCCAGGCGCTCATGCGGTGGACCGGGGACCTGGCGCAGCTGAAACGGTGGGCGCACGCGCTCAAGGGTGGCGCGCTGAGCTTCGGCGCGCGCGCTGTCGGCGAGCGCGCCGCGGCGCTCGAGGCGGCGGCCGCGGCGGCCGACCTGGCGACGGCGCAAGCGCTGCTCCTGGGATTGCCCGATCTGGCCGAGCGCAACCTGAGGGACCTTCGAGCCAGCCTCGATGAAGCCGCCGGCGTCGCCTGAAAGGCAGGCGGACTAGGCCGCCGAACCGCCCTCTTCCCAGGTGGCGCGCTTGCGGTAGATGGTCGAAGGGCTGATCTCGAGCAGCGCGGCCGCCCGAGGCACGTTCCCGCCGCACTGCGCGATGGCGGCCTCGATGGCGTCGCGCTCCACCTGCCAGAGCGGACGGATCGCCGCCACGGCCCCCGGCTTGGCGGCGGGGGCCGCGACCGGCGCGGTCAACCGCGCCGGACTGGCGCCCGGCGGCAGGGCTGGCAGCATCGCCTCGCTCACCAGTTCGCCATCGTTCAGCACGACGATCTGCCGGATGACGTTCTGCAACTGTCTGACATTGCCCGGCCAGCCATAGTCGAGCAGGCGCTGCGCCGCCGCCGGCTCGAAGCCGCGAAAATGACGGCCTTCCTCGCGCGCCGAAAGCGCGAGGATGTGCTCGGCCAGCTGCAGAACGTCGCCGCCGCGCTCGCGCAGCGGCGGCATCTCGATCGGAATGACGTGCAGGCGATAGTAGAGGTCCTCGCGGAAGCGGCCGAGACGCACCTCCTCGAGGGGGTCTCGGTTCGTCGCCGCGACCAGGCGGATGTCGGCCTGGAATGTCTTGCTGCTGCCGACCGGCTGGTAGCTGCCCGTCTGCAGGAAGCGCAGCAGCTTGGCCTGCAGGTCGATATCCATCTCGCAGAGCTCGTCCAGGAACAGGGTGCCGCCGTCGGCCATCTTGGCAGCGCCGTCGCGATCGCCGACAGCGCCGGTGAAGGCGCCCCGAACGTGACCGAATATATGGCTTTCCATCAGGTCGCGCGGCATGACCGCGCAGTTCAGCGCCACAAGGCGTCGCGACGCACGGCTGGACAGGCGGTGAATCGCTTCGGCGCAGAGCTCCTTGCCGGTGCCGCTCTCACCGGTGATGAAGACCGGTGCTTTGCTGCGCGCCGCGCTGGCCACCACGCGATAGACCGCCTGCATCGGCAGCGAGCTTCCGATCATGCGGTCAAGGCCGCTGCGATCGAACTCCTCGCGGTAGATCTGCACCGTGCGGGCGAGATTGGCCTGTTCCAGCGCGTTGCGCAGCGTCACCCGCAGGCGCTCGGCGGCGAAAGGCTTGACCAGGAAGTCGAGAGCGCCGGCCTTCATGGCCTCGACCGCCGTCTTCAGCGACGCGTCCGCCGTGATGACGATGAAGCGGGTCGGCCGCTGCTCAGCGCGTGCCCGCTGCAGAATCTCCATGCCGTTCATATCTGGCAGCTGCAGGTCGAGCAGGCAGACCGCCGGTGAGGTCTGATCGATCAGTGTCCAGGCCGCCGTGCCGGTGGCCGCGATGGCAAGCTGGATCGGCTCGTCGCGCAGGAACTGGGCATAGCTGCGCGCCAGCGGCTCGTTATCCTCGACCAGCACGACGCTGGGGTTCGTCCGTTCCGTCATGCTGCCAAGCGCTCCCGTCCTGACCGGGGCGCACGCCGCGCCGCGCAGACCCTCGCGTCGGGCCCAGTATAGCTATACCCGGCAAATCAAGGCCATCGGCGCTGGCAGCGCCGGCCTGCGGCGCCGGCTCAGGCCGCCCCCTTCGCAGCATCGCGCAGCGGGCGGAAGAGCGCGACCGAGACGCCGGCCGCGGTCACCGTGGCGAAGCTTCCAGGCGCCAGGGCCAGCCAGTCGGCGCGCTCGGCGTCCAGCGGTTCGGAGGCCACCGTTACGCCGTCGGCCGGGCCGGCGCGGTAGTAGAGAGTCGGGGCGAAGGCGTCGCTGGCATAGCGCACCGCATAGAGTGTCTTGCCATCGGACAGCGCCGCCGTGAAGCGCAGCAGCGGAGGCTGTCCCAGGCCGACGGCCATATCCTCGACCACACCGGCCATGCGGGCCAGTGCGCCGGCCGGGTCCTGCTCCAGCCCGAGGCTGAGGGCGAGCAGGAACATGATCTCGGAATCGGTGGTGCCGCTGCGGTGGTGATAGAGATCCTCGGGCAGCAGCATGTCGAGCCGGCGGCGCAGGCGCTCGTAGCCGCCGATCTGGCCATTGTGCATGAAGCACCAGGGGCCGACCGCGAAGGGATGGCAGTTGCTGCGGTTGGTCGCCGTGCCGGTCGAGGCGCGCACGTGCGCCAGGAAGAGGCCGCTGCGCACCTGGCGCGCCAGGCTGCGCAGGTTGGGATCGCTCCAGGCCGGCAGGATGTCGCGATAGATGCCGGGCTCCGGCCGCTCGTCGTACCAGGCGAGGCCGAAGCCGTCGCCATTGGTCTCGGCCTTGCCCTCGCGGGCGTGCAGGCTCTGCGCGATCAGCGACTGATGCGGCGCGGTGACGATCTGCTCGATGAAGATCTTCGGCCCGACGTAGGCCGCCCAGCGGCACATGGCGACTCGCTCCCTGGAGAGGCGCAGGCCGGCATCATCCTCCAGCGCGGCCCGTCAAGCCAGCACCGCCGCTAGTCCAGCAGCCGCCGCAGCGGCCTGATGCCGCGCAGGATGCGCAGCAGCTTGCGGGTGGGGCGGCGGGTGATCAGGGGTGCCAGGATCCGCGCCCGCCAGGGATTGTCGAAGCGTTCCAAGACCCGCGGGCTGTTCTGCCGGCGTAGCGGGCTCTGCAGGTCCCCGCGCGCCGGCAGACCCAGGAAATCCAGCACCCGCCCGAGGCCGGTCCCGGCCTCGAGTTCTTCGTAGGTCAGTTCCAGGCCCCCGCGGCCGGCGGCGCGCAGGGCCGCCCGCGCGGCCTTGAATGACCTGTCCGCGGCGCGGCAATGGTCCATGAAGCCGCGGACGTCAAAGGTCACGCGCATCTGGGCCGATGGCTCGGCATCGCCCTTGCGGGCCACCCATTCCTCGGTGTGGCGCGCGATCAGCAGCGAGGCGTACTGCGCCAGACGGTCGCGCCGCTTGAGGAAGACCACCTTGTAGCGCGGGTCGGCGGCGACGGCGATCGCGACCTCGGGATCGAAGGTCGCCAGGTGCTTGAACCCGACATGGGTCTTGCCCGGTTCAGCCGCGCCCTTCGCCATCTGCTGCTCGAGGAAGGCGAGGTTCGTAAGGCCCTCCCGCTCGCGCGGAAAGGACGGCAGGAAAAGCTCGCCGTGGCAGTAGCAGTCGGGATGCGCCGCCAGCAGGCTGACCAGCCAGTTCGAGCCTGAGCGACCCTCTGCCAGGATCGCAAAGCGCTGTACGCGGCCGGCTGGCGGGGTCTCGGTACTCAAGCCGCCGCCGGCTCAGGATGTCTTGTCGCGCGCGAAACGCTCCTTCAGCTTGGCGGCGACGCGCGGGCTGACGAAGCTGGAGATGTCCCCACCCAGCCAGCCGATCTCCTTGACGAAGCGGGAAGAGATGAACTGCTGGCGTTCGGAGGCCATGAGGAACACGGTTTCGACCTTGGGATCGAGGCGGGTGTTCATGCCGGCCATCTGGAACTCGTACTCGAAATCGGAGACCGCGCGCAGCCCGCGGACGATGACCGTCGCGTGGACTTCCTGCGCGAAGTGCATCAGGAGGCTGGAGAAGGGCCGCGCCTCGATCGCGACGCCGTTCGCCTGGATCTGGGCCAGTTCGGCGCGCACCATCTCGAGGCGCTCGTCGGTGGTGAAGAGCGGCCCCTTGCCGTCGTTCTTGGCGACCGCGACGATCAGGCGGTCCACGACTCGCGTCGCCCGCGTGATGATGTCCAGGTGGCCGTTGGTGATCGGGTCAAAGGTGCCCGGATAGACCCCGATCAAAGGCTTCGCCATCGCTCCTGCCCCTTAGCTGCCAGCGCCCCGTTGCGCGCGCCGCCCGTCAGGCCGGCGCGTCCTCCCCGCCCGCTTCGCTCTCGCCCGCGGCATCCTCGCCGTTGGCGTCCTCGCCGTTCTCCTCGACGAGGCGCGTCACCGATACCACGCGCTCGGCCTCGGCGACATCCAGGATTCTGACGCCACGGGTGGCACGGCTGGCCTGCCGGATTCCCTCGACCGGGCAGCGGATCATCGTGCCGCCGTCGGTCACCAGCATCAGGTGATCGGCAAGCTCCACGGTGAAGGTGGCGACCACCCGGGCGTCCGGCTTGCCGCGGCCACGCGACAGGTCGAGGTTGGCAATGCCCTGCCCGCCCCGCGCCGTCTCGCGGAACTCCGAGGCCATAGTCAGGCGGCCGAGGCCATCGTCGGCGACCGACAGCAGCAGCGGGTCGGTGCCTTCCGCCAGCGCGCGGCTGTCCAGCACCGACATGTCGATGACCTCGTCGCCGGCGGCCAGGCGGATGCCGCGCACGCCCGAGGACGCACGGCCCTCGAAGAGCCGCACGTCGTCCAGCGCGAACTTGATCGCCTTGCCCCCGGCGCTGACCAGCAGCACGCGCGGGCGCGGCGCGTCGGGGTCGGCCTCGTCGGCCTCGGTCCAGGCGACGTCGCGCACCGCGACGAGGCGCACGCCCTCGTCCAGCTTCATGGCGATGAGGCCGCTCTGCCGGATGTTGCGGAAGTCGGAAAGGCGATTGCGCCGCACCGTGCCGGCCGAGGTGGCGAAGACCAGCTGGCGGCTGTCCCACTCGGCCTCGTCTTCCGGCAGCGGCAGGAAGGCGGTGATGGTCTCGCCCTTGGCCAGCGGCAGCAGGTTCACCAGCGCCTTGCCGCGTGCCTGGGGGCTGCCCAGCGGCAGGCGCCAGACCTTCAGGCGATAGACCATGCCGGTGGAGGAGAAGAACAGCACCGGCGTATGGGTCGAGCAGGAGAAGACCGTGGTGACGAAATCCTCTTCCTTCGTCGCCATGGCCGACTTGCCCTTGCCGCCGCGCCGCTGGGTGCGGTAGGCGGCCAGCGGCACGCGCTTGATCCAGCCGCTGTGTGACAGCGTGACCACCATCTCCTCGCGCTGGATCAGGTCCTCGACGTCGGTGTCGGCGCCGCCCTCCTCAAGTCCGGTGCGGCGCGCGTCGCCATAGCGCTGCTTCAGCTCCAGCAGCTCGCCCTTCAGGATGTTCATCAGGCGCTCGCGCGAGGCCAGGATCTCCAGGTAGTCGCGGATCTCCTTCGCCAGCCCCTCGAGCTCCTCGGCGATCTTGTCGCGTTCCAGGCCGGTCAGGCGCTGCAGCTGCAGCGCCAGGATGGCCTTGGCCTGGGCTTCGGACAGGCGGTAGGTGCCGTCCGCGGCGACCCGGTGGCCGGGCTCGTCGATCAGCGCCACCAGCGGCGCCACGTCGCCGGCCGGCCAGTCGCGCGCCATCAGCGCCTCGCGCGCCGCCGCCGGGTCCTTGGCGCGGCGGATCAGCGCCACGATCTCGTCGATGTTGGCGACCGCGATGGCCAGCCCGACCAGCACATGCGCACGCTCGCGCGCCTTGCCCAGGCGATAGGCGGTGCGGCGGGTGATGACTTCCTCGCGGAAGCGCAGGAAGGCCTGCAGCATGTCCTTGAGGGACATGAGCACCGGGCGCTTGCCGTCGATCGCCAGCAGATTGATGCCGAAGGAGCCCTGCAGCGGCGTGTGCTGGTAGAGCTGGTTCAGCACCACGTCCGCCTGCACGTCCTTGCGCAACTCGATGACCACGCGCAGGCCGTCGCGATCGCTTTCGTCGCGCAGGTCGGCGATGCCTTCGACCACCTTCTCGCGCACCACCTCGGCGATGCGCTCGATCAGGCGCGCCTTGGAAAGCTGGAAGGGAATCTCGCTGATGATGATGCTGGCCTTACCGCCCTTGCCCTCCTCGATCTCGGCGCGGCCGCGCACGATGATCGTGCCGCGACCGGTGCGGTAGCCTTCCAGCAGCCCGCTGCGCCCGACGATGATGCCGCCGGTCGGAAAGTCGGGAGCACGGATGTGCTCCATGATCTGCTCCAGCGTCAGCGAGCCGTCGTCGGCCAGCGCCACCAGGGCATCCACCACCTCGGCGAGGTTGTGCGGCGGGATGTTGGTCGCCATGCCGACGGCGATACCGCCGGCGCCGTTCACCAGCAGGTTCGGCAGCTTGGCCGGCAGGACTGTCGGCTCCTGCGTCGTCTCGTCGTAGTTCGGCTGGAAGTCGACAGTGTCCTCGTCGATGTCGGCCAGCACAGCCTCGCTGGCGGCGCGGGCCAGGCGCGCCTCGGTGTAGCGCATGGCCGCCGGCGGGTCGTCGTCGATGGAACCGAAGTTCCCCTGCCCGTCGATCAGCTCCAGGCGCATCGACCAGGGCTGGGCCATGCGCACCATGGCGTCATAGATCGCCTTGTCGCCATGCGGGTGGTACTGGCCCATCACGTCGCCGACGATGCGCGCCGACTTGCGATAGGCGCGGTTCCAGTCGTAGCCCTGCTCCTTCATCGAATAGAGGATGCGGCGGTGCACCGGCTTCAGCCCGTCGCGCACGTCCGGCAGGGCGCGCGCCACGATCACGCTCATGGCGTAATCGAGGTAGCTGCGGCGCATCTCCTCTTCGATGGTGACGGGCTGGACGTCGCCAGGGCGGGACGCACCGGCATTGGGCGGCTGGCTATCGGTCACTCGAACGGATCTCGCTTGGCAGGACGGGCTTGCGCACGCCGGGCGAAGGCTCGGCGGAGCACTGCCGGCACCCGCGTTCGGCGGCGCTTCAGGAACGCCCCGACGCTACCACAGCCACCCGGCCGTCACAACGCCGCGAGAGCCTGAAAAATGCCCCCGCAAGCCATTGAAAACAAATATAAAATTTGAGCATTTTTTGGACCCGGCGGCGCCCCTGCCCGGGAGCCCTTAAAGGCTGTCGGACTCGGCCCGACTCGCCACCGGTACGGGCCATAAAAAAGGCGAACGGCGTGACCGCCCCTTTGAGGGGCGATCACGCCGTCAGAGCGTCGAAACCGAACGTCGCGCGGTTTAGCGCGCGGCGTCCTTGAGGTTCTTGGCCGCCTTGAAGCCCACCGACTTGCTGGCCGCGATCTTGATGGTCGCGCCCGTCTGCGGATTCCGGCCCATGCGCGCGGCCCGCTTGCGAACGGTGAAGGTTCCCAGGCCAGCGACGCGGATGCCGCCACCCTTCAGGCCCTTCTCGATCGCGCCAATGAAGGCGTCGACCGCGTCCTGCGCCGAGGCCTTCGAGACGCCAGCCTTATCCGCGACGTGCGCGATGATGTCGGCCTTGGTCATGGACTTGGACATAACAACAGCCCTCCCTGTCAAACGGTGAACAAGCTATGAGAGAAACCTGAAGGCAAGGTCAAGCACGAAACGCCGCCCCCGGCCTCGCTCAGAACGGAATATCGTCATCCAGATCGCCGCGGGACGGCGCCGGGCCCCGCCCGCCGCCGGATCCGCCGGACGACCCACCCCCGTCGCCACCATAACCGCCGGGGTCGCCGCCGAAGTCACCACCACCGCCCCCGCGCGTGTCGAGCATGGTGATCTCGCCACGGAATGGACGCAGGACGACTTCGGTCGAGTACTTGTCCTGGCCGCTCTGGTCCTGCCACTTGCGGGTCTCTAGCTGCCCCTCGATGTAGACCTTGGAGCCTTTGCGCAGATAGCTTTCGCAAACCTTGACCAGGTTGTCGTTGAACACCACCACGCGGTGCCACTCGGTCCGCTCCTTGCGCTCGCCGCTGGCCTTGTCGCGCCAGGTTTCCGAGGTTGCCACCGACAGATTGGCTACACGCCCGCCACTCTGCATCGTCCTTATCTCCGGGTCGCGCCCGAGATTGCCGACCAGAATGACCTTGTTGACGCTACCCGCCATGCCCGCCCCTCACCGAAACCTGGAGTCGCTTCGTGTTCAAGCCGCGACTCTAAACAACGTGGCCGGGCAATACCAAGCGGATTTCGGCTGCATGAAGGCCGCGAAGGGCAGCCGGCAGGCCTGTTCCAGCGCTCCTCTTTGTCCCCCCGGGCACGCGTGCTATCTGAGGAACGAAACGCGAAGATTGAAGGCGCCCCATGACCGCTCCCCTGCACGGCAGCATCTCTATCCGCGGCGCGCGGGAGCACAACCTGCGCAATGTCTCGCTCGACCTGCCGCGCAATGAACTGGTGGTGATCACCGGCCTGTCGGGGTCCGGCAAGTCGTCCCTAGCCTTCGATACGATCTATGCCGAGGGCCAGCGCCGCTACGTCGAGTCGCTCTCCGCCTATGCCCGCCAGTTCCTGGAACTGATGCAGAAGCCGGACGTCGACTCGATCGAGGGCCTCTCGCCGGCCATCTCCATCGAGCAGAAGACCACCAGCAAGAACCCGCGCTCCACCGTCGGCACGGTGACCGAGATCTACGACTACATGCGCCTGCTCTGGGCGCGGGTCGGGGTCCCCTACTCCCCGGCGACCGGCCTGCCGATCGAAAGCCAGACCGTCTCGCAGATGGTCGACCGGGTGATGGAGCTGCCCGAGAACACCCGCCTCTACCTGCTGGCGCCGATCGCCCGCGGCCGCAAGGGCGAGTTCAGGAAGGAGCTGGCCGAGCTGATGAAGCGCGGCTTCCAGCGGGTGAAGATCGACGGCACGCTGATGGAGATCGCCGACGCTCCGGCGCTGGACAAGAAGCGCAAGCACGACATCGAGGTGGTGGTCGATCGCCTGGTGGTGCGCCAGGGCCTGCAGCAGCGCCTGGCCGATTCCTTCGAGACGGCGCTGGAGCTGTCGGACGGCCTCGCCTTCACCGAGGACGCGGACTCCGGCGATCGCATCACCTTCTCGGCCAAGTTCGCCTGCCCGGTCTCCGGCTTCACCATCGAGGAGATCGAGCCGCGCCTCTTCTCCTTCAACTCGCCGCACGGTGCCTGCCCGGCCTGCGACGGCCTGGGCGCCACGATCTATTTCGACCCGGTCCTGGTGGTCCCGGACGAGGCCAAGAGCCTGGAGGACGGCGCCGTCGAGCCCTGGGCCGGCTCCACCTCGCCCTATTACCAGCAGACGCTGGAGAGCCTAGCCAAGCACCTCAAGGTCACCATGCGCACGCCCTGGGCCAAGCTGCCGGAGCGGGCGCGGCAGCTCATCCTCTTCGGCTCGGACGGCGCCGAGATCCGCATGCGCTACGACGACGGCCTGCGCGCCTATGAGACCAAGAAGCCCTTCGAAGGCGTGATCCCCAACATGGACCGGCGCTGGCGCGAGACCGACAGCGACTGGGTGCGCGAGGAACTGGCCAAGTACCAGGGCGAACGCCCCTGCGAGACCTGCAAGGGCGACCGCCTGAAGCCCGAGGCGCTGGCGGTCAAGGTCGCCACCCGCTCGATCAGCGAGGTGGCGCGCCTTTCGGTCGGCGACGCCCTGGCCTGGTTCAGTGGCCTGGAAGAGCAGCTGAAGCCCCAGTCGCGCGAGATCGCCCACCGTATCCTCAAGGAGATCCGCGACCGCCTGCGCTTCCTCAGCGACGTCGGCCTGGAGTACCTGACCCTGGCGCGCGCCTCGGCCACGCTGTCGGGCGGCGAGAGCCAGCGCATCCGCCTGGCCTCGCAGATCGGCAGCGGCCTTACCGGCGTGCTCTACGTGCTGGACGAGCCCTCGATCGGCCTGCACCAGCGCGACAACGAGCGCCTGCTCGGCACGCTGCGGCGCCTGCGCGACCTCGGCAACACCGTGATCGTGGTGGAGCACGACGAGGACGCCATCCGCTCGGCCGACTATATCGTCGACATGGGCCCCGGCGCCGGCATCCACGGCGGCCAGGTGGTGGCGGCCGGCCGGCCGGACGCCGTCATGGCCAATCCCAACAGCCTGACCGCGCAGTACCTGACCGGCCTGAAGCAGATTCCCGTGCCGGCGGTACGCCGCGAGGGGCACCCCGGCCAGCAGCTCGTGGTCGCGGGCGCGCGCGGCAACAACCTGCAGGACGTGACGGCGGAGATCCCCCTCGGCACCTTCACCTGCATCACCGGCGTCTCCGGCTCCGGCAAGTCGACGCTGATCATCGAGACGCTCTACAAGGCCCTTGCCCGTCGCCTCAACGGCGCGCGCGAGCATCCGGCCGAGCACGACGAGATCCGCGGACTGCAGTTTCTCGACAAGATCATCGACATCGACCAGTCGCCGATCGGCCGCACGCCGCGCTCGAATCCCGCGACCTACACCGGTGCCTTCACGCCGATCCGCGACTGGTTCGCCGGACTGCCCGAGGCCAAGGAGCGCGGCTACAAGGCCGGGCGCTTCTCGTTCAACGTCAAGGGCGGGCGCTGCGAGGCCTGCGAGGGCGACGGCGTCATCAAGATCGAGATGCACTTCCTGCCCGACGTCTACGTCCAGTGCGACGTCTGCAAGGGCAAGCGCTACAACCGCGAGACGCTGGAGGTGAAGTTCCGCGACCACTCCATCGCCGACGTGCTGGCCATGACCGTCGAGGAGGGCGTGAAGCTCTTCAAGGCCGTGCCGGCGATCCGCAACAAGCTGGAGACGCTGGCGCACGTCGGCCTGGGCTACATCCAGGTCGGCCAGGCGGCGACCACGCTGTCGGGCGGCGAGGCGCAGCGCGTGAAGCTGGCCAAGGAGCTGTCGCGCCGCTCCACCGGCAAGACCATCTACATCCTGGACGAGCCGACCACCGGCCTGCACTTCGAGGACGTGCGCAAGCTGCTCGAGGTGCTGCACACCCTGGTCGAGCAGGGCAATACCGTCGTAGTCATCGAGCACAACCTGGAGGTCATCAAGACCGCCGACTGGATCCTCGACCTCGGTCCCGAGGGCGGCGACGGCGGCGGGCGCATCATCGCCACCGGCACGCCGGAAGACATCGCCCGCGTGGTGGAGAGCCACACGGCACGCTTCCTCAAGCCCTACCTGCCCGGCGCGAAACGCAAGCGGGCATGATCGAGACGGGGCGGGCGCCGGCAGCCGCGTCGACGGAACCGGATCGCAATCCCCCGCTGCCGGACGTCCCGGCTCCAGCTCCCGGACTCACCGCGGGCCTCTATCGTTTCGTCATGCTCATGGCCGGCGCCGCCGGCATGGCGGCAGTCGGCTGGAGCATCGCCGCCGCCTGGCACTATCGACTGGTGCTGCCCGAGGCGGACATGCTTGTCGACTTCAGGCGGCACCTCGACCTGCCCTTCCCGCAATTTCTGATCGCGCCCGCGAACGAGCACATTCTGCTCTTTCCACGCCTGTTCTATCTCGCGGACTGGTACCTCGGCTTCGCGGACGGCGGACTGCTGCAACTGTCGATCTTCGCGCTGCTGGCAGTCGAGACGCTGCTGCTGGCCGCCGGCGGCAGCCTGCCGGCGGGCGGAGGCTCGCGCATTGCCGCGCTCTGGCTTCCCATTGTCGCCGCCATGCTGTTCTGGCTTTGCGACTGGGCGAATCTCGTGTTCCCCATGCAGCTTCACATGTACCTCTCGCTCTGCTTCGGGGTCGCAGCACTCCTGGTCCAGACCCGCCTGCCCGCGAGCGGGCGTGGGGTCTGGACCTGGGCACTGCTGTGTCTCGGCAGCCTCTTCAGCTTCGGCATCGGCCTCGGCTGGGTCTCTGCTCTGGCGGTCCTCTTGCTGGTTCAGCCGCTGGCGGCGCCGCTGCGGCGGCGCCTGCTCTCTCTTGCCCTGCTGGTCCTGGCACTGACCGCGACTGTGATGCTGACGCAGCACGCGACCCGGAGCGGAGAGGAGCTCTGGTACGCCATCGCTCGCCCCCTCAGGCTGTTGAGCTACGTTCACCAGGGCATCACGGCCTATGATTTCTGGCTCGCCTGGCTGCTACCCCCCTGGCTCGTACAGGTCGCCGCCTTCGCCTGTTACGCGATGCTTCTGACCGACCTCGCACTGCATTGGCGGCGGCGTCGATCCCTCGACAGCCGCCGGGTCTTCGGCTTCGGATTGATGCTTGCCGTCGCCGCGACCTTTCTGGTCGCAGGCGTCGCACGCCTCGATTTCCCCGGGGCCGAGCCCTATGCCAACCGCTACATGTCCATTCCGCCGCTGTTCTGGATCGGCGCGGCCATCTACCTGAACGCCTGCCTGCCGACGGGCCGTCGGACTCTCCGTCGGCTGGCGCAGGCTGCGGTCGCGGTCGCGCTGGTCACCCTGGTGCTGAGCAGCCAGCAGGGCTTTCTCGGCATGGCGCGAACCTGGACCCAGCGGTCCCGTCAGGCCGAGGCCGCGGTCGCCAACGAGGCGCTGCCCCTTTCGGTTCTCCAGCGCCTCCCCGTCTGCGCGACCTGCGATGAAGACCTGCGCTACCTTTTCGGCACGATCGACTTTCTGAAACACCAGAAGGCCCCGCTCTTCTCCAGGCCCGGCCTGGCGTCGAAGGGGCGGTCCATCGCCGACCTGCCGCGGCTGCGCGGCACACAGTGCAAGGTGACGCTGGAGAGTACAGAGGTTCCCGGCGTCCGCGGTCCGGTGCTCGCGCTCGGCGGAATCGCGCACAGCCAGACTTCAACCCTGCTCGCCATCCTTGTCGTCGACCGCGCCGGCATCGTGCGCGGCGTTGGCTGGCCGGTCGACAGCTGGCGCCGCCGCGGCGACTGGATCGCCTACCTGGACGCGGCTATGCCGCACGCCGAACTGAAGGCGGAGCCGCTGCTCCGCAGCGGCGGGGTCGTGGGGCTCTGTGCTACTCCATGAGTCCGAGCTGCCGATAGAAGCCCAGGGCGTCGTAGTAGTCGCCCTGGTAGGCGATCTTGCCGTCCAGCAGATTGATGTAGCTCACGCCGAAGACCTGGAAGGTCTTGTTGGTGCCCGGCGTGCCGTCGGCCCAGGGCCCCGTATTGGTGCCCGAGAAGACCCACTCGAAGGCGACGTGGCCGGGGCTGGAAATCGCCGGTCCGCGCATTTCCCACACCAGGTCGGGCGCCGCGGTCATGAAGGCCTGGATGATCTGCGCCTGGGCGTCGGCGCGGCCGCTGACCGGCTCGCCCACCGTGGCGTCGTAGTAGATGACATTGTCGGACATGAAGGCGGCGGCGGCGGCGGCATCATGGGCGTTCCACGCCGCCATGTAGTCCTTGACCACTTTCTCGCTGGCAAAGTCCTGCGCCGACGCCTGGTATACCGGCAGCAGCACGAGCAGCAGCAGACCGCTGAGCAGACGGGACATGGGAAGACTCCCCTGAGTGGCTGAACGGCCGAAGCCTAGCACTCGGACATGGCGCCGGGCAGTGACCCATGTTGCGTCGCACCAAGCGGCTGGGCGAACCTGACGCCATGCTCAGCGCCGCCGACGTCATCGCCCAACTGCTGGATGCCCGCCTGGGCCGCGCCCGCATCACCCTGCTGTTCGACCGCTTCTGCCGGCTGCTGCGCGAGGCCGGACTGCCACTCGACCGCGCCTCGCTGTCGCTGCGGCATCTGCACCCGCAGCTCATCGCGACCAGCTATCACTGGGACATCGAATCCGGTGGCGCCGCCGAGGTCGGCCGCAAGCACGAGGTCCTGGACCAGGAGGAGTTCCAGCGGAGCCCCATCCGCGCGGTGTTCGAGCAGCCGCAGGTGATCCGCCGGAGGTTGGAGCAGCCGATCGCCGCAGGCGACTTCCAGATCCTGTCGCATCTGCGTGGCCAGGGCTACAGCGACTACCGGGTCTCGCCGCTATGGTTCTCCGCTGGGCGGCACAACGTCGTCACCCTGGCGACGCGGCGGAGCGGCGGCTTCACCGACCAGGACCTGGCCCTGGCAGACGCGACGCTTCCGGCCTTCGCCTCGGTCGCCGAACTGGCATTGCAGCGCGAGACCGGCCGGACGCTGCTCTCCACCTACCTCGGCCCGCGCACCGGCCAACGGGTGTGGGACGGCTCGATCCGCCGCGGCCAGGGCGAGACCCTGTTCGCCGTCGTCTTCCTCTGCGACCTGCGCGGCTTCACGCAACTGGCGGCGGCGCAGCCGCTGGCCGAGACCATTGCCACGCTGAACGACTACTTCGACGCAATGGGCGGCGCGCTCGAGAAGCATGGCGGCGAGATCCTGAAGTTCATGGGCGACGCGCTGCTGGCCATCTTCCCCTGCCCGCACGCGGCGGCGCATGACTGCTCGGTGGCGGCCTCGGCGCTGGCGGCGGCCCGCGACGGTCTGGCGGCGCTGGCGCAACTGAATGAACGGCGACAGGCCAGCGATCGGCCGCGCCTGGCCGCCGGCGTGGCGCTCAGCGTCGGCGACGTTCACTACGGCAACATCGGCGTCGCCGACCGGCTGGACTTCACCGTGATCGGGCCGGCGGTGAACCTGGCGGCCCGCGTCCAGGGACTGACGGCCGGGCTCGGCGAGCCGATCCTGCTGACCCGCGAGGTCCGCCATCGCCTGGCGGTGCCGGCGCGCTCCTGCGGCACCCATGCCCTGAAGGGTGTCGAAGGCCTGACCGAGGTCTTCGCGCCTTGACCGCGGGGCCGTTCCGGGCGGCGCCGGCCCTGCGTGCGCTCGATGGCATCTTCCTTCTCTCCTGCGGCCTGCTGTTCGCCAGCGGGCTCGCCGGCATCGCCCTGCTGCACCAGCCGGTGATCACGCGGGACCTGGTCGGCATCGAAAGCAGCTTCCTGCGCGGCGACAGCCTGGGAATGCAGATCCTGCGCACCCATGTCGACCACATCCTGGCCTTCCAGCGTCTGCTTGCTTGGCTCGACGTCCACTGGCTCGGCGCGCAGCAGTGGGCGGCGCTCGCGGCGATCCCGCTCGCCTGCCTCGCCATCGCGGCACTCGTCGCGCGGGGTGCGCGCCGGTCCGGCGCGGGTCCCTGGCTTGCCGCCGGGGCAGCGGCCGCCGGACTGCTGTGGATGGGCAACGGCTTCAACCTGACCTGGGCGATGCAGGCGCACTTCTTCATGGCGCCGGCCTTCGCCCTGGCGGCTGTCACCGTCTTGACAGCGCCGGCAGGCCCGGGCGCCGGACGGCTCGCTCTCTGCCTCCTGCTCGCGCTCGGCGCCGCCCTCGCGTCCGGCAGCGGGCTGGTCGGCTGCGTCGCGCTGGCGCTCGTCGCGCCGGCGCTGCGCCTGCCGGCGCGTCGCCTGGGCGCGCTGCTGGCCGGCCTCGCGGCCATCCTTGCCGGCGTGCTGTGGCTGCGCGGGCTGACGCATCGGGCCGATCTGAATCCGGTGTGGCCCTGGCTGCAGGATCCCTGGCCGGTGCTGCTCTACATGCAGAACTATCTGCGCGCACCGGCGGAGATGGCGCTGCGCGTCCTGCTGCCCAACTACCAGAGCGTGCTCTGGTCCGGCATCGTCGCCGACCTGGGCCTGCTGTGGATTGCGGTCGTATGGGTCATCGCCCTGCGCAGCGGTCGGCGGCCGTCGCCGCTGGCGACACAGGCGCTGCTGCTCTGCCTGCTGGCATTCGGCAGCGCGCTGGTGACGGCGCTGGTGCGCCTGGACGGCGGACCGCAGCAGGCCTATTCGCAGCGCTATCTCACCACCAGCCTGCTCTACTGGATCGGCCTCGCGCTGCTCGCCCTGGATGCCGCTTCGCGGGCGCGGCGGCTCGCGCGCGGCGCGATTCTGCTGGCGCTGCTGCTGGTCAACCTGCTCCTGCTCGCCGACCTTCCCCGCCACTGGCGCATCTGGTCCGGCCACCACGCCGAGCTGCTGCAATCCGCCGGCGCGGTCCTCGCCGACAGCGCGGACGACGAGCCCTGGCTGCGCATCCATCCGAACCTGACGCTGGCGCGCGACACCTTCGGCCGCCTGCGCGCGCTCCAGGGCGGACCCTTCGCCTGGCCAGAGGCGGCCTGGATCGGCCAGCCGGCGGGGGCGCTTTTCCCGCCCGGCGAAAGCTGTGACGTCACGACGCGCTGGCTGGCGCCGAGGGTGACCGCGCAAGGCAACTGGGCGCTGGCAGGATGGTCGAGCGACGGTGCGGGCGACGCGCCTGATGTCGTGCTGCTGGTCGATGCCCAGGGGCTGATCGCCGGACTCACCTGGCCCGACCCGGGCGTGCGCTCCGCGGAGCGGCCGCCCGGCGCGCCGGCCCAGGGCTGGGAACTCTGGCCGACGGCGGCGCAACGCCGCGCCGGCCATCTGCTGGCGGTCGCCGGCGGGACCTCCTGCCCCCTTCCCTGGCCCTAGTTGTGGAAGCCCGGCGGGTTCCAGCCGGCGAGCCAGGTGTCGAGCGGCACGACCTCCGCCGGGTGGCCGTTGTCCCAGAACCAGGAGTCGATGGCCCAGGTGCCACTGCCGTCCAGCGCGCGCAGCGTCGCCGTCATGTGGCTGAAGCCGCCGGCGAAGGCGCGATGCACCGGATGGCCGTGCTGGTGGAAATGCAGCACGCCGGCCTTGTCGAGCATGGTCAGGAAGCGGGTGGTGTTGACCGACTCATCCACGCAGTCCTGCTGCCGCCGGCCGGGAAAGGTGTGGGTCCCGCCGTCGTCGACGCTGGTGCCGGTCTGCAGGCCGGCCAGCGTCTCGTAGCGCCCCACTGCCTCGGCCACCGCCTGGCGTTCGGCCGCGGCGTCGGCCGAGGGCTCCGCCAAGGGCCCGACGATCTCGGCCCACTGTTGCGCGGTGAAATGCACCGTCTGCTGCACCTCGCAGCCGTGGTCGGAGCAGAAGGGAAAGGCATCCGGCGTCAGCTGGTCCACTCCGACCAGGGCCTTATCGACGCTGGGCAGGCTGCCGCCGTGCTGGCAGGCGCCGAGCAGCAGCAGGGCGAGTGCGCCCGCGGCAGCCTTCACGTGGCCACCCCGGCACGGTCCAGCATGGCGTTCAGCAGCACGTTGCAGCCGGCCGCCAGGTCCTGCGGCGTGGCGTTCTCGATTTCGTTGTGGCTGATGCCTTCCTCGCAGGGCACGAAGATCATCGCGGTGGGCGCGACCCGCGCCATGTAGATGGCGTCGTGCCCGGCGCCGGAGATGATGTCCTGGTGGGCATAGCCGCCGCGCTCGGCGCCACGCCGCACCGCGTCCACCAGTTCGGGCGTGAAGGGCGTCGCCGGGAATTCCCAGATCTGCTCGATCTTGAAGGTCAGCCCGCCCTCTTCCGCGGCTTGGGCAACGAGGGCCCGCAGGCGCCGGTCCATCTCCAGCAGCTTGGTGTCGTCCGGATGACGGAAGTCGACTGTCAGCCAGCATTCGCCGGGGATCACGTTGCGGCTGGCCGGATGCACCTTGAGCACGCCGACCGTGGCGCAGGCACCGGGCTGCAGCGCGTGGCCGATGGCGTTGACGCCCTGCACCACCTTGGCGGCGCCGACCAGGGCGTCCTTGCGGCGGGCCATGGGCGTCGGGCCGGCGTGCGCCTCCTGCCCGGTCAGGGTGATCTCGTACCAGCGCTGGCCCTGCGCGCCGGTGACCACGCCGATGGTCTTGGCGTTGGCCTCCAGGATCGGCCCCTGCTCGATGTGCGCCTCGAAATAGGCGGCGCAGGGCCGGCCGCCCAGCCCCTCGCCCTGATAGCCGATGTCCCGCAGTGCCTGGCCGAAACTCGTCCCCTCCTCGTCGGTCTTGGCCAGGGTCTCCTCCAGCGAGAAGACGCCGGCATAGGCGCCCGAGCCCATCATGGCCGGGGCGAAGCGGCTGCCCTCCTCGTTGGTCCAGACCACCACCTCGACCGGCGCCTCGGTCTCGATCTTCAGGTCGTGCAGCGTGCGCAGCACCTCCAGGCCCGCCAGCACGCCATAGGCGCCGTCGAACTTGCCGCCGGTCGGCTGGCTGTCCAGGTGGCTGCCGGTCATCACCGCCGGCCGGTTCGGATCGCGCCCCGGCCGCCGGGCGAACATGTTGCCGACGGCATCGACCGAGACGGTGCAGCCCACCGCCTCGCACCACTTGGTGAAAAGGTCGCGGCCCTGGCGGTCCAGGTCGGTCAGCGCCAGGCGGCAGACGCCGCCCTTCTTGGTGCCGCCGATCTTCGCCATCTCCATCAGGCTTTCCCACAGGCGGTCGGCGTTGATGCGCAGGTTGTCCATGATGTTCCGTCAGCTCCGGTGTTCGGCGAGCCGCGGGCGGCCCGCGGCGGTGGCCACGATGACGCTCTCCAGGAAGGTCCGCAAGCCGCCGGGGCCCTCGACCACGGTGTCGTCGCGGCTGGTCTCCAGGCGGATCTCGCCGGCGCCGGCATCCAGCGCCATCTGGCGGGCCTGCGCCTCGGCGGCGGCCAGGGTGGCGGCGGCGGCGAGTTCCAGCTCGTGGAAATCCTGCACGCCGCCCGGCAGGTGGGCGCGGAACTTGCCCTCGGCCGGCTGGGTGATGACCAGGCGCGCGCGCTGCACGATGCCGCTGGCGACGGCGCCGACGGCGTTGCAGACCTCGGCGTGGTCCGGCAGCAGCAGCGCCGTGCCCAGGCGTTCTGCCACCGCGCCGTAATAGGTCGCGGCCGGCGCGCCGATGGCGATCACCGGGCGCTCCAGCGTGATGCGGGCGCCGACCAGCGGCCGGCCCTTCCGCTCCAGCAGCGCGCGGTCGAGCAGCAGGCGCCCCAGGCCGTCGGGCAGGGCCGGCGGGCCGCCCTCCTCCGCCAGCGCCGCGGTCACCAGCGCCTCGGCCGAGAGCGCGGCGACGCGGTCGAAGATCTCCGCCGCCACGGCGTCGGGCCCGTCGCGCCCGGCCTGGCGCGCCAGGATGGCGCAGCCCAGGCGCGCACCCTCCAGGCTCCAGGTCGCCTGGCGGCCCAGCAGATGCGCGGCGTCGCTCGGCGTCACGGTGGAGACGATGGCGAGGCCGCGGTCGACCAGGCGCTGCAGCGACTTCTGCGCCAGGTAGTCGTCGGCCAGGCTCTCCAGCGGCTGCGGCCCCTCCGCGAGGCGCTCCCAGACTTTGCGCTCGGCCGGCTTCAGCGGCGCGTTCTCGGCCAGGCGGCGCAGGCGCAGGGCGAAGCGCGCGTCGCTCGGCGCCGGCTCTTCCTTGGCCAGTTGGGCGCTGAGGATTTCCAGCACGCCAGGATGCTCCTTGGCGAGCAGCGAGAGCGGCACGGCGCGGCGCGGCCCGACCTTGAGGGGCCCCTTGCGATCCGCCTGCACCTCGCTGTCGCCGCCGAGGCCCAGTGTGTGCACCGCCACGGCCTCGACCATGGTGCGGAAGCCGCCGACCGTGGCGCCGTCGCGGTTCAGCACCGGGCGGCCGCCGTGCAGCACGGCGATGTCCGTCGTGGTGCCGCCGATGTCGGAGATGAAGGCATCCTCCGCGCCTGCCTGCCCGGCGGCCAGGGCGCGCGCGCCGACCACGCTGGCGGCGGGGCCCGACAGGATCGTCTCGACTGGCGAGGCCAGGGCCACCTGGTCGCTGATCAGCGAGCCGTCGCCCTTGACCACGGTCAGCGGGCAGGCGAGGCCGCGCGCGCGCATCAGGCCCTGCACCGCCTCGACCAACTGCGTGATCAGCGGGATGAGGCGCGCGTTCAGCACCGCGGTCAGCGCCCGGCGCGGCGCGTCGAGCGCCGAGGAGAGCAGGTGCGCGCAGGTCACCGGCAGGCCGGTCTCCGCGCGGATCCACTGGCTCAGCGCCAGCTCGTGCTCCGGGTTGCGCACGGCGAAGAAGCCGGCGACGGCGAAGGACTGTACCTGCGGCGCCATGGCGCGCACCGCCTCCAGCGCCTTGGCCCTGTCCAGCGGCGCCTGCGGCTCGCCGCCCGCGGTGTGGCCGCCGGCCAGGAAGGCGACGGGGTCGCCGCGCAGCGCCTCGCGCAGGCCGGCGCGCTCCAGCGCCTGCGGCGGATAGCCCAGCAGGATGAGGCCGACCGGGTTGCCGTGGCTCTCGACCAGGGCGTTGGTGGCAAGGGTGGTGGAGAGCGAGACCAGCGCGATCTCGCGCTCGCGCCCGGTCATGCCGTGGGCCGCCAGCACCGCGTCCATCGCCTGGCCGACGCCGATGGCCAGGTCGTGCTTGCTGGTCAGCGCCTTGGCCTTGGCCACCACGCCCAGCGCCTCGTCATAGAGCACCGCGTCGGTGAAGGTGCCGCCGGTATCGAAGCCGAGAAGCAGGGACAAGGCCGTGACGCTCCTGGAAGGTCCGGCGCTAGGAAGCACTTGGGGCGGGGTTTGGCAACGGGGGTTGCGGGCCGCCCGCCCCTGCCCTAAGCAAGCCGCATGTCCGATCCTATGCCCGTCCATGTCGTCGGTGGCGGCCTCGCCGGCAGCGAGGCAGCCTGGCAGCTCGCGCGCGCCGGCGTGCCGGTGGTGCTGCACGAAATGCGCCCGGTCCGCCGCACCGACGCGCACAAGGGCGAGGGCCTGGCCGAGCTGGTCTGTTCCAACTCCTTCCGCTCCGACGATCCCGAGGGCAACGCCGTCGGCCTGCTGCACGAGGAGATGCGGCGCCTCGGCTCGCTGATCCTGGGCAGCGCCGACCGTCACAAGGTGCCGGCTGGCGGCGCGCTGGCGGTGGACCGCGACGGCTTCTCCGACGCGGTGACGGCGGCGCTGGCGGCCGATCCCCTGGTCGAGATCCGGCGCGAGGAGCTGCCGGGCCTGCCGCCGGCCGAGTGGGACAGCGTGATCCTGGCGACCGGTCCCCTCACCTCCCCCGCGCTGTCGGAGGCCATCAAGGGCCTGACCGGCGAGGAGTACCTGTCCTTCTTCGACGCCATCGCGCCGATCGTGCACCGCGAGTCGATCGACATGAGCCGCGCCTGGTTCCAGTCGCGCTACGACAAGGTGGGGCCGGAGGGCGACGGCGCCGACTACATCAACTGCCCGCTCGACAAGGCTGAGTACGCCGCCTTCATCGAGGCCCTGCGCGCCGGCGAGAAGACCAGCTTCAAGGAGTGGGAAAGCGTCCCCTACTTCGAGGGCTGCCTGCCGATCGAGGTCATGGCCGAGCGCGGGCTCGACACGCTGCGCTGGGGCCCGATGAAGCCGGTCGGCCTGTTCGACCCGCATGCCCAGCGCCGGCCCTGGGCCGTTGTGCAGCTGCGCCAGGACAACGCGCTCGGCACCCTCTTCAACCTCGTCGGCTTCCAGACCAAGCTGAAGCACGGCGAGCAGGTGCGCATCTTCCGCATGATACCCGGGCTGGAGAACGCGGAGTTCGCGCGCCTCGGCGGGCTGCATCGCAACACCTTCATCAATTCGCCACGCCTGCTGGACGCGCGACTGCGCCTCAAGGCGCGTCCGGCGTTGCGCTTCGCCGGCCAGATCACCGGCGTCGAGGGCTATGTCGAAAGCGCCGCCATCGGTCTGCTGGCCGGCCGCTTCGCCGCCGCCGAGCGCCTGGGCCAGGCAGCCGAGGCACCGCCGCCGACCACCGCGCTGGGCGCCCTGCTGGGCCACATCACCGGCGGCGCGGACGCCGCGTCGTTCCAGCCGATGAACGTGAACTTCGGCCTCTTCCCGCCGCTGCCGCTGGAAGCCCGCCTGCAGCCGAACGCGCGCCGGCCGCTGAAGGGCAAGCAGTTGAAGCCGCTCTATGCTGCCCGGGCCCGTGCTGACCTCACGGCCTGGCTAGGCGGGCGCGCGGCGGCCTGAGCGCCGGCCGCTATTCCCGCCGCAGCAGCCGTTCGAAGAGCGCGCCGCGCCAGGTCCACTCGCCCCAGCGGGCGGCCAGGGGCGCCGGGTCGTAGGCCGTCTCCACCCAGCGGCGGAAGTCCCGCTCGCCGCTCTCGGCGAAGGCGGTGATGACCAGGCGCAGCACGCCGGCCTTGCCGCTTTTCATGTGCAGGTACTTGAAGCGCAGCTGGCGCAGCGCCTCGGCCGGCGTCGCGCCCCTGCGATGGATCAGGTAGATGCCGGCGACCAGGCCGGTGCGGTCGCTGCCCGACTTGCAGTGGATCAGCAGCGGATACTGCGCGCCGTCGAGCAGCTCGAGCAGGCCCAGCAGTTCCTCCCGCGTCGGCAGGTCGCGCGAGCGCAAGCCGTAGTTCACATAGGCCAGGCCCTGCCGCTCGGCCGCCTCACGCGCCAGCACCCAGGACGCGAACTTCACCGGCCCGCGCAGGTTCACCACGGTGCGGATGCCGCGCCGCCGCCAGCGGGCGAAGTGGAAGGGCAGCGGCTGGCCGGCGCGCCAGAACTCGTCGGTCACGCGGTGCGCGTTGGGGATCGGCCAGCGCACCAGGCAGTGGTCCTTGAACAGCATGTTGCGCCACTGCCGCCCGCGCGGCACGCCGCGCCAGCGCTCGGGAATCCAATCGCTCATGCACCCATCCTCGGCAGCGCCAGCCGCCAGGCGAGGCCGGGCGGCCGCTCGCCGAGCCGCGGATCCAGCAGGTCGAAGCCGGCGCGGGCCAGTTGCCGGCGATAGCTTGGCGCCAGGCGCGCCAGCAGGAAGGGCTGCAGCACCGCGCGGCGCGGCCGGCGCGGCGCAGCGGCCAGAAGCTGCGCCGCCTCGCGGTCGAGATGCCGGCCGACCTCGGCCAAGGCCGGCGTCGGCCTGAGGTCCAGCAGCGCGCGGGCGTCGGTGCCGGCGGCACGCAGCAGCGCGTCCGGCAGCAGGACCCGCCCCTGCCGGGCCAGATGCCGCGTCGCGCGCAACAGGCCGAGGATCGCCCAACCGCTGCCGACCCGGCGCGCGGCCGCCTGCTCTTCCGCATCGCCGCCCAGAAACTGCGCGGCAAGTTCGTTCAGGGCACCAGCCGTCGTCGCGCAATAGCCAAGGAAGGCTGCATAGTCCGCCGGCGCCTCCTTCTCCAAGTCGCGTTCGCGGGCCTCGATCAGCGCCAGCACCTTGGCCCGCGGAAGCCGGCCGCTGTCCAGGAGCGGGCGCAAGGCGTCAACCACGGGGTGGGGACGCGGCGGCGCGCCCTCGGCCAGGGCGTCGCGCCACCACTGCAGGCGGATCTGGCCGAGGATCGCCTCGCGCACCACCTCGGCGGTGCGCGCCAGCTCCAGGTTGAAGGCGTAGAGCGCGAAGAGGTCGGCGGCCGCGCGGCCGCCGGCGACCAGCACCGTCAGGTAGCGGTCCGGGTCGCCGTCGCGCAGCAGCGCGCCGCAGGGCGTCAGCGCCTGAGCCACCGCATAGCCCTCCCCTCGTCAGGGAAACTTGTCAATTCGGACCCCATTGGTAAGGTTTTATGGAAGGACTTGGGAGGTCCCGAGTCCACTGGGGTTATGTCGCGCTCAAAAGGCGATCCTGAGGGAGGGGTCCATGGCAGGTATCCTGTCGAATCTCAACAAGGTCGTGGTGTCGGCCTTCGTGCTGGCCGCGCTGCTGATCGTGCTCTACATCGCGATGAACGGTTTCAACGGCGCGGCCTTCTGGCCCTTCGTCGTACGCTGGCTGCATGTCCTGTCGGGCGTGATGTGGATCGGCCTGCTCTACTTCTTCAACTTCGTGCAGATGATCGCGATGCCGGGCATCCCGGACGAGCAGAAGCCCGCGGTGTCCAAGCACATTGCGCCGCGCGCGCTCTTCTGGTTCCGCTGGGCGGCGCTGTCGACGCTGATCTTCGGCCTGATCCTGGCGCATATGAACAGCTACATGGTCGAGGCCCTGACCCTCGACATCGCCGACGCCGGCGGCGCCTTCAGCAACTTCAACGTCCTGCTGATCGGCATCGGCATGTGGCTGGGCATCATCATGGCCTTCAACGTCTGGATGATCATCTGGCCGAACCAGAAGAAGGCCCTGGGCATCGTCGAGGCCAGCGCCGACGAGAAGAAGAAGGCGGCCCGCACCGCCATGCTCTTCTCGCGCACCAACACGCTGCTGTCGGTGCCGATGCTCTTCTGCATGGTCGGGGCGCAGAACCTCGGCTGAGCAAGCGGACTGGTTGCGAGGGCGCGGCGATCACGGGTCGCCGCGCCCTTTTTCCTTGGCGGAACAATGGTCGCAGCAGGTGCGTTGACGCTTTGCGACGCCCGGGCTTCCACCTAAATAGGGGCCCCTAGCGAATGAATTTTCCCAGTCGAGGAGATCGTGACGATGGCATTCACCCTGCCCCCGCTGCCCTTTGCCCCCACCGCCCTTGAGCCGCACATGTCGGCCCGCACCTTCGAGTTCCACCACGGCAAGCATCACCTGGCCTATATCAACAAGGCGAACGAACTGCTGGCCGGCACCCCGCTCGAGGGCAAGAGCGTCGAGGAGGTCATCATGGCCGCCAAGGCCGAGGGCAAGCAGGTGCTGTTCAATCAGGCCGCCCAGCACTGGAACCACAGCTTCTTCTGGAACTGCCTCTCGCCCAAGGGCGGCAAGCCCGGCGCGGCGCTGTCCAAACGCCTCACCGCCGACTTCGGCTCCGAAAAGGCCTTCTTCGACGCCTTCGACGACAAGGCCAAGAGCAACTTCGGCAGCGGCTGGACCTGGCTGGTGGTCGGCCAGGACGGCAAGCTCGCCGTCACCAACACCGCCAACGCCGACCTGCCGATGGCCCACGGCCAGAAGGCCCTGCTGACGCTCGACGTCTGGGAGCACGCCTACTACCTGGACTACCAGAACCTGCGTCCGAAGTTCATCCAGACCTTCCTGCAGAACATGGTGAACTGGGAGTTCGTGGAGCAGAACCTGGCCGCCGCGGGCTGACGGGTGGCGTGACCC
Source organism: Pseudomonadota bacterium (assembly GCA_029781795.1). Classification (GTDB taxonomy): domain Bacteria; phylum Pseudomonadota; class Alphaproteobacteria; order Kiloniellales; family JACOMY01; genus JAKOWB01. The sequence goes on along the minus strand of JAKOWB010000035.1, from coordinate 18,066 downwards.
AAATCACAGGCAGGGACCGCAAGCCCGTCGCCTGACGCGGATCGCTGCGCTAATCTCCCCCGCATGCACCGGCATGCGGGGGAGTTTTGCTATGCGCGCCTGGGCCCTGGGGCTGATCGTCTCGACCCTGATCACTGCCGGCAGCTTGCCGGCCGTTGCTGAAGACACGGCCGCGCCCCCGCTCTGGATGCGCTATCCGGCGGTTTCGCCGGACGGCAGCCAGATCGCCTTCTCCTACGGCGGACGCCTCTACCTCGTGCCGGCCACGGGAGGCGCCGCGCATGCACTCACCACCAGCGACGTCTTCGCCACGCGGCCGGTCTGGTCGCCGGACGGCAAGACCATCGCCTTCGCCGCCGACCGCTTCGGCAACCTCGACGTCTTCGCCATGCCGGCGGCAGGCGGCACCGCGGTGCGCCTGACCTTCCATTCCGGCGACGAGTTGCCGACCGGCTTCACCGCCGACGGCGGCAAGGTCATCTTCGAGGCGCGGCGCCTCGGCGACGCGGTGGCGACCTATACCCTGCCCAGCCCCCGCCTCAACAAGCAGCTCTACAGCGTGCCGCTGGCCGGCGGGCGCGAGCGCATGATCCTGCCGATCCTGGCGCACGAGGCGCAGGAGTCTCCCGACGCCAAGCTCATCGTCTACGAGGACCAGCCCTCGATCGAACAGGTCTGGCGCAAGCACGACGTCTCGGCCCAGGCGCACGACATCTGGCTCTTTGACAAGGCCAGCGGACATCACACCAGGCTCAGCAGTTTCGGCGGCGAGGACCGCGACCCGGCCTTCGCACCCGACGGCCAGGCGGTGGTCTATCTCAGCGAGCGCTCCGGCTCGCTGAATGTCTGGAAGCAGTCGCTCGACCCGGCGGCCGAGCCGGTCCAGCTCACCCACCACAGCCTGCTGCCGGTGCGCGCCGTGACGATCAGCGGCGGCGGCGACATCGTCTATTCCTACGATGGCGGGCTCTGGCGCCTGCCGGCGGGCGCGAGCGAGCCGGAGCAGGTCGAGGTCACGCTGCCGACCGATGGCCTGGACAACGGCCCGCGCTTCGTTTCCTTCGACTACGGGGCGACCGAGTTCGCGCTGTCGCCGACCGGGCACGAGGTCGCCTTCGTGGTGCGCGGCGAGGTCTTCGTGATGTCGGCCGATGGCCAGATCACGCGCCGTATCACCAACACACCGAGCCAGGAGCGCAGCGTCTCCTTCAGCCCGGATGGCCGCACCCTGATCTACGCGGCCGAGCGCGACGGCTCCTGGGGCATCTACCAGTCTTCCATCGCGCTGGACAGCGAACCGGACTTCTTCGATGCGACCGAGATCGAGGAGAGCCTGGTGCTCGACACGCCGGCCGACGAGTTCCAGCCGCTCTACGATCCGGCCGGCGAGCGCGTCGCCTACCTCGAGGATCGCGACGCCATCCGCGTGCTCGATCTCGCCAGCGGCGAGTCGAAGGAGGTACTGAGCCGGGAGTTCAACTACTCCTATGCCGACGGCGACATCTGGTACTCCTGGTCGCCCGACGGCCGCTGGCTGGCCGCCAGCTTCGCCCGCGAATGGTCGAACGCCGACGTCGGCATCATCGACACGACCGGCAACCTGCCGCCGCGCGAACTGGTGCGGAACGGATTCTACGACTGGTCGGCGGAATGGTCGGCCGACGGCGAAATGATCGTCTGGATGTCCGACCTGCTGGGCCTGCGCCGGACCGACCAGAACAGCGAGCAGTCGGACGTGCTGATCACCGCGCTGACGCAGCGCGCCGCCGACCGGCTGAAGATGAGCCAGAAGGACTTCGACCGCCTGACGGAGCAGGAGCAGCAGACCACCGACAGCGAGGCGACGACCGACGAGAGTGAGAACAGCGACGAGGCCGCGAGCGATGACGAGGCCGCCGAGACGGAGCTCGACTTCGACGGCGCCGAGCGCCGGGTCTTCCGCCTGACGCCCTTCTCCAGCTCGATCGGCTTCTATCACCTCACCGCCGACGGCGAGAACCTGATCTTCGTCAGCTATACCCAGGCCGGCGACGGCTCCTATACCGCCACCGGCTACAACCTGCACCACCGCGACAACGACCTGACGCAGCTCTTCTCGGATCTGCCGGTCAGCTACATCAACGGCGCCGTCGACGCCGACGAGAACTACCTCTGGCTGAGCAACGACTACGGCTTCTACAAGATCTCGATCTGGGACGGCACGGTCGACTACGTCTACTACAGCGCCCAGATGCGGCTGGATGCCGGCGCCGAGCGCCAGTACATCTTCGACCACGTCTGGCGCCAGACGGCGAAGAAGTTCTTCCGCAGGGACATGAACGGCTACGACTGGGACGGCCTGCACGACGCCTACGGCCGCTACCTGCCGAACATCAACAACGGCCGGGATTTCGCCGAGTTCCTGTCGGAGTTCGCCGGCGAGCTGAACGCCTCGCACATGGGCTCCGGCTGGTCGAGCTACCGCGACGACGGCGACAGCACCGGCGAGCTCGGCCTGTTCTACGACACCAGCTACGAGGGGCCCGGCGTGAAGGTTTCGCGCGTGCTCGGCAATGGCCCCGCCGACACGGCTGACTCGCGCATCAAGCCGGGCGTCATCATCACGGCGGTGAACGGCGAGGCTATCGCCGAGGACCAGGACATCTGGCCCTTCCTCAACCGCACGACAGGGCGCACCACGCGCCTGACGCTGGAGGACCCTGCGAGCGGCGAGACCTGGGACCAGGTGGTGACGCCGACCGACGCCTGGTCGCAGTGGGACCTCGCCTACTGGGCCTGGATCGACGAGCGCCGCGCCATGGTCGAGAAGGCCTCGGGCGGTCGCATCGGCTATGTCCACATCCGCGCGATGGATGAGGACTCCTACCGCGTCGCCTACGCCAACATCTTCGGGCGCTATGCCTTCACCGACGCGCTGCTGGTGGACGTGCGCTTCAACACCGGCGGCAACCTGACCAACCAGCTGCTGACACTGCTCAGCGGCAAGACCTACCTCATCTCCATGCCGGGCGACCGCGGCTATGCCTCGCCCGATCCCTATAACCGCTGGACCAAGCCCAGCGCCGTGCTGACCAACCCGGCCGCCTACTCCGACGGGCACATCTTCCCCTTCTCGTACAAGGAGCTGGGGATCGGACCGCTGGTCGGCGAGCCGGTACCCGGCACCGGCACCTGGGTCTGGTGGGAGGACCAGCAGGACGGCGAGGTCTATTGGGGCATCCCGCAGGGCGGCATCTACGACCTGAAGGGCGAGTGGCTGGAGAACACCCAGCTCGAGCCCGATGTCTATGTCGCCATGCCGCCGGAGGCGCGTTCCGAGGGCCTGGACCCGCAGATCGAGGCCGGCGTGAAGGTGCTGCTCGACGGATTGAAGTAGCGCGCGCCGTCGCGCCGTCAGTCCACCGCGATCAGCGCGGCGGCGACGGCGCGGCCCTCGGCCAGCAGCACGTTGTAGGTGCGGCAGGCGGCGCCGGTGTCCATTGCCTCGGCGCCGAGGCCGCGCGCCCTGAGGCCGCTGCGCAGCGCCGCCGGCAGCAGCGCCAGTCGCGGACCGCAGCCGATCAGCAGCAGTTCGGGCCGCGGCTCGGCCGCCAGCAGCGGCTCGAGGCTGTCCAGGGTGATGCCGGCGAAAGCCGTCACCGGCCAGGCCAGCGTGCGCTCCGGCAGCACAAGGATCGAGCCCTGGTGCTGCGCGCCGCTGACGCGGAAGCGTCCCTCGCCATAGCTTTCGACGATCTGCCGGCCGCCCGGCAGCAGCGGGGTGATGTCGACCACACCCCTAGCCGGCGGCGCCCGGCTTCGCGCTCCCCGGCTTGGCGTCCTCTGCCTTGCCGCCTTCGGAGGCGTGCGGGCGCAGGCGGGTCAGCGACAGCAGCGGCACGGCGACGCCCCACGAGGAGTAGGTGCCGACGATGATGCCGATGATGATGCCGGCCGAGAAGCCTTCCAGCACCGCGCCGCCGAAGAGATAGAGCGCCAGCAGCGACAGCAGCGTGGTGAAGCTGGTCAGCGTGGTGCGCGACAGCGTGGAGTTGATGGCGCGGTTCAGCACCTCGTTGATCGGCGCCTTCTTGTACTTCCGCAACTCCTCGCGCACACGGTCGTAGATCACCACCGTGTCGTTGATCGAGTAGCCGGCAACGGTCAGCACCGCGGCCAGGCTGGTCAGGTTGAACTCGATTCCCGTCAGCGCGAAGAATCCCACCACGGCGAACACGTCGTGCAGCAGGGCGACCAGCGCGGCAATGGCGAAGCTGACTTCATAGCGAACCCAGACATAGATGCAGATGCCGGCCATGGCCAGGATGGTGGCGATGGTGGCCGCGCTGCGCAGTTCGCCGCCGACCTTCGGCCCTACCGCCTCGATGCGGCGGTACTCCTTGACCTGGGCGCCCAGCGTCTGCTGCACCTTCTCGATCGCCGCCTGCTGCGCCGCCTCGTCGCCTTCCTGCCGCGGCAGGTTGATCAGCACCACGTCGGGCGCGCCGAAGCCCTGCAGCCCGACCTCACCGAGGCCGAGGCCGTTCAGGTCGCCGCGCATCTTGTCGAGCTCGGCCGGCCCCTCGGTCTGCACCTCCATGATGATGCCGCCGGCGAAATCGACGCCGTAGTTCAGGCCCTTGGTGAAGTACAGGCCGACCGAGCCGAAGATCAGCACCAGCGAGATCACGAAGAACAGCCGGCGCTTGCCCATGAAGTCGATGTTGGGCGCGATCGGGAAGTAGCGGATCAGTGCCATGAGGCGCTCCTCAGATCGGCAGCGCCGCGCGCTTCTTGCGACGCAGCCAGGCCACCACCATCCAGCGGGTCAGCATGATGGCGGTGAACATCGAGGTGATGATGCCGATCGACAGGGTGACGGCGAAGCCCTTCACCGGGCCGGTACCGAACTGATAGAGCAGCAGCGCGGCGATCAGCGTGGTGAGGTTGGAGTCCAGGATCGTCGTCATGGCCCGGCGATAGCCGGAATCGATGGCGAGCGTCGGGTTGCGGCCGTTCCGTGCCTCCTCGCGCATGCGCTCGAAGATCAGCACGTTGGCGTCCACCGCCATGCCCATCGTCAGCGCTATGCCGGCGATGCCCGGCAGCGTCAGGGTCGCCTGCATCGCGGTCAGCGCGCCCAGCAGCAGGCCGAGGTTGGCGAGCAGGGCCACGTTGGCGAAGACGCCGAACAGGCCATACATCGCGCCCATGAAGACCACGACCAGCACGACGCCGGCGATGGCGGCGGCCTCGCCGGCTTCGACCGAGTCGGCGCCGAGGCCGGGGCCGACCGTGCGCTCCTCGATGATGGTCAGCGGCGCGGGCAGCGCGCCCGAGCGCAGCAGCAGCGCCAGGTTCGAGGCCTCCTGCTGCGTGAAGCTGCCGGTGATGATGCCGGCGCCGCCGCAAATGGCGTCCTTGATGCGCGGGTAGGAGATGACGGTCTTGTCCAGCACGATGGCGAAGAAGCGGCCGACGTTCTCGCGCGTCGCGTCGCAGAAGGCCTTGCCGCCGCTGGCGTTGAAGCGGAAGGAGACCACCGGCGCACCCTGGTCGAAGGCCAGCTGCGCGTCGGTCAGGTCCTCGCCGGACACCATCACGCGGTCCTCGACCGCCAGCTTCTGCGACTGGCCCTTCTCGTCCGGCTTGGTCTCCAGGATCGAGGCGCCGGCCGGGATCGGATCGACCCCGGGCCGCACCTTCTCCAGCACCATGCGGAAGGTCATCTTGGCGGTCTGCTTGATGACCTGGGGGTCGATCGCCTCGCCCGGCAGCTGCACCAGGATGCGGACCTCGCCCTGGCGCTGGATCGTCGGCTCCTTGGTGCCCGACGGGTCGATGCGCAGGTGCAGCACCTCGACCGCGCGGTTCACCACGCGGTCGTGATAGTCGGCCAGGAACTTCTCGCCATAGCCCAGGGTGAAGCCGCCACCGCCCAGGTCGGTGATGGTGACATCGTTGCCCAGGGCCTCCTTCAGCACGCTGGTGGCATCCGCCACCTTGCCGGTGTCGCGCAGGGTGAAAGCGACGAGGCCGTCACGCACGCCGAGGTTCGAGAAGCCGAGCTTCGCCTCGCGCAGCGCAAAATTGACCTTCGCCGCCAGGTCCTTGAGCTGGTCCTCGTCGAGGCTCTGCAGGTCGACCTCGAGCAGCATGTAGGAGCCGCCGCGCAGGTCGAGGCCCAGGTTCACCTGCTCCGCCGGCACCCAGTCCGGCAGGTCCTGCAGCGTCGACTTGGGCAGGAAGTTCGGCAGCGCGTAGAGGCCGCCGATGATCAGGATCGCCAGGATCAGGATGCGCTGCCAGCGCGGAAGCTGAACCATTGCGGTAAGCCCGGGCCCTGCTCTGGATCAGCTCTTGGCGTCGCTGGCGCTCTCGGCCTTGGCCTCGCCCTTCACCGGCTCGCCCTTGCCCAGCACCTGGGTGATGGTGTGGCGCAGCACGCGCACACGCACGCCTTCGGCGATCTCGACCTGGATCTCGCCGTCGTTGATCACCCGCGAGACCACACCGACGAAGCCGCCGCCGGTCACGACCCGGTCGCCGCGCCGCAGGTTGGCCACCATGCCGCGGTGTTCCTTCATCTTCTTCTGCTGCGGGCGGATCATCAGGAAGTAGAACACGACGAAGATCAGCACCAGCGGCAGAAGCGAGGTGATCAGGTCGGGTCCGCCGGCACCGGCCGCGGGGGCCGCGGTCTCCTGCGCGTAGGCTGCCGAAATCAACATATTGGGCTTCTCCGGGCTGGATTCAGAACCGCGGGACTATAGCGGCCAAGCGGCAAATTGCAACGACGGGCGGGCCCTGCAAGCCACGCGGTCGCGCCCCTGCCTGCGCTTGGTTGACGCAGTAGGCCAGGGCTCCTAAAGCTCGCCCCGCCCTGTCCCTTGATAGCCCGAGGCTTCCATGGCCGACCCCGCCGAGCTGCAGCCGTTGCTGGAACGCATCGCCACCGCGCTGGAACGCCTGGCGCCGGCGCCGCCGCCCGCCACCACCCTGGCCGAGGCCGACGCCTTCGTCTGGCATGCCGAGAGCCTGTGCCTGCAGCCTGTGCCCAGGGTCAACCGTGTCGAACTGATGCTGCTGAAGGGCCTCGAGCGCCAGGTCGACCTGCTGCTGGAGAACACCCGCCGCTTCGCGCGGGGCCTGCCGGCGAACAATGCCCTGCTGTGGGGGGCACGCGGCATGGGCAAGTCCTCGCTGGTCAAGGCGGTCCACGCCACGGTCAACCGCGAGCTGGCGGCCGGGCAGCCCCGCCTCGCCCTGGTCGAACTGCACCGCGAGGACATCGTCTCCCTGCCCCACCTGCTGGGCCTGCTGCGCAGCGGCGGGCGCCCCTGCATCCTGTTCTGCGACGACCTCTCCTTCGAGAGCGAGGACTCCAGCTACAAGTCGCTGAAGGCGGTGCTGGAGGGCGGCATCGAGGGCCGGCCCGAGAACGTCATCTTCTACGCCACCTCGAACCGCCGGCACCTGCTGTCGCGCGACATGATCGAGAACGAACGCTCGACCGCCATCCACGCCAGCGAGGCAGTGGAGGAGAAGGTCAGCCTCAGCGACCGCTTCGGCCTCTGGCTCGGCTTCCACAACTGCGACCAGGAAACCTTCTTCGCCATGATCGAGGGCTATTGCCGGCACTTCGGGCTGGAGATCGCCGAGCACCAGCTCCGCGCCCAGGCGCGCGAGTGGTCGGTGACCCGCGGCAGCCGCTCGGGCCGCGTCGCCTGGCAGTTCGTGCAGGACCTGGCCGGCCGCCTGGGCAAGCCGCTGGCCTGACGCCGGCGCTACTTGCCGGCGGTCTGCGTGGTCATCTCAGCCGTCGGCTCGACTGCCTTCGATCCCTTGCGGATCTCGAAGTGGAGCTGCGGCGTGTCCACGCTGCCGGTGGAGCCGACCCGCGCGATGGTCTGGCCGCGGCGCACGATGTCGCCGCGCTTCACCAGGATCTGGTCGTTGTGCGCGTAGGCGGTGACGTAGTCACCCTGGTGCTTGATCAGCACCAGGTTGCCGAAGCCCTTCAGCTCGTTGCCGGCATAGGCCACGACCCCGTTCTCGGCCGCCTTCACCGGGCTGCCCTTGGGCGCGGCGATGTTGATGCCGTCGTTGTGCAGGCCGCCGGCCTTGGGTCCGAACCCGGAGATGACGGTGCCGTCCACCGGCCAGATGAACTTGCTGCCGGCCCGTGCCGGCGGTTCGGGCAGCACGGCCGGCCCGGAAGGCGCGCCACTGGGTTGAGGTGTGGGCTGCGGGGTTGGCTGCGCCTCGGGCGGCGTGATCGGCTGCGGTGCGCCGGGCTGTCCGGCCACCGGAGGCTGGGTGGTCGCCGGCGGCTGGGCCTGCCCGCCCGGCTGCGTGCCCTGGGGCGGCAGCGCCGTGGTGGTGATGCCACCGCCCGAGCTGCCACCCGAGGGTGCCGGCTGCGGCGCGGGCTGCGGCGCGGGCTGGGGCGCGGGCTGGGGCGTCGCTGGTGCGCTGGCGACCTGCGCGCCGCCGGCGCCATGTGGCAGCACCAGCACCTGTCCAGGCGAAATGGTATAGGGCGGATCGATGCCGTTCTGCCGCGCCAGTTCGCTGGCCTCGACGCCGAAACGGCGCGAGATGCCATAGACCGTGTCGCCGGCCTGCACCGTGTAGGTCTCGACCTGCGGGATCGCCAGCACCTGCCCCGGCTTCAGGGCATAGGGCGGCTGCAGGCCGTTGGCTTCGATGATGGCGCGCAGGGGCACGCCGCTGCGGCGCGCGATGCCATAGAGCGTATCGCCGCTCGCCACCACGTAGCTGCCGGGTCCCGCCGTGGCCTGTGCCACCTGCTGGCCGCTGGAGGCGCCGCCGGTCCCCGCGGTGGCGCTGTAGCGCTCCGGTCCCTTGGAGTGGCCGCAGCCCGACAGGCCTGCCAGCGCCAGCAGCGCCAGCAGGGCAACCCACGCCGGTCTGCCTCTGCCTCGTGACACGATCCCCCGACTCCATGCTGCCTGTCGGAGCGCTGGTCCGTTCATGCCAAATGCGTGTCGAGCCTGTCCAGGAACGATGCCGTCCAGTCCTGCGCCGCAAGCTGGGCGGAATTGGGGCCGCCTCAGCGCGGCCCGGCCGCGAGCCCCGGCAGCAGCGGCACGAAGCGCACCGGCCCCAGGTGCTCTTCCTTCAGCTTCTGGCCGATGCGGGTATAGCGCATCAGCTCCTGGTCGCCCTTGTGCGGACCCAGTGGCAGCACCAGTCGGCCGCCGTCGGCGAGCTGCTCGATCAGCGGCGCCGGCACGCGCTCGGCCGCGGCGGTGACCAGGATGCCATCGAAGGGCGCGGCCTCCGGCCAGCCCAGCATGCCGTCGCCGAGGCGCGTATGGACGTTGCCGGCGGACACCCCGGCCAGGCGCTGCTCGGCCTCGGCCAGCAGCTCTTTCCAGCGCTCGATGGTGAAGACCTCGGCGGCGAGCTGCGCCAGCACCGCCGCCTGGTAGCCGCTGCCGGTGCCGATCTCCAGCACCCGCTCGCCGCCTTTCAGCGCCAGGGCCTGGGTCATCAGCGCGACGACCAGCGGCTGGCTCAAGGTCTGGCCGTGGCCGATCGGCAGCGCCTTGTTGGCATAGGCCTGGTCATGGAAAGCCGGCGGCGTGAAGGCCTCGCGCGGCACGCGCTCGAGCGCCGCGAGTACCCGGGTATCCTTGACGCCCGCGCGCCTGAGCTCGATCAGCAAACGGATCTTGCGGGCGGCGAAGTGCGCCGACTCTTGCTGGGCCGGAAGGTTCACGGGTTAAAGCGTTAGAACAGTGCCCCGAGGTCTTTCAAGCTCGGCGCGTGCGTCAGGTCCAAATGCAGCGGCGTAACCGAGATCAAACCTTCCGTCATGGCACTCAAATCGGTATCTGGCTCCGCGCTGTCGTCCGACAGGAACTGGCCGATCCAGACATAGGGCCGGCCGGAAGGGTCCCTGCCCTCCTGCACGCTGGTGCCGGCCTCGCGGCGCCCCTGTCTGCATACCTGGATACCCTTGACCGCCTCCGGCCTGAGCGCGGGGAAGTTCACGTTCATCAAGGTCTCGCGCCGCCACTTCACGGTCAGCAGCTTGCGGATCAGGTTCGGGGCGTGGTGCTCGGCGGCGGAAAAGTCGAGCCTGCCGTCGGCGTCGCGCACCTGGCTGAAGGCGATGGCCTTGATGCCCAGCAGCGCGCCCTCCATCGCCGCGGCGACGGTGCCGGAGTAGGTCACGTCCTCGCCGAGGTTGGAGCCCATGTTGATACCCGACAGCACCAGGTCGGGCTTGCGGTCGCGGATGATCGACTGCACCGCCACCAGCACGCAGTCGGTCGGGGTGCCGTCGACGGTGAAGTGGCGCGGCTTCTGCTTGCGCACGCGCAGCGGCCGGCGAAGCGTCAGCGAGTGGCTGGTGGCACTCTGCTCCACCTCCGGCGCCACCACCCAGACGTCCTTGCTCAGCGCCTTGGCGATGCGCTCCAGCGCGCGGATGCCCGGCGCGCCGTAGCCGTCGTCGTTGGAGATGAGGATGCGCAGGTCCCGCGTCGCCTTAGGCATGGTGGGCGATCGTCTCCAGGCCACCCAGGTAGGGCTGCAGCACCTTGGGCACCCGCACGCTGCCGTCGGCCTCCTGGTAGTTCTCCAGCACGGCGATGAGGGCGCGGCCGATGGCGACGCCCGAGCCGTTCAGGGTGTGCAGGAAGCGCGTACCCTTCTCGCCCGCGGCCTTGAAGCGGCCCTGCATGCGCCGGGCCTGGAAATCGCCGCAGTTCGAGCAGCTCGAGATCTCGCGATAGGTGTTCTGCCCCGGCAGCCAGACCTCCAGGTCGTAGGTCTTGCGCGCGCCGAAGCCCATGTCGCCGGTGCAGAGCACGACCTTGCGATAGGGCAGCTCCAGCATCTCCAGCACGGTCTCGGCGCAGCGCGTCATGCGCAGGTGCTCTTCCTCCGAGCGGTCGGGATGGCAGATCGAGACCAGCTCGACCTTCTCGAACTGGTGCTGGCGCAGCATGCCGCGCGTGTCCTTGCCGGCGGCGCCGGCCTCGGCGCGGAAGCAAAGCGTGTGCGCGGTCAGACGCAGCGGCAGGTCCTTCTCGTCCAGGATGCGCTCGGCCGCGAAGTTGGTGAGCGTCACCTCGGCGGTCGGGATCAGCCAGTGGCCGGCCGTGGTTTGGAACAGGTCCTCGGCGAACTTCGGCAGCTGCCCGGTGCCATAGAGCACCTGGTCGCGCACCAGTACCGGAGTGATGACCTCGGTGTAACCGTGCTCCTCGGTGTGCAGGTCGAGCATGAACTGCGCCAGCGCGCGGTGCAGGCGGGCATAGGCGCCTTTCAGGACGACGAAGCGCGCCCCGGACAGTCGCGCCGCCAGCTCGAAGTCGATGCCGCCCGCCGCCTCGCCGAGCTCGAAGTGCTGCCTGGGGGCGAAGGTGAAGGGGCGCGGCTCGCCCCAGCGCTTCAGCTCTTTGTTGTCGCCCTCGCCACCGCCATCCGGCACGTCGTCGGCCGGCAGATTCGGCAGGCTCGACAGCAGGGCGTCGAGCTCGGCCTCGACCGCCGCGCTCTCGGCCTCCAGGGCCTCCATGCGGGCCTTCATCAGGCCGACGGCGGTCTTCAGCTCCTCGGCCTCGTCCCTGTTGCCGCGCTTCATGGCGTCGCCGACGCGGCGCGAGGTCTCGTTGCGCTGGGCCTGCAGCTCCTGCAGCTCGGTCTGCGCGCGGCGGCGCTTCTCGTCGAGCGCGAGCACGGCCGGCGACTGCGTGCCCATGCCCCGGCGGGCGAAGGCGCGGTCGAAGGCCGCCGGATTGTCGCGGATCCACTTGAGGTCGAACATGGGACGGGCCGTCAGCTAGCGTGGGAAACCGCGCGGGTTATAGGCACTGCCGCCCGCGCCGTCCAGGAAGCTGCTCAGGTCTTGGTCAGCGACCCGCCGGTCTCGTCCGCTTCCTCGTCGTCGTCCGCGTCCTCGTCCAGCGCCGGCTTGTCCTTGGCCTTCTGCTTCTCGATCGAGCGGGCGACCAGGATGGAGATCTCGTAGAGGGCGATGATCGGCACCGCCAGGGTGAGCTGGCTGATGGGATCGGGCGGGGTGAAGATCGCGGCGAAGACGAAGACGATGACGATGGCATAGCGCCGGGTGCGCGCCAGGCCCTTGGACGAGGCGATGCCGACCCGGGCCAGCAGCGCAAGGATCACCGGCAGCTGGAAGGCCAGGCCGAAGGCGAAGATCAGCATCATCACCAGGCCCAGGTACTCGTTCACCTTGGGCTCCAGCACGATCTTCAGGGTCCCCGCGGCCGCGTCGCCGGGCTGCTCGAAGGACAGGAAGAACTGCCAGGCCATCGGCATCAGCAGGTAATAGACCATCGCCGCGCCGAGCAGGAACAGGAAGGGCGTCGCCACCAGGAAGGGGCGCAGCGCCTTCTTCTCGTGCCGGTAGAGGCCGGGCGCGACGAAGAGCCAGACCTGCGACAGGAACAGCGGCGCGCAGATGAAGGCGGCGAAGAAGAACGAGACCTTGACCTTGGTGAAGAAGAACTCGGTCAGGTCGGTGAAGATCATCTTGGCTTCGCGCTGCGCACCCTTGGCGAGCAGGATGTCGGCCAGCGGCTGGACCAGGAAGTTGTAGATGTCGGTGGCGGCCAGCAGGAAGGTCGCCAGGAAGACGACGATCAGCCCGGCGACGCACCACAGCAGGCGGTTGCGCAGCTCGATGATGTGATCGAGCAGCGGCATCTTCTTGTCATCGGGACTGACGGCATCCGCCTTCATGTGGGGGTTCCGCCGGCCGGGGGCTCGCCCTTGTCAGACGGGCGGGCCGCGGGAACCGGCACGGGCTCGGGCGACGGGGCCGCGGGTGGCCGGATCGAGTGCGGCGGCGCCATGTTGGTGGGCTGCACGATCACGTTGCTCGGCGCCTCGGCCGCAGGCGCGGGTGCGGGTGCGGCAGGCTCGGGTGCGGCAGGCGCGGGTGAGGCAGGCGCGGATGAGGCAGGCGTGGGCGCGGCAGACGCCGGGCCGCTGCCACCCGCTACGGTCGCCACCCCGGCGACGGCGCCCGCAACGCCGCCCTTGTCCCGGGCGATCTTCTCGATCTCGCCGACGGCGGCGGTGGTCTCGCCGGTCGGGTCGACCAGCTTCTGCACCGCCGTCTTCGGGTTGACCCGCGCCGCGTCGAGCGCCTTCTTGGCGTCCTCGAGTTCGGCTTCGCGGATGATGTTGTCGACGCCGGAGCGGAAGTCGCGCGCATAGCGCTGCATCTTCCGCGTGAAGGCGGCGAAGGTCTTCATTGCCTGCGGCAGCTCCTTCGGTCCCAGGACCACCAGGGCCACCAGGGCGATTACCGCCATTTCGGACCAGCCGACGTCGAACATGCCCGTTCTCCGGCCTGCGGGCGATCACCCGATCGGGTGCCGCCCGTCAGCCAGGCCTTCAGCCGTTGGCCGTGCTCTTGTCCTTGCTCTCGCTCGCCTGCGCCGTGTTCTCGATCACCGGCGAGGCGGAGGGCGCGGCGTCGGCCGCCGGCTTGGACTCGTCTTCCTTGAGGCCCTTCTTGAAGGACTTCACGCCCGTGCCGAGGTCCTTCATCAGGCGCGGGATCTTGCCACCGCCACCGAACAGCAGCAGCACGACGACGAGCACGATCATCCAGTGCCAGATGCTCATGCTGCCGATGAAGGCGAGTTCGGCCGGGGCCGAGGTATCGGTGATGATCGTCATCTAAGGAACTCCAAACCCCTGTTGCCGTTCCCCGGTCGGGCGCCGAAACGCTGGCGCCTCCGCCGGAGCTGTTTACCGCGCCCACCGGGCGCGACCATGAAAGCGGGGCCGGACTATGGCGCAAAGCCCGCGTCGCTGCAACGCGCGAAGGCCCCTGCGGCGTCCTGGCCCACACCCATTCTATGCTATGTGGGCCGCCCGGCGGGAAAGACAAAGGCCAGGCTGGGATCGACCGCGACCGGCAGCTGGCTCGCCTCCGCCGGCAGGAAGCGGCCCGGCACCCGCGCGTGCAGGTGCAGGTCGCCGCCGCGGCCGTCCGGCGTGGCCAGATGCACCAGGCTGGTGCGGCCCAGAAGGCGGGCCGCGAGCACCCGGGCCGGCGCCACCGGCGAGCGGGAACCGGCCACCGCCAGGGCCCCCAGCAGCAGCCCTTCGGAGCGGATCAGCACTTCGACCTCGGCGCCCTCGGCCAGGCCGGGTGCGGCGACAGGTCCCAGGGGGGTGGCCACCTGTCCGCCCGCCACGGTGCCTGGAATCGCGTTCACCTCGCCGAAGAAGCCGGCGACGAAGCGGCTGGCCGGGCGGAAGTAGAGCTCGCTGGGCGGCCCGACCTGCTCGAAGCGGCCGGCACGCATCAGCGCGATTCGGTCGGCCATGAACATGGCCTCCTCCGGATCGTGCGTGACCATAAGGGTGGCGATGCCGGCCGACTTCAGGACATGCAGCGCCTCGTCCCGCACCTCGCGGCGCAGGCTGACGTCGAGGCCGGAAAAGGGCTCGTCCAGCAGCATGACCTGGGGCGCCGGCGCCATGGCCCGGGCCAGGGCCACGCGCTGCTGCTGGCCGCCGGAGAGCTGGTGCGGAAAGGCTTCGGCATAGTCGGCGAGGCGCACCTGGGCCAGCACCGCCTCGACCTGCCGGATGCGCTGCGCCCGTGCCAAGCCGCGCAGGCCAAAGCCGACGTTGTCGCCGACCGAGAGATGCGGGAAGAGCGCGAAATCCTGGAACACCAGCCCGACGCCCCGCCGCTCGGGCGGCTGGTCCTGGCCCTCGCCGGCCACCACCTTGCCGGCGATGGCGATCCGCCCCTGCTGCAGCGGCTCCAGGCCGGCGGCCAGGCGCAACACCGTGGTCTTGCCGCAGCCCGAGGGGCCGAGCAGGCAGACCAGCTCGCCCGGCGCCACAGACAGGCTGACGCCGGCCACCGCTTCGAGCGTGTCGTAGCGGTGGCGGACCTCCTCGAGGCCCAGGGCGATGGCGGCGTCCGGCATGGCGCCCCGGCCGATCTGGCTAGGGCTCGTCGGCCGGCGCCGCCGCCGTCCGCGCCTGGTCCTCGTCGTCCTCGCCGGCATCGGGGTCGGTGTCCTCGCCCGGCTCGCCGCTCGCCATCTCGTTTCCGGAAGGCTCGGCCTCGGATTCGATGGCGGGCGCTTGTTCCTCCTCCAGCAGCGCTTCGCCGAAGTCGTCGGCCAGGGGCTCGGCCTCCTCGGCCTCGGCGGCTTCCTCGACCGACGGCGGCAGGGCCCCCTCGCCACCCTGCAGCGGCGCCAGCAGACCGCGCTCGCTGAGCGCGGTGACGGCCGGGCGGGTGTCGAGCAGGCCGGCGGCCTTCAGCTCCTCGACACCCGGCAGGGCGTTCAGGCTCTCCAGGCCGAAGTGGCTGAGGAAGGCGTCGGTGGTGCCCCAGGTGACCGGGCGGCCCGGCACCTCGCGCCGGCCGCGCGGCTGAATCCAGCCGGCCTCCAGCAGGGTGTCGAGCGTGCCCTTGGACAGCGCGACGCCGCGGATCTCCTCGATCTCGGCGCGGGTCACCGGCTGGTGATAGGCGATGATCGCCAGGCTCTCGACGGCGGCGCGGGTCAGCTTCTTCTGCTGCGTCTGCTCGCGCGAGAAGAGGTGCGCCAGGTCCGGCGCGGTGCGGAAGCAGTAGGCCTCGCCGATGCGGGTCAGCGCCACGCCGCGATTGCCATAGAGGCCGGCCAGTTCCTCCAGCAGCACGCCGACGTCCGCACCCTCGGGCAGCGAACGGGCCAGCACGGCCGGCGTCTGCGGCTCATTGGCGGCGAACAGCAGCGCCTCGAGCGAGCGCAGCAGCTGGAAATGATCGGTCATTGCGGATCACGGACCCCTTGCAGGTAGATCGGGCCGAAGGTGCCATCCTGGCGCAGCCGGGCCTTGCCCTGGCGCACCATCTCCAGCGCGGCGCCGAAGGTGGAGGCCACGGCCGAGCGCCACTTGATGCCGGTCGGCGCCAGGTCGGGCGGCAGGAAGGCACCGAGCTGGCGCCAGCCCGGCAGGTCGCCCAGCATGCGGCCCAGGCGGTGGATGGCATCTTCGATGGAATAGAGCTCGGGCGCCGGGATGCGCAGCAGCGGCGCGTTGCTGCGGCCCTTCACGTCGCCATAGGCCTTCAGCAGGTCATAGAGCGAGACCGCATAGACCAGGCGGTTCACCACCTCGACCTGCTGCGGCTCGCCGCGAGCGAAGATATCGACGCCCAGGCGCGGCAGCGCCATCAGGCTGACGCCGGCATCGCGCATCGCCTGCAGACGCTGCAACTGGAAGGCCAGCGCGGCGGCCATCTCGGCACCGGTCGGCTCGCCGCCCTCGATCTCCTCGGGCTCGGGGATCAGCAGGCGGGACTTCAGGTAGGCCAGCCAGGCCGCCATTACCAGGTAGTCGGCGGCAATCTCGATGCGCAGGCGCCGGCTCTGCTGGATGAACGCCAGGTACTGGTCGGCCAGGGCCAGGATCGAGATCTTGGTGATGTCGACCTTCTGATCGCGGGCGAGTTGCAGCAGGACGTCGATCGGCCCCTCGTAGCCTTCGAGCGCGAGCTTGAAGGCATCGGCCTCGCCCGGTTCCGGGCGTTCCTCCTCGAAGCGCGGCTGTTCTGCGTCCTGGACCACTGGGCTCCGATCCCCTGGGCACGACCCTTGCTGACCGGGAGACCTTAGCAAAGCCAGGGGCCGCCCGGGGAGCGGCGGCTTTAGGCGCTCGCCAGCAGCGCGTCAAGCGCCGCAACCAGGGGCACCGGCGTCCGCTCCGCCGCCGCGACCTGGGCGCGGGCCCGGCGGAAGCGGCGCGCGGCCTCGGCGGTCATCGGCGGGGCGTGACGCGCCACAGCACGCTTCTGCTCCAAGGTGCCGTTGCAGTGAAGCAGCAGGTCGCAGCCGGCGGACAATGCTGCCCGCGCACCCTCGCCCACCGCGTCGCGGCTGTTGTCGCCGCCCGGATCGGCGATCGCCCGCATCAGCAGGTCATCGCTGATCAGCAGGCCGTCGAAGCCGATGTGGCCGCGGATCACCTCGGCGATGATGCGCGGCGAGGTGGTCGCCGTCTGCGCCGGATCCAGCGCCTCGAAGACGACGTGCGCGGTCATCGCCCAGGGCGCATCGCGCAACAGGCGGAAAGGCAGGAAGTCCGTCGCCATGAGTTCGGCCAGCGGCGTGGCGCAGCGCGGCAGGCCGTGGTGGCTGTCCACCGTGGCGCGGCCATGGCCCGGTATGTGCTTCACGATGGGCTGCACGCCGCCCGCCAGCAGCCCCTCCATCGCCGCCCGGCCGAGGTCGGCGACCAGCAGCGGATCGGCGCCGTAGGAGCGGTCGCCGATGACCTGGTGCGCGCCCGGCAGGCGCAGGTCGACCACCGGCGCGCAGTCCACGTCGATGCCCAGGTCCAGCAGCTCGGACGCCAGCAGCCGGTGGTTCAGGAAGACCGCGCGGCGGGCCGCCGGCAGGTCACACGCCGCCAGCGCGCCGAAGCGCTCAGCCGGCGGCGCCGCGCGCCAGGTCGGCGGCTTCAGGCGCTGCACGCGCCCGCCCTCCTGGTCGATCATGATGGGCGCGTCCGGGCGGCCGACCAGATCGCGGAGCTCGGCCGTCAGGTCGCACACCTGCCGCGGCGACTGTATGTGCCGGGCGAAGAGGATGAAGCCCAAGGGATCCAGGTCGCGCAGGAAGGCGCGCTCCTCGGCATCGAGCTCTGGTCCCACGGGATCGATGATGATGGCGCTGGGCATAAGACCTTCTCTGCCCCTCTCCCCGCGACCGAGGAGAGGGAGGACCTCGAGGGCGAACCCCCGGCCCTAGCGCTTCACCACGATGCAGTCCTGCTTCGCGGCCTTGAGCTGGGCGCACATGTCGTCGGCGGTGGCGCGGTTCGGCAGAGGCCCGGCCTGGACACGGTAGTACTTGCCCTTGCCGGTGATGTCGGCCTCCTGGATCGAGACCGTCATGTCGCCGAGCAGGGCCGGATGCGCCTTCTGCATCTTGCCCCAGGCCTTCTGCGCCGCTTCCGGCGAGGTCCGCGAAGCCAGCTGGATCAGGAAATCGCCGGCGGCGATCGTCGCGCCACCGCTGACGGCCGGCGTCACGGCCGCGACCGAGGTCGCGG
>JAKOWB010000034.1 GCA_029781795.1 Pseudomonadota bacterium | reverse complement strand
CCAAGGCGGCGGGGGCCGAGCTGCTGGCGGTCATCAACGCCTCGCCGTTTCACCAGGGCAAGGGCGCCGAGCGCGAGGCCGTGATGCAGGCGCGCGCGCGCGACGTGGGCCTGCCGCTGGTGTGGGCGCACTGGGTGGGCGGGCAGGACGAGGTGGTGTTCGACGGCCAGTCGTTCGTCATCGGCGCCGATGGCGAAGTGGAGGGCCGCGCCCCGGCTTTTGAGGAAAAACTGTGGTTTGCCCGGGTGCAGCAAGCGCAAGCAGCTATTCAAATAATAGCAACCACGGCGCCGCCGCCCACGCCCGAGCGCGAGCTGTGGGACGCGCTGGTGCTGGGCCTGCGCGACTACGTGCGCAAGAACGGCTTCAAGAGCGTGGCGCTGGGCCTGTCGGGCGGCATCGACTCGGCCCTGGTGCTGGCGCTGGCCGTCGACGCGCTGGGTGCCGAGCATGTGCACACGGTGATGCTGCCCAGCCCCTACACCGCCGGCATCAGCGTGCAGGACGCGCACGAGATGGCGCGGCGCCTGGGCGTGCGGCACGACGAGCTGTCGATCCGCCCCGCCTTCGAGACCGTCCGGGCCACGCTGGCGCCGCTGTTTGCCGGCCGCGCCGAGGACACCACCGAGGAGAACATCCAGGCGCGCCTGCGCGGCCTGCTGCTGATGGCGCTGTCCAACAAGTTCGGCCACCTGATCCTGACCACCGGCAACAAAAGCGAGTACGCCGTGGGCTACTGCACGCTGTACGGCGACATGTGCGGGGGTTTCGCGCCCATCAAGGACGTGGTCAAGACGCGGGTGTTCGCGCTGGCGCGCTGGCGCAACGCGCACGACCCCTACGGCACGGGGGCCAACCCGATCCCCGAGCGCATCATTACCCGCCCGCCCAGCGCCGAGCTGCGCGAGGGCCAGACCGACCAGGACAGCCTGCCGCCCTATGAGGTGCTGGACGCCATCATCGCCCGCTACGTGGAGCACGACGCGGCCATCGCCGAGCTGCTGGCCGAGGGCTTCGCCCCTGCCGACGTCGAGCGCGTCACGCGCCTGATCAAGGGCAGCGAGTACAAGCGCCAGCAGGCGCCGGTGGGCACGCGCGTGACGCCGCGCGGTTTTGGCAAGGACTGGCGTTATCCTATGACCAACCGATTCCGGGCCTGAAACCTGCTGGAGCACACCCCCATGAAGCAAATCACCGCCATCATCAAGCCCTTCAAGCTGGAGGAGGCCCGCGAGGCCCTGGGCGACGTCGGCGTCACCGGCCTGACGGTGACCGAGGTCAAGGGCTTTGGCCGCCAGAAGGGCCACACCGAGCTGTACCGCGGCGCCGAGTACGTGGTCGACTTTCTGCCCAAGGTGATGATCGAGGTGGTGGTGGCCGACGAGGCCGTCGAGCGCTGCGTCGAGGCCATCGTCAAGGCGGCGCGCACCGGCAAGATCGGCGACGGCAAGATCTTCGTCACCCCGGTCGAGCGCGTGGTGCGCATCCGCACCGGGGAAGAGGGCGACGAAGCGGTCTGATCCCCCGGCGCGCGGCGCGCGGGTGGCCGCCGCGCGCGTCGCACGTGCGACAAAGCGCCCTTCGGCTGTGGGCGCCGGCCGCGCTAGCATGGCGCGAAAGCCGTTCAGGAGACAGCAGCCCATGCGCCCGCATCACAAGTTCTGGCCGTCGCGCCTGCCGCACACCATCACCGTGCCCGCCACCTCGCTGTGGCACAACCTGGCGATCAGCGCGCTGCGCTACCCGGACAAGCCGGCCACGGTGTTTTTCGGCGCGGTGCTGACCTGGGCGCAGCTGAAGACCGCAGCCGAGCGGCTGGCCGGGCGGCTGCAGGCGCTGGGCGTGGCCAAGGGCGACCGGGTGCTGCTGAACCTGCAGAACACGCCGCAGCTCATCGTGGCGCACTTCGCCATCCTGCGCGCCGACGCAGTGGTGGTGCCCGTCAATCCGATGAACCGCGCCGACGAGCTCAGACACTACATCACCGACCCCGACGCCAGGGTCGCCATCACCAGCGCCGACCTGGCCGGCGAGCTGGCGGCGGCCTCCAACGCGCTGCCCGCGGGCCAGCGCCTGGCGCACCTGATCGTCACGCAGTACACCGACGCTTTCGACGCCGCCGAGCAGGGCGACGACGCCCCGCCCGAGGCCTGGCGCGACTGGCTGCTGCCGCGCCGCCCGCTGCCCACGCTCGAAGGCGGCCAGGTGCACGCCTGGACGGATGCGCTGACCCAAGGCGGCCCGCTGGCGGCCACCACCGCCGGCCCGCGGGACCTGAGCGTGCTGCCCTACACCAGCGGCACCACCGGCCTGCCCAAGGGCTGCATGCACACCCACGCCAGCCTGATGCACAACGCCGTGGCCTGCACGCTGTGGGGCGGCGGCACCAGCGAGACCGTGGGCCTG
>JAKOWB010000022.1 GCA_029781795.1 Pseudomonadota bacterium | reverse complement strand
GATACAGCTGGTTGCCCTCCACCCGCACCGGATCGCCCACCCGCACGTTGGGCGGATCGACGTAGTCGAAGGTGCGCGTGCCGCCGTTGTCCATCTGCACCGTGACGCGGTACACGCCCTGCCCGCCGCGGCTGTTGTTGCGCTCGATGGCGTTGCCGACCAGCGCGCCGCCCACCGCGCCGATGATGGTGGCCGCGGTGCGCCCGCTGCCGCCACCGATCTGATGGCCGGCCAGGCCACCCACCGCGCCGCCGATCACCGTGCCAGCCACGCCCGACGAGCCCTGGCTCTGCAGAAAGCGCACGTCGGCCACGCGGCCGAACGACGAGCCATAGCCGGCGTTGGCGGGCTGGCCGGCCGGATAGCCGCCCTGCACCGGCTGGTAGTAGCCCGGCGCCGCGCAGCCGGCCAGGGCCGCTGCTGCCACCGCCGCGCCCACGAGCGCAACCCAGCGTTGTTGAAAGACCATGTCCATGCTCCTATTTTTGTTGCACCTGCCGCACAGCCACCACGGGCGCGGCGTCTGATGGATTAACGCACGAACAGCGTGTGGCGGCGACCAAGGCCGCATGAAGAAGTCGGCGCAATCGCTTCAAATCGTAATGGACTCAACCGCGGCCGGTGGAGCCATAGCCGCCCTGCCCGCGCGCGGAGGGCTCGAAACCATCGACCCAGTTGAACTCGGCCTGCAGCACCGGCACGATGACCAGTTGCGCAATGCGCTCCATCGGCTCGATGGTGAAGGCCGCTGCTCCGCGGTTCCAGGCGCTCACCATCAGCTCGCCCTGGTAGTCGCTGTCGATCAGGCCCACCCCGTTGCCCAGCACGATGCCGTGCTTGTGCCCCAGGCCCGAGCGCGGCAGGATCAGCGCGGCATAGCCCGGGTCGGCCAGATGCACGGCCAGGCCAGTGGGCACCAGCTGGCAGGCGCCGGGCGCCAGCACCAGCGGCGCTTGCAGGCAGGCGCGCAGATCCAGCCCCGCACTGCCCGGCGTGGCATAGGCCGGTGGCTGCGCGCGCAGGCGCTCGTCCAGCATGCGCACATCGATCTTCATGCCGACCACCCCGACACGCGCCGCGCAATCTCGGCCACCAGCTGCTGCGCCAGCACGCGCTTGCTGGCGCGCGGCAGTTCGATGGCACCTTCGTCATCGACCAGCAGCAGCGCGTTGTCGTCCTGGCCGAAGGTGGCCGGGCCGATGTTGCCCACCAAGAGCGGCACGCCCTTGCGCGCGCGCTTGGCCTGGGCGTTGGCCAGCAGGTTTTCGCTCTCGGCGGCAAAGCCGACGCAAAACAGATCGCCCGCCTGCGCGCGCGCCGAATGCGCCACCTCGGCCAGGATGTCGGGGTTCTCCACGAAGTCCATTTGCGGCACCACGCCCGAGCCGTCCTTCTTGATTTTCTGCTCCGCCTGCGTGGCCGGGCGCCAGTCGGCCACCGCCGCCGTTGCTATGAAAATATTAGCATCCTGCGCATGTTCCATCGCGGCCAGGTGCATATCGCGCGCCGAAACCACGTCGACGCGGCGAACGCCGCGCGGCGTGGGCAGGGCCACCGGGCCGGCCACCAGCGTGACCTGCGCGCCGGCCTCGCGCGCGGCCCGCGCAATGGCAAAACCCATCTTGCCGCTGGAGCGGTTGGTGATGCCGCGCACCGGGTCGATCGCCTCGAAGGTGGGCCCGGCGGTGATCAGCACCTGCTGGCCCGCCAGCGCCTTGGGCGCCAGGGCGGCAATCAGCTCCTGCAGCAGTTCGTCGGCCTCCAGCATGCGGCCGTCGCCGGTCTCGCCGCAGGCCTGCTCGCCCCAGGCCACGCCCAGCATCTGCGCGCCGTCGCGCTGCACCTGCGCCACGTTGCGCTGCGTGGCCGGGTGCGCCCACATCTCGCGGTTCATCGACGGCGCCAGCAGCAGCGGCACGCGCTCGATGGGCCGCGCCAGGCACAGCAGCGCCAGCAGCTCGCCCGCCCGCCCCTGCGCCAGCTGCGCGATGAAGTCGGCGCTGGCCGGCGCCACCAGCACGGCGTCGGCCGCGCGGGTGAGGTTGATGTGCGCCATGTTGTTGTCGGGCCGCGCATCCCACTGCGAGGTATATACGGGCTGGCCCGACAGCGCCTGCATGGCCACGGGGGTAATGAACTGGCAGGCGGCCTCGGTCATCACCACCTGCACCAGGGCGCCGGCCTTGACCATCCCGCGGCACAGTTCGGCCGCCTTGAAGCAGGCCGCGCCGCCGGACAGGCCCAGCACGATGCGGCGGCCGGCCAGCTCGCCGGCATTGGGGTTTGCATTCATGGCGCGCAATGTAGCAAACCGCGGGCGCGGCGGTGCGCTCCTATAATTGGAATTTCCCACCGAGCGCAGGCGCACGCCTTGCGCCTCTGACATGACCAAATTCGTCTTCGTCACCGGCGGTGTGGTGTCTTCCCTGGGCAAGGGAATCGCCTCGGCCTCCCTGGCCGCGATCCTCGAGTCGCGCGGCCTGAACGTCACCCTCATCAAGCTCGACCCCTACATCAACGTCGATCCGGGCACGATGAGCC
>JAKOWB010000017.1 GCA_029781795.1 Pseudomonadota bacterium | reverse complement strand
GGGAAGCGGCCGGCGGCGATCTCCTGCCCGACGGCGGCGTTGCCGGGCCAGGAGTCCGGCACCAGGGCCAGCGGCTCGCGCGTGCGTGTGCCGCCACCCAGCAGGCCGGCGAGCCGGGCCGGTGGCGAGAGGCTGAAGAGCGGCTGGCGCGCCAGATAGAGCAGGCGCTCCAGCGCCAGATGGCGCGGCAGGCGCAGCAGCTCCATAAGGCGGCCGCCCGCCCGCTCCTCCTCCGACAGGGGGTCCCTGGCGCGGGGATCGCGGGCCTGGGAGGCGTCGGCCATGACTACCCCTGGCGCAGCCGGCGGATGTTCTCGGCGTAGTGCTGCGGCCCGCCCTGGAACGAGGCGGTGCCGGCCACCAGCACGTCGGCGCCGGCGGCGATGGCCTGGCGCGCGGTCTCCAGGTTGATGCCGCCGTCGACCTCCAGGTCGATCTGCCGCCCGGTGGCGTCGATGCGCCGGCGCAGCGCCTCGATCTTGCGGAGCTGCGAGGCGATGAAGGCCTGGCCGCCGAAACCGGGGTTGACGCTCATCACCAGGATCAGGTCGAGCTCGTCGATCACCGGGTCGACCACCTCGAGCGGGGTGCCGGGGTTCAGCACCAGGCCCGGCTTCTTGCCCAGCGAGCGGATGAGCTGGAGGGTGCGATGGACGTGCGGCCCGGCCTCGGGATGGAAGGAAATGATGTCGGCCCCGGCCTCGGCATAGGCCGGCACGTAGGGGTCGACCGGGCTGATCATCAGGTGCACGTCGAAGGGCCTGGCCGAGAAGCGGCGCAGCGCCTTCACGATCATGGGGCCCATGGTGATGTTGGGCACGAAGTGCCCGTCCATCACGTCGACGTGGATGTAGTCGCCGCCGGCCCGGTCGATCGCCGCCACCTCCTCGCCCAGGCGGGCGAAGTCGGAGGAGAGGATCGAGGGTGCGATCTTGACGGGGCGGGAGGCCGGCATGCCTTCCCTTATCAGATGGTCCCCGAGGCCCTCAAGCCGCTGTCCCCGGGATGCGCCCTTGCGCGGCAGTGCGGCGCAGGCGGCAGGCGTAGAAGCCGTCGAGGCCGCCGTCGCCCGCCAGGTGGCAGGGCAGGGTGCGCAGCGCACCCTCCGCCGTCAGCAGGTAGTCCTGGCCGCCGACCTCGGCCGGCGCCACCGGATCCTGCGCGAAGTCCGGGTGGGCCGCCAGGAAGGCTTCGACCCGGGCCGGACCCTCCAGCGGCTCCAGCGAGCAGACGGCATAGACCAGGGTGCCGCCGGGCGCGACCAGGGCGGCGGCGGCCGGCAGCAGCTTGGCCTGCAGCGTGGCCAGCTCGGCCACCTGGCCCGGCTGCTTGTGGCGGGCGAGG
>JAKOWB010000008.1 GCA_029781795.1 Pseudomonadota bacterium | reverse complement strand
CGGGGGGCCCGCCCCTCTAGTCCTCGACCCTGCGGAAGCGTGTCCCCCCGGAGACGCTCCGTCAGTTGGCCTGGCGACGCAGGAAGGCGGGGATGTCGAGCAGGTGCTCGTCCGCCATGCTGGTCCGCCGGTCGACCGGATCGAGGTTGAGCCGGGGCTGCGCCGGCACCGGACGCGGCTCCGCCGACCTGCCCTCCGCCGCGCGCGGCTGGCTCGCCGCGGTGCGCGGCAGCGGCGGCATGGCCGGCTGCGGCTGCGGCTGGGCCGGCGCCTGATAGACGGCCTGCTGCGGGGCCATCTGCTGCGGAGCGGGCTGGCGCACCGTGGCCGCCGCCCGCTGCACCGTCGCGGCCGGCTGCTGCGGCTGCATCGGCGCCTCGGGGCGACGCTCCATCGCCGGCTCGACGCGGCGTTCGGCCGGCGCCGGGGCGCCACCGAGCAGCCGGCCGAGGCCGGTGACCTTGGAGATCAGGCTTGGACCGCGGCCGCGCGGCGCCGGATCGGGCCGGTGCGAGGCGTTGGCGAGTTCGGCCTCGCGGAAGGGATCGGGCCGCTGCGCCGGGGCCGGGGCCGCCGGCATCACCGGCTCGGCCTCGGTCATCACCGGCGCCGGGGCGACGAAGGACTGGCGCCCCTCCTCCACCCGGCGGGCGAAGACGTCGGCGTCCTCCGGCTGCTCGGCGAAGGGCTCGGCGAAGCTCTGCGGATCGATCTCCGCCTCGGCCTCCACCTCGCCCGCCGGCTCCGGCTCGGGCTCCGTCTGTACCGCCGTCTCGACGTAGTCCTGGGTGAAGTAGCCGCGCACCGGGACGCCGCGATCGGCATAGTTCTGCTCGGCATAGTTCTGCTCGGGCGCGACGAAGGACGGCGCCGGGGCCGGCGTCGCCTTGGCGACCGGCTCCTCCTCCAGCACCTCCAGCACCTGGGCCTCTTCTTCCTCCACCATGTCGGCGGTCGGCAGTTCGAGCGCCAGCGCCTGCGGCTGCGCCATCGGCGCGGCCATCGGGGCCGTCATCTGCTGGGGCTCCAGCACCTGCGCGGTGGCCGTCATGGTGACGGCCTGCCCGCGCAGTGCGCCATGCGCCACGGGCTGCGGCTGCACCATCGCCGCGGCGGCGGCGACGGCGGCGGCCGGCTGCGGCGCCGGGGCGGGCTGCACCCGGCGACGCTCGCGCTCCGAGGCGATGAGGCTGAGCGAGGGCGCCATCGGCCGGTCGCCCTTGGCCGCCTGCACGTCGATGCCGGTGGCGACGATGGAGATGCGCAGCTTGCCCTCCAGCTTCTCGTCCAGGCAGGAGCCGAAGATGATGTTGGCCTCGGGGTCGACCTGCTCGCGGATCTTGTTCGCCGCCTCGTCGACCTCGAACAGCGTCAGGTCCGGCCCGCCGGTGATGTTGATCAGCACGCCGCGCGCGCCGCGCATCGAGACATCGTCCAGCAGCGGGTTGGCGATCGCCGCCTCGGCCGCCAGCACGGCGCGGTTCTCGCCCTCGGCCTCGCCGGTGCCCATCATCGCCTTGCCCATCTCGGTCATGACGGTGCGGATGTCGTTGAAGTCGAGGTTGATGAGGCCGGGCAGCACCATCAGGTCGGTGACGCCGCGCACGCCCGATTCCAGCACATCGTCCGCCATCTTGAAGGCGTCGGCGAAGGTGGTCTTCTCGTTCGCCACGCGGAAGAGGTTCTGGTTCGGGATGATGATCAGCGTATCGACATGCTGCGTCAGCTCGTTGATCCCCGCCTCCGCCAGGCGCATGCGGTGCACGCCCTCGAAGTGGAAGGGCTTGGTGATCACGCCGACGGTCAGGATGCCCTGCTCGCGCGCGGCGCGGGCGATGACCGGCGCCGCGCCGGTGCCGGTGCCGCCGCCCATGCCGGCGGTGATGAAGACCATGTTGCAGCCGTCGAGGCAGGAGAGGATCTCGTCCATCGCCTCCTCGGCCGCGGCACGGCCGACGTCGGGCCGGGCGCCGGCGCCGAGGCCGCGCGTCAGGTTGCGGCCAAGCTGGATCTTGCGGGCGCAGGGGCTCTGCGACAGCGCCTGGGCGTCGGTGTTGGTGACCAGGAACTCGACCCCCTCCAGGTTGGAGTGGATCATGTTGTTCACGGCATTGCCGCCGGCGCCGCCGACACCGATCACGGTGATGCGCGGCTTAAGCTGGTCGTCGGTCTGCGGAATCGTCAGGTTCAAGCTCATTTCGCCTCCAAAGGTCTTCGCCTCGCATCACCCGACTGGCCGGTCCTTCCCGCTGGAGCTTTGAGCTCCTTTGGTGGGGGGTTTTCGGGAAGCGCTCCCGGCCCGTTGCCCCGAGATCGGTCGGGGCGTCCGCACCCATCACCCTAAAAGTGTTCCTTCAGCCAGCTGCCCAGGCGGCGGAAGGGTCCGTCGCCCGGCTTGCCGGCGCTCTTGTCGTCATGCTCGCGCCCGGCGGGCTGCGGCTGTGTCAGGTTCGCCGCCACGGCGTAGGTCAAAAGGCCGGCGCAGGTGGCGTAGGTCGGTCCCGAGGTCACGTCGGCCAGACCGCGCACGCGCAGCGGCCGGCCGATGCGGACCTGCTTGTCCAGTACCAGGCTGGCCAGCTCGCGCAGGCCGGGCAGCTGGCAGGCGCCGCCGGTCAGCACCACGCGGCGCCCGGCGACGCGATCGAAGCCCGAGGCCTCGAGGCGGTTGCGCACCAGCTCGAAGGTCTCCTCGACGCGCGGCTGGATGATGCCGACCAGCAGCGAGCGCGGCACCTGCTGGATGCCGGTGGTCTCGTCCTCGCCGACCTGCGGCACGTCGATCATCTCGCGCTCATCCGCCGCCGTCGCCATGGCGTGGCCATAGAGCGTCTTCATGCGCTCGGCATGGGCGCGCGGGGTGGAGAGGCCGCGGGCGATGTCGTTGGTGACGTGGTTGCCGCCGACCGGCAGCATGTCGGTGTAGATGACGTTGCCCTCGTGGAACACCGCCATCGAGGTCGTGCCGCCGCCCATCTCGACCAGGGTGACGCCGAGTTCCATCTCGTCCTCGACCAGCGACGCCAGGCCCGAGGCATAGGGGCTGACCACCACGCCGGCGACCGATAGGTGTGCGCGCTCGATGCAGGTGGTGAGGTTGCGCAGCGCGCCGGTCGCCGCCGAGACAGTGTGCAGCTCCACCGCCAGGCGCTCGCCGTACATGCCGCGCGGGTCGCGGATGCCGCGGCTGCCGTCGACCTGATAGGAGATCGGGATCGAGTGGATGAGCTGGCGGCCGACCGCCTCGCCCGTCGCCTGGCCGTCCAGCGCGTGGCACTCGTCGATCGCCCGGCGCACGTCGGCCTGGCCGATCTCGTGCCCACTGATCGCCACCTCGACCGAAACGGTGCGCGAGGCCGGACCGCCGCCGGACAGGTTCACCACCACGCTGTCGACCTGCTCGCCGGCCATCTGCTCGGCGGCGTGCACCGCCTTGCCGATCGACTGGGTCGCGGCGTCCAGGTCGACGACGGTGCCGAGGCGCAGGCCCTGGCTCGCCTGCTGGCCGATGCCGACGACGCGCGGCCGCCAGTCCTCGCCCATGCGGGCGATGAAGCAGCAGGTCTTGCTCGACCCGACGTCGAGCGCTGCCATCAGTCCTGAACGCGTCCTGCCCAAGCCCTTCTTCATTGCCCGCGCTCCTCAGGTGTCCTGGCCGGGCACGGGCGGTGCCGGCGGCGCGACGGTGGCACCCGGTGCTGGCTGGACCACCAACCTGTCGGGGATCCGCAGGTCAATGACCACAAGATCTCGGGATAGAAGGCCCTCGTCTTGGTCGAGTCGGGCAAGCCGTTGCCACGCCTGCAGGGCATTATCCTCCGGTAATTTCACGTCGATTCCCGAATTAAGGCGTATGTTCCACCGCCGGTCACCCACCCGCACAGCGGCGACAACCTCCGCGCGCAGCTCGGGCTCGCTGCTGAGCAGCTCGATCAGGCCGGCGGCGGCCGTGTCGGCGCCAGGGCCCACCACCAGCGGCAGGCCGCCGTAGTCCTCCACCCGGGCGACCGGGATCACCTGGCCCTCCTCGTCGATGACGCGGAGCTGCCCCTCGAGCTGCCAGAGCGCCATGGGGCGCCGCTCGTCCAGGGTCACGACGATGAGGTCCGGCAGGCGCCGCTCGACCGTGGCGTGGCGCACCCAGGGCAGGGTCTCCAGCGCCTTCTTGGCGGCGTGCGGGTCGAAGTCGAGCAGCGCGCCGCCCTGCTTCACCGCCAGCACGCCGAGGATGTCCTGCGGCGCGGTGCGCTCGCGGCCCGTCACCTGCACGTTGCCGACCTTCAGGCCGGCCTCGGCGCTGGCCTGGTAGAAATAGGCGACCAGGCGGTGGGTCTGCCGCTCGGCATAGCCCGACTGCCAGGCCCAGAGGCCGGTTCCCAGCACGACGACGGCAAGGCCGGCGCGCAGCGCGGTGCGCGGCTTCACCCGGCTGAAGAGACCGGGCTTCGGCCGCGCCGGCTTGCGCGCGGCGGCCTTGCGCGCGGCCGGTGGCTTCTTGGTCGCGGCCAGGGGGCGTACGGGACGCGGCTTGGCGGTGGGATTCTTCCGGGCGGTCATCGCGCCATGGCCTCCTCCACGATCCACTGGCAGAGGTCGGGGAAGGGCATGCCGGTGAAAGCCGCCTGCTCCGGCACCAGCGACAGCGGCGTCATGCCCGGCTGGGTGTTGATCTCCAGCAGGTAGAGCCTGCCGGGCTCGCCCCCGGTGTCGTCGTAGCGGAAGTCGCAGCGCGTGACGCCGCGGCAGCCGAGCGTCTCGTGCGCGGTGACCGAGGCCGCCAGCGCCTGCTCGAAGATCCGCTTGTGGATCGGCGCCGGCACCAGGTGCTCGGTCTTCCCCTCGGTGTACTTGGCCGCGTAGTCGTAGAAACCGACCTTGGGCCTGAGCTCGGTGACCGAGATGGCGCGCGTGCCGCTGGCATCGCCCAGCACGCCGACGGTGAGTTCGCGCCCGGCGATGTAGGGCTCGACCAGCACCGTCGGGCCGTAGCGCCAGGTCTCCTCGGTGAAGGGCTGGCCGTTGTCGCCGACGCGCACGATGCGCACGCCGACGGAGGAACCCTCGGCCGGCGGCTTGATGACATAGGGGCGCGGCAGGGGATCGCCCGCCAGCACCTCGTCCTTGGTGACCACGCGACCGCTCGGCGTGGTCAGCCCGGCGGCGGCGAAGAGCCGCTTGGCCAGCGGCTTGTCCATCGCCATGGCCGAGGCCAGCAGGCCGGAGTGGGTGTAGCGCTGGCCCATCAGTTCCAGCACGCCCTGCACGCAGCCGTCCTCGCCGTAGTGGCCGTGCAGCGCGTTGAAGACCACGTCGAAGCGCGTCTCCAGCCGCTTGCAGAAGGCGGCGACGTCGCGCGTCATGTCGTACTCGGTGACGCGGTGGCCCTTCTCGCGCAGCGCCAGGGCGCAGGCCGCGCCGGACACCAGCGAGACCTCGCGCTCGGCCGAGGGGCCGCCCTTCAGCAGCAGGATGTCGAGCGGCGCGCTCATGCGGCGCCTCCCCCCGGCAGGCCGTTCGCCGGCAGGCCGATCACCTTGATTTCCCACCGCAGCTTGATGCCGCAGACGCGCTTGACCCGCCGGCGCACCTCCTCGCCCAAGGCTTCCAGGTCGGCGGCCGTCGCCGTGCCGGTGTTGATCAGGAAGTTGCAGTGCAGCTCGGAGACCTGCGCGCCGCCGAGGCGCAGGCCCCGGCAGCCGGCGGCGTCGATCAGCTCCCAGGCGCGCGCGCCGGGCGGGTTGGCGAAGGTCGAGCCGCCCGTGCGGCTGCGCACCGGCTGGGTCGCGCCGCGCTGCGCCGTGATCTCGGCCATGCGCGCCTGGATCTCGGCCGGCTCGCCGGCGCGGGCCTGCAGGCGCGCCTTCAGCACCACCCAGTCGGCCGGCAGGCCGGAGCTGCGATAGCCGAGCTGCAATTCGGCCGGGGTCAGGCGATGCACCCGCCCCTGCCCGTCCGCCGCCTCGACCCAGAGCAAGACATCCTTCAGCTCGCTGCCGTAGGCGCCGGCGTTCATGCGCGCGGCGCCGCCGATGGTGCCGGGCACGCCGACCAGGAACTCCAGGCCGGCGAGGCCCGCATCGGCAGCGACCTTGGCGACGTTGACGTCGAGCGCGGCGGCGCCGGCCTCGACCTCCTCGCCCTCGACCCTGATCTCGGCGAAGCCGCGCGCCAGGCGCAGCACCACACCGGGGATGCCGCCGTCGCGCACCAGCAGGTTGGAGCCGACGCCGATCACCGTGACCGGCACGTCCCTGGGCTTGCCGGCCAGGAAGGCCAGCAGGTCCTCGCGGTCCTCCGGCCGGAACAGCACCTCGGCCGGGCCGCCGACGCGGAACCAGGTGATGGCCGAAAGCGGCGCGTTCGCGGTCAGGCGCCCGCGCACCGGCGGCAGGCGTTCGATCAGCGGCAAGGCTTTCTGCTGCGCCATCATGCCTTCGCCCCTTCCGATGCAACGCCCAGGCGCTGGCCGAGCGCGCCCGGCAGCGCGGCGGCCCACTGCGTGATGGTGCCGGCGCCCAGGCAGACCACGAGGTCGCCCGGCCGCGCGATCTCGGCGGCGATGTCCGGCAGCTCGGCCGGGTCGCGCAGGTAGCGCACGTTGCGGTGACCGTGCGCGCGCAGGCCTTGCGCCAACGCCTCGCCAGTCACGCCCTCGATCGGCGGCTCGCCAGCGGCATAGACCGGCGCGACGATGACGTGGTCGGCCTGGTTGAAGCAGGCACAGAACTCCTCGAAGAGGTTGGCCAGGCGCGTGTAGCGGTGCGGCTGCACCACGGCGATGACGCGCGCGCCCTGCGGCCGGCCCTGCAGGTGCTGGCGCGCGGCCGAAAGCACGGCGGCGATCTCCACCGGGTGGTGGCCGTAGTCGTCGATCACGGTGATGCCGTTCACCGTGCCGGTCTTGGTGAAGCGGCGCTTCACGCCCTTGAAGCTGGCGAGCGTCGTGCGGATCACCTCTTCGCCCAGGCCCATCTCGTGCGCGATGGCGATGGCCGCCAGCGAGTTCTGCACGTTGTGGGTGCCCAGCATGGGCAGCGCCAGGTCGCGCACCGCGCTCTCCGGCGCGCCGCCGCGCGGCGCGAAGACCACGTCGAAGCGGAAGCCCTCGGCCTCGGGCCGCACGTTGACGCCGCGCACCTCGGCCGCGGCCGAGAAGCCGTAGGTCACGATGCGGCGGTCGTCGACCTTGCCGATCAGGCTCTGCACCACGGGATGGTCGATGCAGAGCACGGCGAAGCCATAGAAGGGGATGTTCTGGATGAAGGTCTGGTAGGCCGCGTTCATCGCCTCGACCGTGCCGTAGAAGTCGAGGTGCTCGGGGTCCATGTTGGTGACGATGGAGATGACCGCCGGCAGCTTGGTGAAGGTGCCGTCGCTCTCGTCCGCCTCGACCACCATCCAGTCGCCGGCGCCCAGGCGCGTGTTGGTGCCGTAGGCGTTGATGATGCCGCCGTTGATCACCGTCGGGTCGAGGCCCGCGGTCTCCATCAGCGTGCCGATCATCGAGGTCGTGGTGGTCTTGCCGTGCGTGCCGCCGATGGCGATCGACCACTTCAGGCGCATCAGTTCGGCCAGCATCTCGGCACGGCGCACCACCGGCAGGAAGCGCTCGCGCGCCGCCTCCAGCTCGGGATTGCCCTTCTTCACCGCCGAGGAGACGACGACGACCTGCGCCTCGCCCAGGTTCTCGGCGCGGTGCCCGATGGCGACCGGGATGCCGAGGGCGCGCAGGCGCTGCACGTTGCCGCCGTCGGCCAGGTCGCTGCCCTGCACCTGATAGCCCAGGTTGTGCAGCACCTCGGCGATACCGGACATGCCGATGCCGCCGATGCCGATGAAGTGGATGAGGCCGATGTCGAGTGGCAGGGCCCTCATGCCGCGGCCTCCTGGCCCCGGGGACCAGAGTTCCCGTTGCTCCTCAAGGTGCCCAGCACCAGGTCGGCCAGGCGCTCGGCCGCGCGCTCCTGCGCGAAGGCGCGGGCGGCACCGGCGGCACGCACCAGGGTCGCCGGCTCCTCGAAGAGCCGCTGGAGCTGCGCGGCCAGGCTCTCGACCGAGAGTTCGCCCTGCGGCATGACCCAGCCGCCGCCGGCGGCGGCGAAGGCCTCGGCATTGGCGCGCTGGTGGTCGTCGGCGGCGAAGGGATAGGGCACCAGTACCGCCGGGCGGCCGGCCGCCGCCAGCTCGGCCACGGTGGAAGCGCCGGAGCGGCAGACCAGCAGGCTGGCGGCCGCCAGGCGCTGCGGCATGTCGTCGAAGAAGGACTTCAGCACCGCCTCGACGCCGCAGGCCTGGTAGAGCGCCTGCACCTCGGACAGGTCCTGGCCGCGCACCTGCTGGCAGACGGTGAGGCGCGCCTTGAGCGCGGCCGGCAGGCGGCAGACCGCGGCCGGCAGCAGCTCGTTGAAGACGCGCGCGCCCTGCGAGCCGCCGGTGACCAGCAGGGTCAGGCGGTCCTTCGGCCCGGGCACGGCATAGGGCCGGCGCCCGACCTCGGCGATGGCGCCACGCACCGGGTTGCCGGTCAGCACGCAGCGCGCGCGCTCGTCCTCGGTCAGGCCCTGCACCGCGGCGAAGGAGGTGGCGATCTGCGTCGCCTTCCTGGCCAGCAGGCGGTTGGCCCGGCCGGCGACGGCGTTCTGTTCGTGCAGCACGACCTTGAGGCCGCGCCCGGCGCCGGCCCAGACCGCCGGCAGCGAGGCATAGCCGCCGAAGCCCACCACCGCCGTGGCACCCAGCTTCTTCAGGAGGCGCCGCGCCTGGAACACGCCGCGCACCAGCTGCAGCGCGGCCATCAGCTTGCGCCAGGGCGAGGTGCCGAGCACCGCGCCGGCGGAGAGGCGGTAGGTCTCGACCTCCGACAGATCCGGCCCGAAGCCCTGGCCGCGCCGGTCGGTCAGCAGCGCCACGCGGTAGCCGCGCTCCAGCAGGGTGCGGGCCAGCGCGGCGGCCGGGAACATGTGCCCGCCGGTACCGCCGGCGCCGATGACGATCAGGGGGGCCTTCTGCGGAGCCATCACCAGTCCTCCCGCGCCGCAGGGCGGCGCCGCGTCAGGGCCAGCACCATGCCCATGCCCAGCGCCAGCGCCAGGTAGGAGGAGCCGCCGTAGGAGATGAAGGGCAGCGTCATCCCCTTGGTCGGGATGAGGTGCAGCGAGGAGGCCATGTTGATGAAGGCCTGCAGGCCGATCTGCGTCAGCAGACCGGTGGCGGCCAGCAGGATGAAGAGGTTGGTCTCGCTCAGCAGCTTGGCGAAGCCGCGCAGCACGACGAAGGCGAAGAGCGCCACCAGGAAGAGGCAGACGACGATGCCGAACTCCTCGCCCGCGACGGCGAAGATGAAGTCTGAGTGCGAGTCCGGCAGGAAGTCCTTCACCGTGCCCTCGCCCGGACCGCGGCCGAACAGGCCGCCGTTGTGGAAGGCCTCCAGCGCGCGCTGCACCTGGTAGGTATCGCCGGCGTCGGGGTCGAGGAAGGTGTCGACGCGCGCCGCGACGTGCGGGAAGAGGAAATAGGTCGTGGTGAGCAGCCCGATGCCGGCGGCCGCCAGGCCGACGACCCAGAGGATCGGCAGGCCGGCCAGGAAGAACTGCACGCCGAAGATCGCCGTCAGCACCACGGTCTGTCCGACGTCGGGCTGCAGCAGCAGGCAGAGCGCGGTGGCGGCATAGAGCCCGAAGGCCAGCAGCGCGCCGGGCACGCCGTCCTGCAGCCGGCCGGCGGCGAAGAGCCAGGCGGCGAAGACCGCGAAGCAGGGCTTCACGAACTCCGAGGGCTGGATCGAGATGTGCGCCAGGGTGATCCAGCGCGTCGCGCCCTTGATCTCGCTGCCCATCACCAGCGTCGCCGCCAGCATGGCCAGGAAGAAGGGGAAGCAGATCACCGCCAGGCGCCTGACCGAACGCGGGTTCAGCAGCGAGACCGCCAGCATCAGCGCCACCGACAGCGGGATCATCAGGATGTGGCGGCGGGCGAGCTGGAAAGGATCGGCCAGGCCGATGCGGTCGGCCGCGGCCGGCGAGGCCGCCAGCATGAAGAGCGCGCCGAGGCCCATCAGCAGCGCGACGGCGACGAGCTGCCAGCGGTCGACGGTCCACCACCAGCGGCCCAGCACGGACTGGTCGGTGCGGGCGAAGCTCATGCCTCACCGCCTTCCAGCAGGAGCTGGACGAGCTGGCGGAAGTGGTCGCCCCGCACTTCGAAGTTCGGATACTGGTCGAAGGAGGCGCAGGCCGGCGAGAGCAGCACCACGGCGTCCTTGACCGCGTCCTGCCGCGCCGCCTTCCAGGCCGCCGCGACTGCCGCCGGCAGCTCGCCGCAGGCCGCGGTGGCGATGCCGGCCCGGTCCAGCACCGGGCGGAAGGCGGCGGTCGCCTCGCCGATCAGGAAGGCCTGGCGGATGCGCGGGAAGAAGGGCTCCAGCCCGGCCAGGCCGGTCTCCTTGGCGCGACCGCCGAGGATCCAGTAGATCGCCTCGTAGCAGCCGAGCGCCTTGGCCGTGGCGTCGGCGTTGGTCGCCTTGGAATCGTTTACGAAGCGCACGCCGTCGCGCTCGCCCACCAGCTCCTGGCGGTGCGCCAGGCCAGGGAAGCCCGGCAGGTGCCGGAGGATCGTCTCGGCCGGCACCGCGAGGGCGCGCAGCGCGCCATAGGCCGCCAGCACGTTCTGCCAGTTGTGGCGGCCCGGCAGGCGCGGCAGCGACCCCAGGTCCAGGCGGCGCGCGGCCTGTCCTTCCGTATCGTCGACCAGCCAGCCATCCGCGACGTAGAGCCCGCCGGGCGCCGCGTTCTCGACCGACAGCGGCCAGACGCGACGGTTGGGATCGCTCGTCAGCTCCGCCGCGATAGCGGCAGAAGCCGCGTCGTCGATGCCGACGATGGCGACCTGCGGCGCCTTCTGACCATCGAAGACGTGGCGCTTGGCGGCGATATAGCCGGCCATGCCGCCGTGGCGGTCCAGGTGGTCCGGCGTGATGTTCAGCAGGATGGCGACGTCGAAGGTCAGGTGCTGGATCAGCTCGAGCTGATAGCTCGACATCTCCAGCACGTAGATGCCGTCCGTGCCCAGCGCCGGGAAGGTCAGCGCCGGCGTGCCGAGGTTGCCGCCGACGGCGATGCGCCGGCCTGCCTGCTGCAGCAGATGGCCGATCAGCGCCGTGGTGGTCGACTTGCCGTTGGTGCCGGTGATGCCGACGTAGCGCGCCGCGGGCTCGGCCAGGGCCAGCAGCTCGATGTCGCCGACGATCGGCCGGCCGGCTGCCTTGGCGGCGGCGGCCACGGGATGCGGCCGCGGCCAGGTGTGGGGAATGCCGGGCGAGAGCACCAGCGCCTCGACGCCCTGCCAGTCCAGTCCGGCGAGGTCGCGGAGCGGCACGCCGGCCGCCTTGTCGCGCGCGGCGGGCGTATCGTCCCAGGCCAGCACCTCGGCGCCGGCCGCCGCCAGGGCGCGCGCGCTGGCCAGGCCCGACTTGCCGAGGCCGAGCACGGCGTAGCGGCGGTTCCTGGCGAAGCTGAGGTCGAGGGTCTGTTGCTGGGGCATCGCTACCTCAGCTTCAGGGTGGAGAGGCCGATCAGCGCCAGCACCACGGCGATGATCCAGAAGCGCACGACGACGGTCGGCTCCGCCCAGCCCTTCTTCTCGAAGTGATGGTGCAGCGGCGCCATGCGGAAGACCCGCTTGCCGGTCATCTTGAAGGAGGCGACCTGGACGATGACCGACACGGTCTCCAGCACGAAGAGGCCGCCGATGATGACCAGCACCAGCTCGTGCTTGGCAGCGACCGCGATGGTGCCGAGCGCGCCGCCGCAGGCGAGCGAGCCGGTGTCGCCCATGAAGACCATGGCCGGCGGCGCGTTGAACCAGAGGAAGCCCAGCGAGGCGCCGATCAGCGCGCCGCAGAGCACCGCCAGTTCGCCGGTGCCGGGCACGAAGATGATCTGCAGGTACTCGGCAAAGACGCTGTTGCCGGCGAGATAGGCGATGAGCGCGAAGCAGGCGGCGGCGATCGCCACCGGCACGATGGCGAGGCCGTCGAGGCCGTCGGTCAGGTTCACCGCGTTCGAGGCGCCGACCATGACGAACATCGAGAAGACGATGAAGAACCAGCCGAGGTCGACCAGCACGGTCTTGAAGAAGGGCACCGAGAGGTGCGTCGCCATGCCCTCGGGCGCCAGGTAGTTGATCCAGACCGCGGCGCCGCCGGCGATGGCGAACTGCACCACCAGCTTCAGCTTGCCGGGCAGGCCCTTGGGATTCTTCTTGGTGAGCTTCAGGTAGTCGTCGCCGAAGCCGACCGCGCCGAAGCCCAGGGTGACGAAGAGCACGACCCAGACGTAGCCGTTGGTGAGGTCCGCCCAGAGCAGGGTGGAAACCGTCAGCGAGATCAGGATCAGGAAGCCGCCCATGGTGGGCGTGCCCTTCTTGGTCAGCAGGTGGCTTTCCGGCCCGTCGCTGCGGATCGGCTGGCCGCCCGGCTGCTTCGACTTCAGCCAGCGGATGACCCGCGGCCCCAGCAGGAAGGAGATCAGCAGCGCGGTCATCACCGCCCCGCCGCTACGGAAGGTGATGTAGCGGAAGACGTTGAAGAAGCTGACATCGTCGGCCAGCGGGACGAAGAGATGATAGAGCATTGCCCCCTTCCTCCCCGCTAGGCCGAGGCCGCCGCCGGCGGCGGCTGCGTCAGCGCCTCGACGATCCGCGCCATGCGCGAGCCGAGGGACCCCTTCACCAGCACCACGTCGCCGGGCCGCAGCGCCGCCAGCAGGCGCGGCGCCAGCGCGGCCGAATCCCCGGCATGCGCGCCGACCTTGGCCTTGGGCAGCGCGGCGACCAGCGCCGCCATGGCGGGGCCGCAGGCAAAGACCAGGTCGGCGCCGGCGGCCAGCAGCGGGCCGGCCAGGCCGGCGTGCAGCGCGTCGCGTTCGGCGCCGAGTTCCAGCATGTCGCCCAGCACGGCGATGCGGCGCCCGCCGGGACCGGGCTTCGCCTGGCCGAGCACGGCGAAGGCTGCGGCCATGGAGACGGGATTGGCGTTGTAGCTGTCGTCGATCAGTTCGATCGCGCCAGGACCCAACGGCACCTGGCGCCGCTGGCCACGGCCCTTCAGGCCCTCGAGGCTGGCCATGGCCTGCGCGGCCTTGACCGTGTCGGCGCCGGCCGCCTGCACGGCGGCCAGCACGCCCAGGGAGTTCATCGCCATGTGTTCGCCCGGCAGGGAGAGGCAGTAGTCGAGGGTCTCGCGCCCCACCTTGGCGCGGATCGCGCTGCAGGTGGCGTGCAGCGACAGATCCAGCAGGCGGACCGTGGCATCGGCGTGACGGCCGAAGGTCATGATGCGGGCACCCAGCGTCTGGGCACGGGCGATCAGGCGCTCGGCCTGCGGCGCGTCGCGGTTGATGATCGCGTGCCCGCCGGGCTCCAGCCCCTCGAAGATCTCCGCCTTGGCATCGGCGATGCCGACCAGGCCGTCGGGGAAATACTCGATATGCGCCGGGGCGATCTGCGTCACCAGCGCGACGTGCGGGCGCGCCAGCTTGCTCAGCGGGCGGATCTCGCCGGCATGGTTCATGCCCATCTCGAACACGGCATAGCGCGCGTCGGCCGGCAGGCGCGCCAGGGTCAGCGGCACGCCCCAGTGGTTGTTGAAGCTGGCCGCCGCGGCGAAGGCCGGGGCCTGCGCCGCGAGCACATGGCGCAGCATCTCCTTGGTCGAGGTCTTGCCGACCGAGCCGGTGACGGCGAAGCAGGTGGCCTGACTGCGGGCACGCGCGGCGGCGCCCAGGCGGCGCAGGCCCTCCAGCGTGTCGGCGACCAGCAGCAGCGGCGCGTCCTTGGCCAGGCCCTCGGGCAGGCGGTGCACCAGCGCCGCCGCGGCGCCGGCCGCCAGCGCCTTGGCGACATAGTCGTGGCCGTCGTGCGTCGGGCCGGCCAGGGCGACGAAGAGCTCGCCCGGCTGCAGCGTGCGGCTGTCGATCGAGACGCCGGTGGCCTGCCAGTCGGCCGGGCAGGTGCCGCCGGTCGCCGCCACCGCCTCGTCGCGGGTCCACAAGGGATTGGACGCGGGCGGCCGGGTCATGCGGCCTCCATCTGCGACAGCAGTTCGCGGGCGACCTGGCGGTCGTCGAAGGGATGGGTGATGGCGCCGACGATCTGGCCGCTCTCGTGGCCCTTGCCGGCGATCACCAGGCCGTCGCCCTGCTTGAGGCCGAGCAGCGCGGCGGCGATGGCGGCACGGCGGTCGCCGAGCTCCAGCGCGCCGGGCGCCGCGGACAGGATCTCCTGGCGGATCGCCGCCGGTGCCTCGCTGCGCGGATTGTCGTCGGTCACGATGGTCTGGTCGGCCAGCCGCGCGGCGATGGCGCCCATGATCGGCCGCTTGCCGCGGTCGCGGTCGCCGCCGCAGCCGAACACCACCCAGAGGCGCCCGGCAACGTGCGGGCGGATGGTCTTCAGCACGGCCTCCAGCGCCGCCGGCTTGTGCGCGTAGTCGACATAGACCTGGCCGCCGGCCGGCGTCGTGCCGACATGCTCCAGGCGGCCCGGCACGACGCCGAGCTTGGGCAGCGCCAGCAGCAGCTGCGGCAGCGCGCCGCCGGTGGCGAGGCAGAGGCCCAGCGCCGCCAGCACGTTCATCGCCTGGAAGTCGCCGATCAGCGGCAGTGCCACGCCTTGGCGTGCGCCGTGGATCGCAAGGTGCAGGTCCTGGCCGGTGGCGGTCGGCCGGCGCTCGACGAGGCGCAGGTCGGCCGCCTCGGCCGCCCCGAAGGTGATGGTCTTGAGGCGCCGCTGCTTCGCCAGCGCCAGCAGATCGGCGCTTTCCGGCGCGTCGAGGTTCAGTACCGCGGTGCCGCCCTCGGCCAGCAGGTCGGCGAAGAGCCGGCGCTTGGCGGCGAAGTAGGCCGCCATGTCGGCGTGGTAGTCGAGGTGCTCGCGCGAGAGGTTGGTGAAGGCCGCCGCCACCGGGCGGATGCCGTCCAGGCGAAACTGGTCGAGGCCGTGCGAGGAGGCCTCCATCACCACATGCTCGTAGCCGGCGGTGGCGAGGCCGGCGAGGCTGCGCATCAGCGCCACGGGATCGGGCGTGGTGAGCGAGGGTGGCTGGAACACCAGCGCGTCCGCGGGCACCAGGCCCAGCGTGCCGAGGCTCGCCGCCCTATGGCCGGTCAGTTCCCACAGCAGGCGGGTGAAGTGCGCGACCGAGGTCTTGCCGCTGGTGCCGGTGACGGCGGCCACCTGCCTGGGCTGGCGGCCGAAGAACGCGGCGGCCAGCAGCGCCAGGCGCCGGCGCGGGTTCTCGTCCTGGATCAGCCGCACGGACCTGTGCTGGCGCTTCAGTTTCGTCCCTGCCGGCGCCAGCACGGCGACCGCGCCCTGGGCCACGGCCTGGTCGATGAAGTCGCGCCCGTCGGCCTTGGCACCGGGCAGCGCGGCGAAGAGGAATCCTGGCCGCACGGCGCGGCTGTCGGCGGTCAGGCCTTCAATTTCCGGATCGGGATTGAGCTCGGCATTGAGGGGGGCGTTGGCGCGGGCAAGCAAGTCAGTTAGACGCAAGCGTGCGCCCCCCGCCCCACTTCGCCTTGGCCACGACGGGGATCAGTTCCTCGTCGGTTTCCTGGGCGATGTCCGGCGCGATGGGAGCGACGCCCAGCAGGGGGCCAAGGCGGGCGATGATGCGCCCGGTGACGGGGGCGGCGACGACCGAGCCGGTAGCCCAGGCGCCGGTCTCCGGCTGCGGCTTGGGCTCGTCGATCATCACCAGGACCAGGTAGCGGGGATTGTCCATCGGGAAGGCGCCGACGAAGGAGGCGACGCGCTTGTCCTTGGCGTAGTGACCTTGGGTCAGCTTCTCGGCCGTGCCGGTCTTGCCGCCGACGAGGTAGCCCTCGACGTTGGCCTTCTTGCCCGAGCCGACCATCGCGTTCAGGCGCAACAGCCAACGGATGTCGGCCGAGGTCTCTTCCGACAGGATGCGCACGCCAGGAGTACCGTTCTCGTTCTTGAGGAAGGTCGAGGGGCGGAAGATGCCGCCGTTGATGGTGGCGCCCACCGCGGTAATAAGCTGCAGGGGCGAGACGGCGATACCGTGGCCGAACGAGATCGTCAATGTGTTGATGTCGCGCCAGGGCGAAGGCACCTGCGGCGCGGCATTTTCCGGCAGCTCGATGTCCGCCCTGTGCGTAAGGCCAAGCGCGGCGAGGTAGCGCTTCTGCCGCTCGGTGCCGACGTCGCGGCCCATCTGCGCCGCGCCGATGTTCGAGGAGTAGATGATGATCTCGGGCACCGAGAGCCAGCGGTGCTTGCCCTTGAAGTCCTCGATGGTGAAGCGGCCGACCTTCAGCGGATGGGTGGCGTCATAGCCGCTGGCCAGCGTGATGGTGTGCTCTTCCAGCGCCATCGCGGTGGTGAAGATCTTGAAGGTCGAGCCCATCTCGTAGCTGCCGAGCGTGGCCCGATTGAAACGCTGCTCGTCGCTGGCGCTGCCCGCCTTCAGCGGATCGAAGGTCGGCAGCGAGACGCTGGCCAGCAGCTCGCCGGTGGAGAGGTCCAGCACCATGCCGACGCCGCCGATCGCCTCGTACTCGGCGATGCCCTTGGCCACTTCCTCGGCCACCAGGTCCTGCACGCGCAGGTCGATGGAGAGCGCTAGCGGCTCGGTCGTGCCGCGCAGCCGCTCGTCGAAGGCCTGCTCGATGCCGGCGAGGCCGCGGTTGTCGACGTTGGTGAAGCCGACGATGTGCGCCGTCAGGTCGCCCTGCGGATAGACGCGCGTCATCTCGCGCTGGAACGACAGGCCGGGAATCCCCAGGCGGTTGACCTCGTACTGCTCGCGCGGCGAGAGCTGGCGCTCCAGCCAGACGAAGGCGCGGCCGCTGGCCAGACGCTCGGCCAGCGCCGCCTCGCTGGTCTCGGGCAGCACGGCGTGCAGCGCCTTGGCCGCGCCCGCCGGGTCGGTCACCAGGCGGGCGTCGGCATAGAGCGAGGCGGTCGGCAGCGTGGTCGCCAGCACCACGCCGTTGCGGTCGACGATGTCGGCCCGCCCGGTCGCCAGGGGCGCCGTGGTCGTCTCGACGATCCCGGGCTCGGCGGCGGCGCCGCCCATGCCGAGATCGACCAGACGCCAGGCGAGAAGAAAAAAGGCCAGCGCGAAGCCCAAGCCTGCGGCCACCAGACGAGTCCGGCCGGTCTCCAGGGCGTGCTTGGCACGGCCCTCGAGCTCGATGACCGGACCCCGGGTTGGCCGGAGATCCAGTC
Organism: Pseudomonadota bacterium; assembly: GCA_029781795.1. GTDB lineage: Bacteria > Pseudomonadota > Alphaproteobacteria > Kiloniellales > JACOMY01 > JAKOWB01. The sequence continues at coordinate 67,133 of JAKOWB010000008.1, read as the reverse complement.
CGCACGGGTGGCAGGGACGGGACAAGGGAGCGGAACGTCGGATCATTGCCGTGCTCCCGCGCTGGCCAGAGTGGGGCCGCCCGGCAGGGACTGGGACGAGTCGGGAAGTATCCCAACCGCCGGATCTGCGGCCCGGAAAGGAAGCGCCTCGAACCGCACGATCTGGCCTGGTGCGAGCGGTACGAGGGAAAGGTAGCGGGAGGCCAGGTCCTTCAGGCGCTCCGGCTGGTTGAGGTGCGACCATTCGGCCTTGAGGACGTGGAGGGCCTCCTGGTCGGTGACGATCTCGCGATGCACGGAGGCGAGTTCGGCCTCCAGCTTCTGGACCTGATGCTTCAGCACGAAGACGCCGATGGCGGCGATCAGCGCGATCAGCAGCAGCAGGGCGAAGGAGAGGCGGCTCATGCGGCGCCTCCCCAGGTCTCGACGCGCTCGGCGGCGCGCAGCCGCGCCGAGGCGGCGCGCGGGTTCAGGCGGATCTCCTGCTGGCCGGGCTTCACCGCGCCCTTGAACAGCAGACGGAAGCTGGCGACGTAGCCGCCGGGCGCGTCCGGCAGATGGCGCGAGCCGCGCGGCCGGTCGGTGGCGCGCTCGGCCAGGAAGCGCTTCACCGCCCGGTCCTCCAGCGAATGGAAGGCGACGACGGCGAGGCGCCCGCCCGGCGCCAGCAGGCGCTCGGCCGCGGCCAGGCCGCGCTCCAGCTCGCCCAGCTCGTCGTTCACCGCCAGGCGCAGGGCCTGGAAGCTGCGGGTTGCCGGGTCGATGCCGTCCTTCGCCTTGGGCACGGCGCGGCGCACGATCTCTGCCAGCTGGCCGGTCCGCAGGATCGGCGCCTCGGCGCGCGCGGCGACGATGGCGCGGGCGACCTGCCGGGCGCGGCGCTCCTCGCCCAGGTGAAAGAAGATGTCGGCGAGCCGCTCCTCGCTGGCGCCGTTCACCAGGTCGGCGGCGCTGTCGCTGCCCTCGCTGTCGGCGCCCATGCGCATGTCCAGCGGGCCGTCCTGGCGGAAGGAGAAGCCGCGCTCGGCCTCATCCAGCTGCGGCGAGGAGACGCCGAGATCGAGGGCGATGCCGTCGAGCCGCTCGAATCCGGCCTCGGCCGCCAGGCGGTCCATCTCGCCGAAGCGCCCCTGGCGCATGACGAAGCGGCCCGGCGCCTCGGCCTCCAGCCGCCGGCCCTCGGCCACCGCGGCGGGGTCGCGATCGAGGCCCAGCACGCAAGTATCGGCGGCGGCCAGGATGGCGCGGGCATAGCCGCCGCGCCCGAAGGTGCCGTCGAGATAGCGTCCGCCGTCACGCGGCTGGAGCGCGTCCAGCACCTCGGACAGGAGGACGGGGATGTGGGCCGGGCTGGTCATGGCCGATCACGCCCCCTTGCCCGGTACCGGCGGCACGGGGCGCAGGCGCAGCGGACGGCCCTTGGCGGCGGCCTGCTGGCGGATCTTCGCCTTGTGCGCGGCAAAGGCCTCCGGGTTCCAGAGGCGGAAATGGTTGCCCATGCCGGCGTAGGTCACGCTCTCGGTCAGGCCGGCGTGCGCCATGCACTCCTCGGGCAGCAGGATGCGGCCCTCGCCGTCGAACGGCAGGCGGCGCGCCTCGGAGAAGAGGAACTGCGCCTCCTCCATCTCCTCCTCGCTGTAGATCTCCGGGTGGTCGAGGGCCTGGGCCATGCGCTCCAGGCGGTCGTGGGCGTAGCCGTCGAGCGCCTGCTCGCCGAAGGCGGGGATGACGACGATGCCCTGGAAGCTCTGCGTCGCGAGCGCAGCCCGGTAGTCCGCCGGGACCGAGACGCGGCCCTTGCGGTCGACCTTGAAGCTGAACTCGGACGTGAAGATCGCCACGGCCACCCCTTCCCCTGCCCGCTCTCCGCGGCCCCACCGCGGCCTCCCCGGGCCTCGTCCCGATCCACCGCCGCCGGGCCGCAGGGACGCGGAAACACCACGGCAGTGTCACATATGGGTCTGTGTGGGATAGCATGGGCCAACATGGGTGTCAACGACACCGGGAGTAATTATCTAGAAAATCTCAAGGGTTGCGGCAAAGTATTCTTGATTTGTTCCAGTTCCATATAAAGACTCCACAAGTCCTCGTCTTGCGACGTCGACGGCAACACCAGATGGAGATGCGTTCTATTTTTGTTCCAGAAGTGCGCCGCGACGCCTCTGGCGCGACGCAAGAGCCGCAAGCCAGGCAGGCGGCTGGCCTGGCGGAACCAGGCCTCGAACTGCGCCAGGTCCGCTGCCTCGCCCTCGGCAATGCGCAGTTGGCGCGTCTCGGCGTTCTTCGGACTGACCGGCGGCGGCGGAACGAGGGCGGCGCCGGGCAGGAAGGCGACTGTCGCGTAGCGGATGAAGCAATGCGGGGACAGGAACCAGCCGCCCTCCGCGGCCCTGAGGAAGGGCGAGTTCCACCTCACCGCCTTGCACAGGCCCGGCACGGCCCGCGACGCCAGCGCATCGAGTTGCTGCGCCACCGCGCGCTTCCAGCCAGGCGTGGCGGCGATACAGGCCTGCACCGGCGCCTCGCCCTCACCCTTGGCGATCTGTGGGTTGCCGCCGGCGAGCAGACGCGGACCGCCCTCCTGCCCAGTCGACCCGGTCGCACGCTTCGGCATGCGCGAGAGTCCAGCAACTCCGCGGCGCCGGGCCCGGGGCCGTAAACGACAACGCGCCGCGGACCAGGGGTCCGCGGCGCATTGCCAAGCGCAAAAGCCGTCGGCGATGCCTCAGAAGGAAAGGCGTAGGCCGACCATACCGTTCACGTTGTTGTAGTTGTCCGCACCGCGATAGTCGACGTCGACGAAGACTTTCATCCCGTAGGGGAAGTCCACCGTGAAGCCACCACCGACCTCGATGGCGGTCTCATAGAGTGCGTCTTTGAACGTCGAGCCAAGCACGACGACGCTGTTGTCCTCGGCAAACTCATGCACCACGCCGACGTCGACGTGCGGGCGAATCGACACATCGTCGGTGATGTCGAAGGTGGTGAATGCCCTGAGCCCGCCGCGCAACTGCAGCGAATAGCCCTCGTCGTCGCTGACGGTCGTACCGACCGAGTCGACAAAGTCCTCGTGCGTGACGTTGGTGTAGCTCAGCTGCACCTGCGGCTCGATCTCGAAGCCGCCGCCGAGGTTGACGCGGTAGCCCGCCTCCAGCGAGAGGCCGAAGGCGTCGCCATCGTAGCTTGCGGTCGCCGTCGTGGTGTCGTTCACGCTGTCGAAGTGCAGGCGCTGGTACGCGAGGACGCCGTCCAGATAAAGGCCAAAGCCACTGAGGTAGGTGGCGTAGGCACCCACCATCGGACCGCTCACATCGAAGTTGCCCGTGAAGGCCGCGTCGTAGTCGGCATCGGTGCTGCCATAGCCGGCAAAGGCGCCGAGCAGCAGCCGGTCGCTACCGCTGAAGATACCGTCCAGGGCATAGTCGCCGCCGACCAGGACCCCGTTGGCGTTGCTGGTGTAGCCGACGTCGAACATGCCGTCCTGCTCGTCCTCGGTGTGATCGAAGCGGCCATCCACCCAGACGCTGATGCCTTCGTCGCGACCCGGGCGACCGCCGTCCATCTCCGCTTGCTGCTCGGCATAGTCGGCCGAGCCGAGATCGGCGGACTGCTCGCCGGTCGCGGCATCCTCCATGTGGTCATCGCCATAGACCTCGCCACGCAGATAGCTCATGCGCTCGCGCATGGTCTGCATGTTGGTCTGGAACAGCCGCTGGGCCGCCGTCACATGGGTCTGATAGCCGCTGGCCAGTCCGATAGTGGTCAGGAACCAGCCGTCGTTGATGCTGTCCTGGATGACGATGGCGTCGGGCACGAAGACCAGGTCGAAGAGATAGTTGCCGCTCGAAGCCACGCCGCCCTCGAGATAGAAGGTGTCGGGCGAGGCGGGCGCACCGTTCATGGCATCGCGCGATTGGAGTGCGACCGGGAGCATGAAGCCCTCCGCGCCGATGCCGACGACATCGACCTGGAGCCCGATGCTGGTTCCGGCTTCAGCCGTGGCAAAGGTGACCCAGAAGATGTCGGACCCGCCGGTCGCGCCATCGAAGAACGCATCCAGGGCCACGCTGCCGGTACCACTATAGGTACCGCCCTGGGACTCCACGAAGAACAGGTCGCCAACCTCGCCATTGGCCAGATCGACCAGGCCGTTCAGCCGGAACTCGCCCCTGCCGATGCCGGTCACGATGGTATCGTTCAGGGGGTTGCCGTCCGCCGCGACGCTGACCCTGGATCCGGCTGCGATGTTGAAGACCGCATCGGGATTCATCTGGTCGAGCCTGGGGTAGAAGATGCCCAGCCCCGGCTCGTACTGGAAGTCCGAGCCACCGACGACGTTGATGGTGTCCCAGTTGTAGACCTGGAACGAGAGCTTGCCCGTGAAGCCGTCGAGCGTGAGTGTATCGTTGCCCGCCGACGTCAGTTGGCCAAAGTCACCGCCAGCGATGTTCGAACTGACATTCAGTGAATCGAAGGTCCCGCCAGTGATGGTCAGGGTATCGTTTCCATCGTTGCCAAAGATGCTGTGGATACCGAGAAAATAGGTCCCCGAGATATTCAGCGTGTCATTGCCGCCGAGCAGGCTGACTGACGCGACCTCATTGCCCATGTTGCAGGTGACGCTGTTGTCGCCGCCGTCGATCGTGCCCATGCACTGGGCCATCACCGGCCCGGAAGGCAGGGCCGCCGACAGCAGGAGCAGCGTCCCGAAGAGCGCGAGCGAGGCAGCCGACCGGGTCGCCGCGCCGTGGGCGAGCCGGAAGGCGCCGCCCGTGAGTCTGCATAGTTGATTAAGCATCGCCGTGTTCCCCCACTATCCACTCGACTTGCAGGACCAAGCCCCCGCCTGGCCCTTCATGCGGCTGTAATCGCAGCGCGCAGCCACCTGCGCGGGGGAGTCTTTCGAGGGAAGCGGGTATCCGCAATAAGAAATATAGCTATATAGTGTAGTATAGTATGTTATGCGCGCATTTTTTGCGCCGCAGTTCCCCATGCGCATTTATCGCAAACCACATGCGTTTATTTCCGGGAAACCACTCGCCCGCGAGGCAGTGCACCGCTTAGCGCGCCGCTGCCAGGCGGACAGGACGACAAGACCGAGGCGGGGATCGGCGGGCGAGACGGGCGCACCCGTAGCGCAGGCGGGAATCGCCGAACGCGCCGCGGATCAGAGATCCGCGGCGCGTCCTGCCGCACCTGATGGGAGAGAGGGAACCCCTGTCAGAAAGAAAGGCGCAGGCCCACCACACCGTTGACGCTGCTGTAGTCCGACGCCGCGCGATAGTCGACGTCGAGGAAGACCTGCATGCCGTTCGGCAGGCCCAACGCCGCGCCGCCGCCCACTTCGAACGCGGTGTCGTAGAGCGCATCTTCGAACGTGCCACCCAGCACGACCACGCGGTTCCCGTCGAAGAACTCGTGGATCACGCTGAGATCGACGTAGGGCCGTAGCTGGACGCCGTCGCCGATTTCAACGGTCGTCGAGGCCCGGATGCCGCCGCGCAGCTGCAGCGACGCGCCCTGGTCGGCCGCGACCACGGCACCGATCGAATCGACAAAGTCCTCGTGCGAGACGTTGACATAGGTGAGCTGCACCTGCGGTTCCAGGTCCACGCCGCCGAGGTCCAGGCGATAGCCGGCCTCCAGCGAGCCGCCCACGGCATGGCCGTCATACCGCGCATCGCCCGTGGTCACTGCGTTGTGGCTCTCGAAGTCGAGCGACTGCCAAGCCACCACGGCATCGAGGTAGAAGCCGCCCGTCGTCAGCGTCGCGTAGGCGCCGAGGATCGTGCCGTCGAGCGTCAGGTCGCCCAGGCTTTCGCTGTAATCCGCGCGTGTGCTGCCGTATCCGGCGAAGAGGCCGAGGAAGAGACGGTCGTCGCCACCGAATAGCGAGCCCAGCGCGACGTCGGCGCCCGCGACCACGCCGTCGGTGCGGCCGTCGTAGCCGACGTCGCCTGCACCGTTGCTATCGTCATGGGTCGAGTCGAAGGTGCCGTTGACCCAGAGGCTCACGCCCAGCTCGCGGCCCGGGCCGTCGCCGTCCAGCCGGCTGACCTGCAGCGGGTCGGAATCCGCCGCCGCATCGTTCAGGCTGGCGTATTGCATGCCCTCGCGCGCGGCGAAGAGATCGGCCTTCGGCGTCTCGCCATGCAGATAGCCCATGCGTTCGCGCATGGTCCGCACGTTGGCGTCCCAGGTCCGCTGCGCCACGGTCAGGTTGACCGCATAGGTGGCGAGATCCGGCGACAGGCCGATGTTGTGCAGGAACCACTGGTCGAAGACGTTCTGGTTGAAGACGGTGTCGGGAACATAGACCAGGTCGTAGACATAGTTGCCGGCCGTGACGTCGCCGCCGACCAGGTAGAAGAGGTCGGGGTCGGTCACCACCGGCGAGTCAGACACGATGGCCAGTGGGATCAACTCGTCGGTGAAGCCCTTCGGGCCGATGCCGAGGATGTTGGGCAGCAGGCCGATGTGCATCCCCGGCTGCGGCGTCACCACCGCGAGCCAGAAGACGTCCGAACCGCCGGTCCCCATGTTCGGGCCGTTGATCAGGTCGTCGACCACGACATCGACCAGGACGATGCCGTTGCCGGTCGCGGTGCCAAGACCACTCTGGCTTTGCACCGTGAAGAGATCGCCGATCTCGCCGTTGGCCAGCCGAATCTTACCGTCCAGGTTGAAACGGCCCTCGTCGATGGCGACGTAGGTCGCATCGTTCAGCGCCACGCCGTCCGCTGGGACGAAGATCTCGGACCCGGCCTGCACGTCGAACAGCGCCGTGGAGTCGCCGGTCGTCAGGAAGGGCTGGAAGATCGGATCCGGCCGCCAGATGGCCACGGTACCGTTGGTGAACTCGATCGTCTGCCACTCGGTGATGGCGGCGCCAAGCATGCCGGTGAAGCCATCGAAGGTCAGGGTGTTGTCGCCTCCCCCGCCGGTCATCTCCGTGAGGCCGCTGATGTCGGAGCTAGTGACCACCACCGTGTCGTTGCCGGCACCGCCGCGCAAAAAGCCGGTGACAGTCGTGCCACTGAGGAAGAGCTGGTCATCGCCGTCCTGCAGGTCGATATCCATGTCGCTGCCGGTGGCGCAGGTCACGATGTTCGCGTTGTTGTCCGGGACCGGCGCGCACTGCGCATCCGCCGTCCGCGCAGTCGCCAGACAGCCGAAAAGGGCCAAAGCTGTGCAAATCCAGCGGCCGGCCGCCGGCCGAAGAATACCCTGCATGTCAAATCCTCCCCCAAGTGACAGGCGACGCCCGATCGCCATCATTCAGTCGAACGAAGCAAACGGCACCCACGATCCAACCCAGAACAGCCGCGACCGGCGACCGCGACGAGGAAATTAACGGCATGGACTGAGAGTCACTAGAGATATTTTCAATACTTATAGTAAAACGACAGTATAACGCTATCTATTTACTATATCTGCAACTGCGTGAGCGTATCTGGTTCATTTCTCCACCCACCTCAGAACCAGATGCGGGAGAATGCCAGGCAAGCCATCCTTCGACAGCGTTGGCAGGGCAGGCAGCCCGAGGCAGGGGTGGTCGCAGCCAAAGGGCCGTGAGCGCCGGATCGTCGCGTGATGCTTGACCCATCGGGCGCGGCGGCTAGGATCGCGCGCCTTCAGCCCTTTGCGCGCAGAGCAACCCGAGGAGGAACGCCTTGGCGTCCTATCAGTACATCTATCAGATGAGCCGCCTGTCCAAGACCTTCCCGGGCGGCCGGCAGGTGCTGAAGGACATCAGCCTCTACTTCCTGCCGGGGGCGAAGATCGGCGTGCTGGGCCTCAACGGCTCGGGCAAGTCGACGCTGCTGAAGATCATGGCCGGCATCGACCCGGACTTTAACGGCGAGGCCTTCGCCGCGGACGGCGTGCGCGTCGGCTACCTGCCGCAGGAGCCGGCCCTCGACCCGAAGAAGGACGTGCTGGGCAACGTCATGGAGGGTGTCGGCGCGACCAAGGCGCTGCTCGACCGCTTCGAGGCGGTCTCGGCCGCCTTCGCCGAGCCCGACGCCGACTTCGACAAGCTGATCGCCGAGCAGGCGGAGCTGCAGGAGAAGATCGACCACCTCGACGCCTGGAACCTCGACCGCACGGTGGAGATCGCGATGGACGCGCTGCGCTGCCCGCCGGGCGACGCGGACGTCACCAAGCTGTCGGGCGGCGAGCGCCGCCGCGTGGCGCTCTGCCGCCTGCTGCTGTCGAAGCCCGACATGCTGCTGCTGGACGAGCCGACCAACCACCTGGACGCCGAGTCGGTGGCCTGGCTGGAGCGCTTCCTGGAGGAGTATCCCTCGACCGTGGTCTGCGTGACCCACGACCGCTACTTCCTGGACAACGTCGCCGGCTGGATCCTCGAGCTGGACCGTGGCCACGGCATTCCCTGGGAGGGCAACTACTCCTCGTGGCTGGAGCAGAAGGAAAAGCGCCTGGCCCTGGAGGAGAAGCAGGAGACCGCGCGCCAGAAGGAGCTGCAGCACGAGCTGGAGTGGGTGCGCAAGTCGCCCAAGGCCCGCCAGGCCAAGTCCAAGGCCCGCCTGCAGGCCTATGACGAGCTCTTGAAGGCGGAGAGCGAGAAGGCGCCGGAGCCGGGCCAGATCGTCGTGCCGCCCGGTCCCCGCCTGGGCGACCTGGTGATCGAGGCCGAGCACCTGAGGAAGGGCTTCGGCGACCGCCTGCTGATCGAGGACCTCTCGTTCAAGATCCCCAAGGGCGCCATCGTCGGCATCATCGGCCCGAACGGCGCCGGCAAGACCACGCTCTTCCGCCTCATCGTCGGGCAGGAGAAGCCGGACGGCGGCACGCTGCGCGTCGGCGACACGGTGAAGCTGGGCTACGTCGACCAGAGCCGCGATGCCCTCAACGGCAACAAGACGGTCTGGGAGGAGATCTCCGGCGGCCTCGAGATGCTGCCGCTCGGCAAGCACGAGATTCCCAGCCGCGCCTATGTCGGCGCCTTCAACTTCAGGGGCGGCGACCAGCAGAAGAAGGTCGGACAGCTGTCGGGCGGCGAGCGCAACCGCGTCCACCTGGCGAAGATGCTGAAGACCCAGGCCAACGTGATCCTGCTCGACGAGCCGACCAACGACCTGGACGTCGACACGCTGCGCTCGCTGGAGGAGGCCCTGCTGGACTTCAGCGGCTGCGTGCTGGTGACCAGCCACGACCGCTGGTTCCTCGACCGCATCGCCACCCACATCCTGGCCTTCGAGGGCGACAGCCAGGTGATCTGGTACGAAGGCAACTACCAGGACTACGAGGCCGACCGGAAGCGCCGCCTCGGCGCCGCCGCCGACCAGCCGCACCGCATCAAGTACAAGCCGCTGGAACGGCGCTAGGGGCGCTGTCTCTCTCCCGCCGCCTCACCCTCTCCCGCCGGGAGAGGGTTCGTTGCCGTCGCCTCGTGTACCTCGCAGAGGCCGTGATCGCCGACCACCTGCAGCACGCGGCACTCGGCCGCCGTGCCGCCGTGGCAGGCCTCGACCATGCGCTTCAGCTCGTCGCGCAGGCGGGTGAGGCGCTCGATGCGCGCCTCGACCTCCCGCAGGTGGCGGGCCGCCAACGCGTCGGCGTCGTGGCAGGGGGCGTCGGGATGCGCCGCCAGGCGCAGCAGTTCGCGGATCGCCTCGACCTCGAAGCCAAGCTGGCGGGCATGGCGGATGAAGGCAAGGCGCTCGGCCGCGGCCTTGCCATAACGCCGCTGGTTGCCCTCGCTGCGGGGCGGCGGCGGCAGCAGGCCGATCTGCTCGTAGAAGCGGATCGTGGGCACCTTGACGCCGCTCTGCCGGGCCAGCTGCCCGATCGTCAGGTCCATGACAGAAACCTCTTGAAGCTCTAGTCGCTAGAGGATGTAGGCAGAAAGGGACGGCGGTCAAACCCCCGCCGCTGGAGCCCTGCCATGTCCCCTGTCCGTCACGACGACGCCCATAGCACCAGCCGCGGCCACGACCATGCCGACGGCGGTCATTGCGGGCACCACCACCCGCCGGTCTTCGCCGGCATGGATCCGGGCTACCGCCGGGCGCTCTGGCTGGTCATCGCGCTGAACGCCGGGCTTTTCGTGGTGGAGATGTCGGCTGGCGCGCTGGCCGGCTCGCGCGCCCTGCAGGCCGACGCGCTGGACTTCCTGGCCGACAGCCTGACCTACGCGCTCTCGCTCTGGGCCATCGGCAAGCCGGCCGCCTGGCGTGCGCGCACCGCGCTGCTCAAGGGCGCCAGCCTGCTGGCTCTGGCGCTGTGGGTCCTGGGCTCGACGATCTGGACCGCCTTCCACCTGGGAGTGCCGCGGCCGGAGGTGATGGGCGTGGTCGGCGTCTTGGCGCTGGCGGCCAACCTCGCCAGCGTGCTGCTGCTGCTGCGCTGGCAGGAGGGCGATGCCAACGTACGCTCCGCCTGGCTCTGCTCGCGCAACGATGCCATCGGCAATGTCGCGGTGCTGCTGGCGGCGGCCGGCGTGTGGGGCAGCGCGACCGGCTGGCCGGACGTGGCCGTGGCCGGCGGCATGGCGCTGCTGTTCCTGAACTCGGCCTGGCAGATCCTGGCGCGGGCGCGCCGGGAACTCGTCACGGCCAGGATCTAGGCGTCGGCCCCGCGACCCTCAGTCGAGAACGGCGTCGGCCGGCAGCTTCTTCTTCATCTCGCCGATCAGCACGGCGACGTCGCCGTCGGCCGAGCGCAGCACGGCATCGTACTCGTCCTGCAGCGAGATGGTCAGGCGCACGCCCTCGGCCGAGAAGTCGTAGATCTTCAGCGTCGAGTCCGACTGCTTCATGTACCACTCGACCTTGGCGATGTTGCCGTTCGGTGCCTTCACGTTCACCGTCGCGGCCACGACGCTGGGGTCCTTGCTGCTGGTACGGGTGGAGACCACGTCGAAGGTCTCGCCCTCGTACTTGTCGAACAGCGGCAGGAAGCGCTGGATCAGCGTCTCGCGCAGCACCTTGTTGAATTCGCTCCGCAGATCCGCCGCCGTCTGTCGCCAGTACTTGCCGAGCACCTGCTGCGAGATCAGGGCGAAGTCGATGGCCTCGCGCATCAGGGCGCGGAAGCGCGCCACGCGCTCGGTCTCAGGCGCCGACTTGTCGGTCAGTTCGGCGATGGCGCGATTGCCCAGGTCGGTCAGGAAGTTTCGCGCATCGTCCTCGATCGAGGCGAAGGCAAGGCGCGGCGCAAGACCGATGCCCACGAGGGCACCGCCCGCCACCGTGGCGGCAAGGAAGGCTCGACGGCTGTGCATGAGTCTGCTCGCTCTACTTCGTCACGTTGCTCTGCTGCGAGGTGCCGGCCGAGGGGTCCTTCTCCCAGTCCTCGTCCGAGAGGCCGGGGATCGGGATCTCCTCGAGTTCGCCGTTGCGGATCGCGTCCTCGCGATTCTGACGATATAGGGTGCGGATGCGCGCGTAGTAGTCCACCGCATCCTTCTTGATGTTCTCGATGGTCTCGATGTTGCGGGCGCGAAGGTCCAGGCCCTCGAGGCCGCGGCGGCCGATGGTGATCCAGTCCTTGGTGGAGTCATCCACCAGATCGAAGTAGTCGATCACGTAGGGCCAGGGGTCCATGTAGCTGTCGACCACCATGCCGACGCCGTCGCGCAGGCTGGAGGGGCCGAGGATCGGCAGCACGAGGTAGAAGCCCTCGCCCACGCCCCAGGAGCCCAGCGTCTGGCCGAAGTCCTCGTCGTGGTACTCGTAGCCCCAGTCGCTGGCGACGTCGAAGATGCCGGCAAGCCCGATCGTCGAGTTGATCAGGAAGCGCATGAAGGTGTCGCCGGCGCGGTCGAACTCGCCCTGCAGCAGGTCGTTGGCCAGGATCACCGGGCCGTTCAGGTTGCGCAGCACGTTGCGGATGCCGTTCTGCACCGGCTCGGGCACCAGGAAGCGATAGGTCGCGGCCGCCGGCTGCAGGATCAGCGTGTCGACCATGTCGTTGAAGGCGAACGTGAAGCGGTTGACGAACTCAAGCGGGTCGTTGTCCGGGCCGAAGATGCCCTGGTCCTGCGAGCCGTCGACGGTCTGCGTGCTGCTGCTGCTGGCGCAGCCGGTGACCAGGAAGGCGGCGGTCACGCCAGCGATGGCGGTCCTGCCAAGGTAGCTGAAAGACAGCTTGTTCATGTCCACCCCGTCCCGATCCCTTGCCGACCTGGTTCCTGCCGACGTCCGGCCGCCCCCGGTTCTTGTCGACCGGCGGGCAACCGTCTGCACACGAGCGCCCTCGGCCCGATCCGAGGCGTGCAGTCTATACCGAGCGCGCGCCAAAGGCACCACGCACCGCAGAGACCGGATAGCACAGACATCAAAAAACGGCCAGCGATGTGAAGCACTTGCCGCCGCCCTGGAAAACCTGTGGCAGAAATGCCGCAGATTTGAATAGCCCGATGCGCAGCTGCCTAGCGCCTGGGCAGGGCGCCGCCGCCCGACTCGGCCGGCGCCGGATCGCCGGCCGGCACCAGGCGCCGCACCAAGGGCCGGACGAGCGCCGGCAGCACGTACATCGGGATCTGCGCCAGGGCGAAGAACAGCGCGATGTCGGGGTCCACGCCCGCCGGCAGGGCGGCCAGCAGCAGCCCCATGTTCCGGTTGCCGGTGGTCAGCGCCAGGGTCAGCGCTCGCCGCCGCCCCAGCCGCCAGAACAGCAGCGCACCGGCGGTCTGCAGCAGCGGATTGGCCAGCCAGGCGGCGCCGACCCAGAGCAGCGCCGTGGCCGGGTCGGCGATCACCCGGTCGGTCACGCCGTCCATGATCGCCACCGCGAAGACCAGCATGACCAGCACGAAGAGGCCGTCGAGCGGCCGCGCCAGGGCCGCCAGGCGCTGCCGGCCGACCAGCCGGCGCACCACGACGGCCAGGGTCACCGCCACCGAGATCAGCAGCAGCAGGCGCCCCATCAGGGTCCAGAGACTGACGCCGAGTTCCAGATCCAGCAGTTCCAGCGTCAGCGGCGGCAGGATCAACGGGGTGGACAGCGTTGCCACCAGCCCGGCGACCAGGGCCAGCGCGCCTTCCAGCCCCAGCAGCGCGGCCAGCGCGGCGGCGCCGATGATGGGCGGCGCGGCGCACATCAGCACCAGCGCCGCGGCGAGGCCGGCCGGCAGCGGCAGCGGCAGCAGGACCAGCGTCATCAGCAGCGGCGTCACGACGCTGTGCCAGCCCAGCAGCAGGGCCTGCAGGCCGGGCCGCCGCAGCTCCTGCCCGATGGCGCCCCAGTCCAGCCGCAGCAGCGTGGCGGTCAGCAGCAGCAGAACGGCGAGCGGCAGCAGCGGGCGCAGCAGGGTGGCGAGCGGCGGCGCCGCCAGGCCGATGAACACGCCCAGGAAGAGGACGGTCGTCGCATGGCGGCCGATGAAGGCCAGCGGTGCCAGCAGCCGCGGGATCGACATGGGCGGCGACGCTAGCCGCTTTTCACCGCGGCGGCCAAGCGGCTAGGGTCGGCGCGGCACGCGGGTGAGCCAAGCCGGGGAGGACGAGGTGGAGTTTCGTTTCGACGCAGAGGGTCTCTACGAAGGCACCGGGCTTTCGGTCCGCCCGGAGTGGCTGGACTTCAACGGCCACATGAACGTGGCCTACTACGTGCTGGCCTTCGACCAGATGGTCGACGGCATCTTCGAGCTGCTCGGCATCGATGCCGCGTACCGCGCCACCCGCAAGCTGACCATGTTCGCACTGGAATCGCACGTCATGTGGCAGCGCGAGCTGCACCGCGACGACCCGCTGCGCATGACGGTCCAGTTCCTCGGCGTCGACGGCAAGTGCCTGCACAGCCTTTACAAGATGTACCACGCCGAGCAGGGCTTCCTGGCCTCGACCAGCGAGTGGATGCAGATCTGCGTCGACCTGGAGGCACGGCGCTCGGCGCCCTGGGACCCCGAGGTGCGCGCCCGCATCGACGAAGTCTTCGCCCGCCAGCGCCACCTGCCGCGCCCGCCGGAGGTCGGCCGGGTGATGCGCACCAAGGGCGGCTGAGGCCGCGATGGCCGCCCCGCGCCGCGCGCTGGAAGGCCTCGACCCGCTGGCCGGCGCGGTGCCGCCGGGGCTGGCCGGGCTGGCGCTGGCGGCCGGCCTGATCGGCGGCGGCGCGGCCATCGCCTTCCGCGAGGTGCTGGCGGCGATCAGCCGCCTCTTCTACGGCCTGGAGATCGAGCGCATGGCCAGCGCCACCCAGGCGCTGCCCTGGTGGTGGGTGCCGCTGGTGCTCTGCCTCGGCGGCCTCGGCCTCGGGCTCTGGGTGCGCTGGCTGCTGCCCGGCGCGCGGCCGCACGGCGTCGCCGAGGTGATCGACGAGCGCTACGGCGGCGAGCGCCTGACACTGGGCCGCGGCGTCAAGGCGGCGCTGGCGGCGGCGGCCACCCTGGGGCTCGGCGGCTCGGCCGGGCGCGAGGGACCGGTGGTGCATCTAGGCGCCTCGCTCGGCGGCTGGCTGTCGGAACGCTTCCAGGTGCCCCAAGCCTGGCGCCGCACCCTGCTGGCCGGCGGGGTCGCCGCGGCCGTCGCCGCCAGCTTCAACGCGCCCCTCGCCGGCAGCTTCTTCGCGCTCGAGGTGGTGCTGGGCCGCTATGCCTTCTCCGCCTTCGCGCCGGTGGCGCTGGCCGCCGTCGCCGGCACGCTGCTCAGCCACCTGCGCTATGGCGCGGTGCCGGCCTTCGTCGTCCCGCCAGACTGGAAGATCGCCTCGCTGTGGGAACTGCCGGCCTTCATCGCGCTGGGCGTGCTGGCGGCGCTGCTGGCGCTGCTCTTCACCCGGGCGGTCTTCTGGGCCGAGCGCGGCTTCCGTCTGACGCGGCTGCCGCCCTGGGCGCGGCCGATGCTCGCCGGCCTCGCCGTCGGCCTGCTCTCGCTGCTCGACCCGCGCATCCTCGGCGTCGGCTACGAGGCGACCAGCACCGTGCTGGCCAACGGCATCGCGCTCCACGCCCTGCTGCTGCTGCTGGGGCTGAAGCTGCTGGCGACGGCGCTGACCCTGGGCGGCGGCTTCGTCGGCGGCGTCTTCTCGCCGGCGCTGTTCCTCGGCGCGGCGCTGGGCGGCGCCATCGGGCAGCTGCTGGCGCTCGCCGGCTGGGTGACGCTGACCGACCCCGGCGCCTATGCGCTGGTCGGCATGGGGGCGGTCGCCGGCGCGGTGCTGGGCGCGCCGGTCTCGACCATCGTGATGATGGTGGAGTTCACCGGCGACTTCGCGCTCACCGTCGCCGTCGCCAGCGCCGCGGTGGTCGCCAGCCTGCTGGCCCGCCGCCTTGGCCTGCGCTCCTTCTTCCACGCCGTGTTGATCCGGCGCGCGGCGGCTCAGTCCTCCAGCAGGTAGCCGGTGCGGCCGGGCAGCGGCTCCGTGCCGACGATCTTGGCCAGGCCGGCGCCGGCCGACAGGAACTTGAAGTACTTGCGTGACAGCACCAGGCCGTCGGTGCCGGCGAAGACCGGCGTGCGCGGCGTGCCGGGCGGCGCCGCGGGGTCGATCATCTCGCAGACCAGGTCGCCCTTCTTCACCCGGTCGCCGGGCTTCACGCGATAGGCGACGATGCCGCCGACCGGCGCCTTCAGCGAATCCGTCGCGGCAAGGTCGGTGGCCTGGCAGCGCAGCGCCGGGCGCGGCGGCAAATTGGCGTCCTCGACGTAGCCGCGGCGTGCCAGGATGCGATAGAGCGCGGCGCCGTCGGCGGCGCCCAGCTCGTCGGACACGTCGCCCTGGCCGCGGAACTCGACGGTCCCCGCCAGGGTGTCGGCCGGCAGCGGGTGGTCCGGGAAGCGCGCCCTGAGGCGCAGCCACAGCAGCGAGGCGAACTCGTCGAAGGAGCCGCCGCCGGAATCCTCGGCCAGCAGCACGGCCTCGACGCCGATCTCGGCGGCCACGTCCTCGGTCGCCGGCCACTGCTGCGGGATGGCGAACCAGTGCGCCAGCGAGTCGTCGTCGCAGTGCAGGTCCAGCACCAGGTCGGCGCAGAGCGCTTCGCGCGACAGCACCAGGCGCAGCACGTCGAGCTCCTTGCGCGGCTGGATCTCGCCCAGCACCGCCAGCACCGCCTGGCGCACCAGCGCGACGTTGGCCGCGCCGTCCTGGGTCAGCCTGCCCTCCAGCTTCGCCGCCAGGGGCTGGGTCAGGTCCGGCCAGCGGCGATTGAAGTTGCCGCCGCCGCGCAGCTCGTAGCGGCCCAGCAGCGTCTCGTTCACCACCTGCGCCAGGCCGATCGGGTTGGCAAAGGGCACGACGACGATCTCGCCGCGGATGCGGCCCTCGCGGTCGGCCTGCTCCAGGTGCGGCAGCAGGTGCTGCACCGCCATCATGGCCGGCGTCTCGTCGGCGTGGATCGAGGCCTGCAGGTAGGCCTTGGGCCGCGCCCCGCGCTGGCCGTAGCGGTGCAGCACGATCTCCTGCCGCGTGCCCGGGGCCGGGGACCAGAGGGGGATGCGTTCGGTCTGACGCGCCATTGAACCTTCTCCCGCAGCGAAGGCGGGAGCTTCCGCGTCGGCCCGGCGATGGTCAAGCCGGTGCCGGTCGGCCCGCACCTGTTGGACAGGCCGTCCCGACTCGCCTAGAGCTAGCGCCATGCAGCCGCGCATCGTCTCGCTCATCCCCTCGGCCACCGAGATCGTCGACGCCCTGGGCTATGCCGGGCACCTGGTCGCCCGCAGCCACGAGTGCGACTTCCCCGCCGGCGTCGAGCGCCTGCCGGTGCTGACCCGGCCGAAGATGGACCCGCGCAAGTCCTCGGCCGAGATCGACCGCGACGTGAAGGCGCTGCTGAAGACCGCGCTTGCCGTCTACGAGGTCGACGCCGAACGGCTGCGCAGCCTCAGGCCCGACGTGGTGGTGACGCAGAGCCAGTGCGAGGTCTGCGCCGTCAGCCTGGCCGACGTGGAGCGCGCGCTGGGCGACTGGACCGCAGGCCGGCCGAAGCTGGTCTCGCTGCAGCCGCAGGCGCTGGCCGACGTCTGGGCCGACATCCGCGGCACGGCGCAGGCGATCGGCGACGGCGCCGCCGGCGAGCGGCTGGTCGAGAGCCTCAAGGCCCGCATCGCCGCCATCGCCGCGCGCGCCGCCGGCCTGCCGCGGCCGAGCGCCGGCACGCTGGAGTGGCTGGCGCCGCTGATGGGCGGCGGCAACTGGGTGCCGGAGCTGGTAAGCCTGGCCGGCGGCCGGCCGCTGCTGGGCGAGGCCGGCCGGCACTCCCGCTGGCTGGAGTGGGACGAGCTGTTGGCCGCCGACCCCGAGCATCTGGTCATCCTGCCCTGCGGCTTCGACATCGCGCGCGTGCGCGCCGAGCTGCCGGCGGTCACCGGCGAGGCGCGCTGGCAGCGCCTTGCCGCCGTGCGCCACGGCAAGGTCTGGGTGACCGACGGCAACGCCTTCTTCAATCGCCCGGGCCCGCGCCTGGTGGAGTCGCTGGAGATCCTGGCCGAGATCCTGCACCCGGACGTCTTCGCCTTCGGCCACCGGGGCAGCGGCTGGCAGCCGCTCTAGGATGCCTGGCTAGAAGTCGAAGTAGATGAACTTGCTGACGGTGAAGATGTTGGCGACGGCGAAGGCCAGCACCAGCCCGGCGATCAGCGCCCAGCGCGTGCTCGGCGACCAGAGCAGCCAGCGCCGGCGCCACCCCGTCAGCGGCACCGCTGTCGGCTCCAGCACCGGCTCGGCGCGGGCCATCACCTGCTCCAGCGTCGGCAGCAGCAGCGCGACGCCGAGGGCCAGCAGCACCGGCCAGGCCTCGTCGGCCAGGCGCAGCAGCGGCTGGTCCGGCAGCAGGCCGAGCAGGCCGCGATAGAGCTGCAGCATCGCCGGCCAGTCGGCGGCGCGGAAGGGTACCCAGCAGGCCAGAACGAAGAGGAAGGTCAGGAGCCAGCCCAGGCCGCGGCCCAGGCGCGGTCCGCCGCAGTCGCGCCAGAGGTGGCAGACGGCGAGACCGAGACCGTGCAGCAGGCCCCAGAGCAGGAAGGTCCAGCCGGCGCCGTGCCACAGCCCGCCCAGCACCATGGTAACGATGAGGTTGAGGTAGCGGCGCAGCGGTCCCTTCCGGTTGCCGCCCAGCGGGATGTAGAGATAGTCGCGCAGGAAGCGCGACAGCGTCATGTGCCAGCGGCGCCAGAACTCGACCGGCGAGGTCGCCTTGTAGGGTGCGTTGAAGTTGGCCGGCAGACGGATGCCGAAGAGCCGTGCCAGGCCTACCGCCATGTCGCTGTAGGCCGAGAAGTCGAAATAGATCTGCAGCGCGAAGGCCAGCACAGCGACCCAGGCATCGAGCAGCGGCATCACCTGGCCGCTCGCCGCCGCGCCGAAGGCCGGCTCGACGAAGGGGATCATGGCGTCGGCGACGACGGTCTTCTTGAACAGGCCGAAGGCGAAGAGCGTCAGGCCCACGACCAGGTTGTCGGCCGTGACGCCGAGGCGCCGTTCCGGCCCGGCGAGCTGCGGCAGGATCTCGCGGTAGCGCACGATCGGCCCGGCGATGAGGTGCGGGAAGAGCGTGACAGCGAAGGCATAGGGCCGGAGGCCCGGCTGGCGGAAATCGCCGCGCGCCAGGTCGACCAGATAGGCGATCTGCTGGAAGGTGAAGAAGGAGATGCCGAGCGGCAGGCCCCAGGCGAGCAGCGGCAGCTGCCAGCCGAAGAGGGCGTTGGCCTCGCCCGCCAGAAAGGCGGCGTACTTGAAGAAGCCGAGGCCCAGCAGGTTCGCCGCCACGCCGAGCGCCGCCAGGCGCCGCGCCGCGCGCGGCGTCGCGCTGGCTGCGATGGCCTGGCCCAGCAGCCAGTTGCCGCCGAGCGAGGCGAGCAGGACGGCGAGGTAGGACGGCTCCCACCAGGCATAGAAGACCAGCGACGCGAGCGTGACCCAGAGCAAGAGCCAGGCATCGCCCCGCCGCCGCAGCAGCGCCGCCAGGCCCAGGACCGCCGGCAGGAAGAGGAAGATGAACTCCAGCGAGTTGAACAGCATGGCACGTCAGGGCTGCAGCGGCACGGCAAGGGCGACGCCGGCGTCGGCGGCGGCGGCCTCGACCAGACGCGCCAGCGCCGGATGCGCGGCCAGATAGGCGTCGAGGTCGGCCGCCTGCCGCGCCAGCAGCGCCTCCACGTCGCCGCCCGGGAAGCGCGCGCCGATCGGCAGCGCGGCCCCGTCGCCCGCCATCCGCGCCAGCAGCAGCCGGGCCGTCTCGCCGAGATAGTGGGAGGGATCGCGGTACCAGTGCATGCCGGACCCGATGGCCTCGCCGCTGCGCTCGTCCACCGCGACGAAGTTCCAGAGGGCAACGCCGCTGTCGGCGGCGAAGGCCGCAAGGTGGCGCTGGAAGGCGGCGAAGGCCGGCCAGGTGCCGCTGGCCTTCAAGGCCGCCAGGAGCGCGACGTGCGGCGGGCCGATGAAGAGCACGACCTCGGTGCCCGCCGCCGCGAGGCGGCGGATGGCCTGTTCCAGCCGCGCCGCCCCGGCTGTATCGAAGGTATAGGCGCCATAGAAATGCGGCTCGAAGTAGCGCCGCACGACGTCACGGAAACGTGCCTCGGCCTTGCCTGGCGGCTCGCTGCCCGCGTCGGCCGCCGACCGATCGGTCTGGATGTCCGCCTGCTTGGCCGTCGCCGCCGAATCGCCGCTGCGCGCCACGACGCGGATGCCTTCGCGGAAGGCGTCCCACGAGAGCAGGTTGCGCAGCACGTAGTCCGGCCAGAACAGCGCGTCCAGGCGTGCATACTGCGGCGGAACGATGCCGGACGCGCGATTGAAGGCAAAGAAGTCGAGGCCGAGATAGAGGCGCCGCGGCGGCGCCGTCCGGCGAATATAGTCGAGGAGCCCCGCCAGCTCGGCGCAACGCACGTCCGGGACCTGATAGGTCATGGTGTCGTCGAAGCGCTGGCGCAGCGGCACACGAAAGGCCGAGACGCGCGAGGAGCCCAGGACCACGAACGCCGGTTCGTGCCGGCGGAAGCCGAGGGCCTCCTGCAGGCGGACGTTGTTCGACTTGGCCTGATTGAATCCCGGGCTCTCGACCAGCTTGAACAGACCGAAGGGATCGCTCACCAGGGTCCAGGCCGCCATCAGCAGCCACAGCGACAGCAGGGCGAGGCCTGCGCGCAGCAGATACCGCCCCGGCGTCAAAGCCGTCCTGGCCGCTTCGCTGCCCGCCACCGACACGCCGCCCGATCCCCCGCCGGGCGTGCTGTCTCGCCGCCCCCCGCAGTCACCTTACCACATGCCGCCGCGCCAGGCCGGCGATCCGCCCCACCGCGACGATGGAGAGGGCGACGGCAGCGCTGAAGAGGTAGATCCCCGGATGGATCTCCACGTCCGACACCAGCGACATCTGGATTGCCACGACCGAGAGCGCGACGACGAAGACGTCGAGCATCGACCACTTGCCCAGCAGCTCGATCCAGTAGAGAGAGCGAAGAAAGCGCGGGCGCTCCAGGTCGGCGAGATACCAGAGGTAGAGCGCAACGGCGAGCTTGATCAGCGGAAAGAGGATCGAGAAGACGAAGATCACGCCGAACAGGAAGTACTCGCCGTTGTCGAAGAGCTGCCAGCAGCTGCCCAGGATCGAGATGTCGTCGGACAGCACGAAGAGCTTCTCGACCGTCATGATCGGCGCCAGCCAGCCGGCCGCCAGCAGGCCGGCCGAGAGGGCGATCATCAGCCCGACGATCCAGCGTTCGCGCCGGCCGCAGCGCCAGGCCAGCGAGTGGCCGGCCTCGGCGGCGGCTGGAGTGGCGGCGGGGGCGGGTTCGGTCGGCATGGGCGGGAGGCTAGGACCCGGCGGGGACTGCGACAAGCAAGCCGGGCGAAATCCTTTGCCCGGGGGCGGCAAAGCCGCTACCAAAGGCCACCGTGCAGGCGGCCAGCCGGGAGGGGTCCCGGTCGGCGCGCCGCGCACCTTCGCGTGCACGGGTTCCAGCGACTTGACCGCAACATGACCACACCAGGCGAACGCGCCCTGCTGCCGGCCGGCCTGGCCGACCTGCTGGCCCCGGCGGCGCACGACGAGGCCCGCGTGGTCGAACGGCTGATCGCCGCCTGCGAGGCCGAGGGCTACGAGCGGGTGAAGCCGCCGCTGCTGGAGTTCGAGCAGACGCTGATCGCCGGCGCCGGCGCGGCCGTGGCCGAACAGACTTTCCGCCTGATGGACCCGGTCTCGCAGCGGATGCTCGGCCTGCGCGCCGACATGACGCCGCAGGTGGCCCGCATCGCGGCCTTCCGCCTGGCCGGCGCGCCACGCCCGCTGCGCCTCTGCTACGCCGGCCAGGTGCTGCGGGTGAAGGGTTCGCAGCTTCGCCCCGAGCGGCAGTTCGGCCAGGTCGGCGCCGAGCTGATCGGTGCCGATGGGGCCGCCGCCGATGCCGAGGCCTGCCTGCTGGCCGCCCGCGCCCTGCTGGGTGTCGGCGTCCAGGGCCTGACCCTCGACCTGACCCTGCCGACCCTGGTGTCGCTGGTCGCCGAGGCGCTGGCCCTGCCGGCGGCGCAGCGCCAGGCCCTGCGCGCCGCACTGGACGGCAAGGACGCCGCCGCGGTGGCCGCCGCGGCCGGGCCGGACGCCAAGACCTTCCTGGCCCTGCTGCGTGCCGCCGGCCCCTCGCCCGAGGCGCTGGGTGCGCTGCAGGCCCTGGACCTGCCGCCCAAGGCAACAACCGAGGTGGCGCGCCTGGTGGAGGTCGCGGGGCGCATCGCCGCTGCCCTGCCCGACCTGGTGCTGACCGTCGATCCGGTGGAGCACCGCGGCTACGAGTATCACAGCGGTCTCTCGTTCACGCTCTTCGCCCGCGGCGTGCGGGGCGAGCTGGGACGCGGCGGCCGCTACGTCTCCGAGCGGCCGCAGGGCGAGGCCGAGCCTGCCACCGGCTTCACGCTCTACATGGACACGGTGCTGGCCGCGGTGCCGGCGCCGCAGCGGCGGCGACGCATCTACCTGCCAGCCGGCACGCCGCCGTCCGAGGGCCAGCGCCTGCGCGACGCCGGCTGGGTCACCGTCGCCGATCTCGGCAGCGGGGCAGCGCCACTCGCCGAGGCACGGCGCCTGGGATGCAGTCACGTCTGGCAGGACGGCGAGACGCGGCCCCTTTCCTCCGACGGGAGCAGTCAATGAGCAACGTGGTGGTGGTCGGCTCCCAGTGGGGCGACGAGGGCAAGGGCAAGATTGTCGACTGGCTGTGCGAGCGCGCCGACGTCGTGGTGCGCTTCCAGGGCGGGCACAATGCCGGCCACACGCTGGTGATCGGCAACACCACCTACAAGCTTTCGCTGCTGCCGTCGGGCGTGGTGCGCCCCGGCACGCTGGCGGTGATCGGCAACGGCGTGGTGGTCGATCCCTGGGCGCTGGTGGCCGAGATCGCGCGGCTCAAGGAACAGGGCGTCCAGGTCAGCCCGGAGAACCTGAAGATCGCCGAGAACGCTGCGCTGATCCTGCCGCTGCACGGCGCGCTGGACCGTGCCCGCGAGGAGGGCGCGCGCGGGCCGGAGAAGATCGGCACCACCGGCCGCGGCATCGGCCCGGCCTACGAGGACAAGGTTGGCCGCCGCGCCATCCGCCTCTGCGACCTGGCCGACCCCGAGCTCCTGGCGGCCAAGGTCGCGGCGCTGGTGAAGCACCACAACGCGCTGCTGGCCGGCCTCGGTGCGCCGACCTGGGAGGCCGGCAAGCTGATCGCCGACCTGGAGGCCATCGCCCCCGCCGTGCTGCCCTATGCCGACCGCGTGTGGAGCCGCCTGGACGAGGCGAGCAAAGCCGACAAGCGCATCCTCTTCGAGGGCGCGCAGGGCGCCATGCTCGACGTCGACCACGGCACCTATCCCTATGTCACCTCGTCCAACACCGTGGCCGGACAGGCCTGGGCCGGCAGCGGCTTCCCGCTGACCAAGGCGACCTATGTGCTGGGCATTACCAAGGCCTACACCACGCGCGTCGGCAGCGGCCCCTTCCCCAGCGAGCTGACCGACGAGATCGGCGAGCTGCTGGGCAAGCGCGGGCACGAGTTCGGCGTGGTCACCGGACGCAAGCGCCGCTGCGGCTGGTTCGATGCCGCGCTGGTGCGCCAGGCGGTGAAGGTCGGCGGCATCGACGGCATCGCGTTGACCAAGATCGACGTGCTCGACGGCTTGAAGGAGCTGAAGATCTGTACCGGCTACGAGATCGAGGGGCGGCACTACGACCACCTGCCCGCGCTCTCGGCGCTGCAGGCCAAGGCGACGCCGGTCTACGAGACGCTGGAGGGTTGGTCGGACTCGACCCAGGGCGCCCGCTCCTGGGCCGAACTGCCGGCCACCTGCATCAAATATGTCCGCCGCCTGGAGGAGCTGATCGAGGCGCCGGTCGCCCTGCTCTCCACCTCGCCGGAGCGCGACGACACCATCCTGGTGAAGGACCCCTTCACCCGCTGAGGGTTTTGCGACCTTCCGCCGCGCGGACTGACGGAGCGGCGCCGGCCGATCCCACATCACCATGCAGACGGCAGGGCATGCCGCTCTGCCGCGTTGATGGAGATCGCATCATGCGTCGTCTCATGCTTGCCACCGCCACCCTTCTTGCCTTCGCCGCCCCGGCGCTCGCAGGCAGCCTGCGGGACCCGGGAGGGCGAGGGTTCGATCCCTCCGGACCCGATGCGGAGATGCTGCAGGCCGCCGCGGAGACCGGCAACCTGGTGAACGGCAATCAGGCGAGCATCGCCTTCCAGGCTGCCTGGTACGCCGAGCACGGGCAGAACAACACGGCGCCGCGCGACGCCGGTGCGCCGCTGCCCGTAATGCCGAAAGGCTGAGGAAAGGAGCGCGGGTCCGCCGCCTATAGCGCGCGGATCCGCCGCTTCAACACGACCAGGTAGAGCAGGACGAACCAGAAGAGGAAGGATTCCTGCACCTCGCTGGCGCGCGGCAGCAGTTCGATGCCGCCGAGCCAGTTCTTTTCGCGCAGCAGGCCGCCGATCGCCGACAGCAGGGCGACGACCCAGAGGTTGCCGGACGGCAGCAGGATGGCGAAGCGGTTGCCGCGCACCCAGGGCCACCGGATAGCGGCAAGCGGCACGGCGATGCCGCCGACCAGCACGCAGGCCGAGAGGATATGGCGCGGAACCTCGTTACCGATGGCGCCGAGGTTGTGCAGGTTGGTCTCGCCCTGGTCGTTGATCTCGGCCCAGCCCTCGGGCGTGGCCCAGTGGAACAGGGTCTGGCCCCAGGAAATCTCCTCGCCGGTCACGTAGAAGCAGCAGAGCGCCGCGAGCACCAGCCAGGCGATCAGCCAGGGCCGCCCATCGCGTCGCGCCGCCGGCAGGGTGCTGAGCGCCCAGACCATCGCCACCGCGGTGTTGAGGGCCTGCAGCAGTTCCATCACCCCCTGCTCGCCGTCCAGGTAGGTCTCGTAGAAGGCGGGGGCGAAATTGGCCGCCAGCAGCGCTATCGCCATGAAAGCCAGCGGCAGCCAGAGCCAGCAGAAGGGCGGAAGGCGGTCGGTCGCCGGCAGGTCGCTCACGTCAGCGCCCCTGGCGGCGGCAGGGCCAGCAGGCGCCGCCGTAGCACCACGAGGTAGAAGAGCACATAGGCGTAGAAGAAGAACTCCTGCACCTCGCTGGGGCGGATGAAAAGGCTGTAGCCGCCGCGCCAGCCGTCGATCATCCATACGACGCCGACGAAGACCGCGATGGCGGCCAGCGGAACCCCGGTCAGCGGCGGCAGGATCGGCGCCAGCCGGATGTTGCGGATGGCGGGCCGCAACAGCGCCAGCAGCGGGAAGCCCAGGCCACCCAGGCCGATGGCAAGGCCGAGGACGAGGCGCGGCTTCTGATCCAGCCAGGAGCTGGTGTTGTGCAGGTTGGTCTCGCCCTGGTCGTTGATGCGGGCCCAGCCCTCGGGCGTTGCCCAGTGGAACAGGGTCTGGCCCCAGGAGAGTTCCTCGCCGGCGACGAAGAGGCAGCAGACCGCCGCCAGCAGGACCCAGCCGAAGACCCAGCGCGGCGCGCGGCGCCGGGCCGGGCCGAGGCTCGCCAGGGCGACGCCGAGGGCCAGCAGCAGCAGGACGGCCTGCGCCAGTTCGATGCCCTTGCCTTCCTGGTTGATGACCTCGTTGTACCAGGCCCCGGCGACGATCGAGCTGAGCGAGAGGAACAGCAGCGCCGCCAGCGGCAGCCACAGCCACCAGATGCTGCCGGGCCTGTCGCTGGGCGGACAGGTCTCGGGCGGGCGGGCGAGCAGCGACTGGATCATCGAGTCCCTAGTCGGCGAGTGGGGGCGGGCGGCGCGACATTAGTGACGCTTTGACGACATGACAACGCCTCGCAATCGCTGGGGCGCGGACAAGACGAAGGCCCCGGCGCCGTGCGCCGGGGCCTCGACTCCATCCGATCAGGCCCTGGATCAGGCCTCGACCAGCTTCTCCTCGATCGCCTGGTTGCGGATCGCCCGCTGCAGCTTCTCGAAGGCCCGCACCTCGATCTGCCGCACGCGCTCGCGGCTGATGCCATACTGCGTCGAGAGGTCCTCCAGCGTGGTCGGCTCCTCCTTCAGGCGACGCTCGGTCAGGATGTGACGCTCGCGCTCGGTCAGGCTGCGCATCGCCGTCTCCAGCAGGCGCCGGCGCTTGCCCAGTTCCTCGCTGTCGGCCAGCGAGTCCTCCTGGTCCTGCGTCTCGTCGACCAGCCAGTCCTGCCACTCGCCGTCGCTGTCGGCGCGCAGCGGCGCGTTCAGCGAATGGTCGGGCGCGGCGAGGCGGCGGTTCATCTGCACCACGTCGTCCTCGGGCACCGCCAGCGTCTCGGCGATCTTCTTGACCTGCTCGGGCCGCAGGTCGCCCTCGTCGATGGCGGCCATCTGGCCCTTCAGGCGCCGGAGGTTGAAGAACAGCTTCTTCTGCGCCGCCGTGGTGCCCATCTTCACCAGCGACCAGCTGTGCAGGATGTATTCCTGGATCGCCGCGCGGATCCACCACATGGCATAGGTCGCCAGGCGGAAGCCGCGATCGGGATCGAAGCGCTTGACCGCCTGCATCATGCCCACGTTGCCCTCGGAGATCAGCTCCGACAGCGGCAGGCCGTAGCCGCGATAGCCCATGGCGATCTTGGCGACGAGGCGCAGGTGGCTGGTGACCAGCTTGTGCGCGGCCTCGGCGTCTTCCTTCTCGCGCCAGCGCTTGGCGAGCATGAACTCCTCGCCCGGCTCCAGCATCGGGAACTTGCGGATCTCCTGCAGGTAGCGGGAGAGATTGCCTTCGCCGGCCAGCATCGGAAGTGCGTTTGCCATGACCCAGCCTCCTTTTCGTTCGAACGCGGTACCCACCTCTTGGGCTCCGCCTTGCTTTTCAATCCAGACTTCTTCGGTCTGGATTAGATTACAATTCTTCTAGGATTTCCAGCAGAGATTTAAGATCGTCGGGCAAAGCTGATTGGAAAATGAGGCGATTCTTGGACACGGGATGCTCAAATCCCAGGGTTTCGGCGTGCAATGCCTGGCGCCCCAGCCTCTGGACTGCATTACGCGCCGGTTCCGGCAAACGTGCCATGCGACCAGCGGTCGCTCGGCCATAGACCGGATCGCCCAGCAGGGGATGACCAGCCGACGTCAGGTGGACGCGGATCTGGTGCGTGCGGCCGGTCATCAAACGGCACTCGATTAGACTGACCGTTCCGCCTGATAATGCTTTCAAGACCCGGTAGCGGGTCAGCGCCGGCTTGCCGCCGCTGCGCACCAGGGCCATGCGCTGCCGGTTGCGCGCGTCGCGGCCGATATTGCCCTCAATCGTGCCCTCCAGGGGGCTCGGCAGGCCCCAGACCAGGGCCAGGTAGCGCCGCTCGATCGTCCGCTCGGCGAACTGACGGGCGAGACCCTGATGCGCCAGGTCGTGCTTGGCCGCCACCAGCAGGCCGCTGGTGTCCTTGTCCAGCCGGTGGACGATGCCCGGCCGCTGCACCCCGCCGACGCCGCGCAGCGACGGGCCGCAGTGCGCGATCAGGGCGTTGACCAGCGTGCGGTCCGGGTTGCCCGGCGCCGGGTGCACCACCAGTCCGGCCGGCTTGTCGACCACGATCAGGTCGGCGTCCTCGTAGACCACGGCGAGGTCCATCGCCTGGCCCTCGGGCTCGGCCGGTGTCGGCGCGGCCGGCGTCACCAGCAGCACCTGGCCCGGTTTGACCCTCCTGGAGGGCTCGTCTAAGGTCGCCCCGCCCAGGCGCACGCGGCCCTCCTCGATCAAGGACTTGAGGCGCGAGCGCGTAAGCCCCGGCAGGCGCTCGGCCAGGGCGGCTGCCAGGAAACGATCGACGCGCTCGCCGGCCGCGGCCTGCGGCACCACGACCTCGAGCGGGGAGTCCTCTTGCATGCCCTCTCCTAGCACAGAGCGCGCCGGGACCGCGCCATCGCGGCATCGCGGGGTGAAGATCGCGGTCATCGCGATGGGGCTGGTGATCCTGGTCGGCTTCATCGTGGTCGTGGTGACCATCGTGCAGCGCCTGGCCAACCCGGCAGCCGAGGCGCCGACCGGCACCGTGGCCGTCGCGGTGCCGCCGGGCTGCTGGATCGCCGACGGCTGGTCGGCAGACGGCAAGCTCTACCTCCGCCTCGACGGCGCGACCCCGGACTGCCGGCGGATCGTCATTCTCGACCCGGCCAGCGGCAAGGTCGTCGGCGGCATCGTCGCGACCCCCACCCCCTAGACAGGACCCCCCGCCAACATGGACTTCCGCTCCGACAACGTCACCGGCGCCCATCCGAAGATCATCGAGGCCATCGGCCGCGCCAACGCCGGCCAGGTCGGCTCCTATGGCGCCGATCCCTGGAGCGAGCGCGTCGAAGCGCGCCTTGGCGAGATCTTCGAGCGCCCGGTGCAGGTCTTCCCGGTGCTCACCGGCTCGGCCGCCAACGTCGTCGCGCTCTCCAGCTTCGTGCCGCCGTGGGGGGCGATCTACTGCCACCCCGAGGCGCACATCAACGTCGACGAGTGCGGCGCGCCGGAGCTCTTCACCGGCGGTGCCAAGCTGGTCTGCGTGCCCGGCGAGCACGGCAAGATCACGCCCGCCGGAGTCGAGGGGAAGATCCACGGCGAGGGCTTCGTGCATTCGGTGCAGCCGGCCGCCATCTCCATCACCCAGGCCAGCGAGTGCGGCACGCTCTATACCCCGGACGAGGTCGCCGCCCTCGCCGCCTGCGCCCGGGCGCACAAGATGGCGCTGCACATGGACGGTGCCCGCTTCGCCAACGCGCTGGCCGCGCTCGGCTGCACGCCGGCCGAGATCACCTGGAAGGCCGGCGTCGACGTGCTCTCCTTCGGCGCCACCAAGAACGGCTGCCTGGCGGCCGAGGCCGTGGTGCTGTTCCGGCCCGAGAAGGCGGAGGAGATGGCCTTCCGCCGCAAGCGCGGCGGCCACCTGCTGTCCAAGATGCGGCTGGTCTCGGCGCAGCTCGAGGCCTACCTGGCGAACGACCTCTGGCTGGACAACGCGCGCCATGCCAACGCCATGGCGGCGCGCCTGGCGGAGGGGCTCGCCGCAGAGGGCTGCCAGCCGATCCACCCGGTCCAGGCCAACGAGCTCTTCGTCCGTATTCCCAAGGCGCGGGCCGAGCGGCTGCAGGCCGCCGGCTTCAAGTTCTACGACTGGGAGGCGCTGGGGAAGGATGCCTGGCGCCTGGTCACCGCCTTCGACACCAGGGCGGCGGACGTCGAGGCCTTCCTCAAGGCGCTGCGCGAGAGCGCGGCGGCCTAGAGCGGTTTCGCTTCTGATTGAATCGAACCGCTCTAGCTACCTGTTGGTTTCACGCATTTTCTTGACGCGAACCGGCGTCCACTTCGCTCGAAAATGCTCTAGCAGGCTGTTGAAGAAATCCACTGGCGAGCGATGAGTTCGGTTTTGTCGCGACGGCCGAAGAGGTCGCCGGAGCCTTTCGCCGGAAGGGGATGTCGGCGGGCTCGGCCCTGTCGGGGAAGTCCTCGACATAGGCGGGGGTCTCGATGATGGGCCAGCGCTCTGAGGAGGCTCATGCCGGTGCCGCCAGCAGCTTGGGCAGGCGGATGAGATTGTAGGCCGCCAGGGCCAGGGTGAAGGCGGCATCGACCTTGGCGCGTCCTCGGAGCTTGACCTTCGCCAGGCCAGCCGAGCTCTTGATCCAGCCGAAGACCTCCTCGATGCGCTTGCGGCAGCGTTGGCTGACGTCGTAGCTGCGATGCCGGGTGGTGCGCCGGTCGATGGCCGTCGCCCGCGGCTTGCCGCTCTTACGCACATGCCCGTCGATGGCCACGTGCGGGGTGACTTGGCGAGCGCGAAGATCGCCAATGAACTGGCGCACGTCGTAGGCCTTGTCGGCGCCCAGCGTGACGCGGCCGCGCGCAGACCTGCGGTCCAGCATCGCCAGGGCCGCCTCGCGCTCCGCCGTGCCGCTGGCCTGGGTGACGCCACCGTCCACCGCCAAGCCATGGCGGTTCTCCATCAGGGCGTGGCCGATGTAGCAGAGCTTGGCCGGCTGGCCGTCGCCCTTCTTGTAGAGCCGGGCCTCCGGATCGGTGGTGCTGCGGTGGGTCTCGTTGGAACGCTTCTCCTTGTGGAAGCCGCGCTCGGCGTTGCGCCCCGGCCTATCCGGGTCGTTGTCCCCGCCGTCCGTCTTGCGGAAGCTCTTAAGCGAGGCCCAGGCCTCGATCAGCGTGCCGTCCACCGAGAAGTGGTCGGACGAAACCAGCCGCCGCACACGTGGCTGGGCCAGCACCGCGCGCAGGAACTTCCCCGCGATCTCGCCGGCCAGCAGGCGATCACGGTTCTTGGTGAAGCTGGAATGGTCCCAGGCAGCATCATCGATGCCCAGCCCCACGAACCACCGGAACAGCAGGTCGAACTCCATACGCTCCATCAGCTGGCGCTCGGATCTGATCCCGTAGAACGCCTGCAGAAGCATCGCCCGCAACAGCCGCTCCGGCGGGATCGACGGCCGCCCCAGCCTCCGCGGATAGAGCGTCGCGAAGTCCGCGCTCAGGTCCAACAGCGCAGCGTTGGCGATCTCCCGGATCGCTCGAAGCGGGTGTGCCCGACCAACCCGGGCATCCAGGTCCACGTACGAGAACAGCGAACCAGACCTCTCATCAGACCCGCGCATCACGTCCCCCAAGACCATGCTCAAGGAACTGAATCATTCTCAATCACGCTTCGCCATGGACTATTTCAACAGCCTGCTAGCTCACCGCCTTCGCCATCTCGCGGGCCAGGATGATCTGCTGGATCTGCGTCGTGCCCTCGTAGAGGCGGAAGAGGCGGGCGTCACGGTAGAGCCGCTCGACCGGGCCGGCGATGTAGCCGGCGCCGCCGTGGATCTGCACCGCGCGGTCGGCGACGCGGCCCAGCATCTCGGCGCAGAAGAGCTTGGCGGCCGAGGCCATGAGCGTGACGTTCTGCCCGGCGTCGCGCTGGCGCGCGCCCTCCAGCACCAGGGCGCGGGCGGCCAGGGCCTCGGCCGTGCTGTCGGCCAGCAGGGCCTGGACCAGCTGGTGCTCGGCGATGGGCTTGCCGAACTGTTTGCGCTGCAGGGCATAGGCCAGGGCGTCGTCGATCAGCCGCTCGGCCAGGCCGCAGCAGACGGCGGAGATGTGCAGGCGCCCGCGGTCCAGCACCTTCATGGCGGTGCGGAAGCCGCGGCCGGGCGTCAGGCCGATGACGTTGCCAGCCGGCACGCGCACGGCGTCGAAGTGGATGTCGCAGACGTGGGCGCCCTGCTGGCCCATCTTCTTCTCCGGCTTGCCGCGCGACAGGCCCGGCCGGTCGCCCTCGACCATGAAGGCGGTGACGCCGTCGGCGCCGGGCCTGGCCGGATCGCTGCGCGCCATGACGGTGAAGAGCCCGGCGGTGGGGCCGTTGGTGATGAAGCGCTTGGTCCCGGTGATGACCCAGTCCGCGCCGTCCTGGACGGCGCGGGTCTTGACCGAGGCGGCGTCGGAGCCGACGTCGGGCTCGGTCAGGGCGAAGGAGGCGATGACCGCGCCGCTCGCCAGGTCGGGCACCCAGCGGCGCTTCTGCGCCTCGGTGCCGTCCAGCAGGATGGCCTGGCTGCCGATGCCGTTGTTGGTGCCGAAGACCGAGCGGAAGGCCGGCGCGGCGCGGCCGATGACCAGCGCCGCCTCCACCTCCTCCTCCATGGTGAGGCCGAGGCCGCCGTAGTCCTCGGGGATCGCGAGGCCGAAGAGGCCGAGGTCGCGCATCTCCTGCACGATCTCGGGCGGCACGCGATCCTCGGCGGCGGCGCGTTCCTCGGCCGGGATCAGGCGCTCGGCGACGAAGCGGCCGAGCTGCTGCAGCAGCGCGTCCTGCAAGGAACGGTCACGAATCATTTCCGGGGATAGCTCCAGCTCGCCGGTTCCGGCAGGAAGTGGTGGAAGCGGTCCTCGCCGCGCACCAGCAGGGCGTGGCGCGCCTCGCCGGTGACGTTGCGCACGCGGGTCGGCATGTAGCGGATGGCAAGGCCGAGGCGCGCCCGGTCGCTGCGGTTCGGGCCGGAGCCGTGGGCGATCTTGACGTGGTGCAGCGAGATCTCGCCGGGCCGCAGCGCCAGCCGCCGCACCCGGGCGGGATCGATCGGCGCGGCGATGGTCTGGGCGCGGCGCAGCAGGTTGCCGCCGCTGTCGGCCGCGGCGTGCGGCAGCAGCGCGCCAATGTGGCTGCCGGGCAGCACCTCCAGCGCGCCGTTCTCCGCCGTCGAGGGGGTGAGCGCCAGCCAGGCCGTCACCACCTCGGCCGGCTCGATGCCCCAGTAGAGCGCGTCCTGGTGCCAGGAGACGTAGTCCGGGCTGCCGGCCGGCTTGTAGAAAAGGCTGGCGCCGCGGCAGAGCAGGTCCGGCCCCAGCAGCGACTCCACCGCATCCAGGATCGCCGGCCAGCGCACCAGCGCCTCCAGCGGCTTCAAGGTGATGTGGGCCTTGGTGCGCAGGTCCGGCAGGCGCCCGGCCGGGTCCGGCGCCAGGTAGTCCTCGACCAGCGCGCGATAGCGCTCGGCCTCGGCCGGGTCCATGACGGCGAGGCGCGGCAGGTAGCCGTCGCGCTGGAAGGCTGCGACCTGGTCGGCGGTAAGGGACATGGGCCGGAAGGATAGCGGCCCCGGCGGCGGCCTAGAAGCCTCAGCCCTTGAAGTAGTCGGGCTTGCCGGCGGTGAAGAGCTCGCCCCAGAGGTGGAAGCCGCCGTCCACGGTCAGCACCTCGCCGGTGACGAACTTGGCCGCCGGGCTGCCCAGCCAGGCCACGGCCTCGGCCACGTCCCAGGCGTCGCCGACGCGCTTCATGGGATTGGAACGGTCGAAGACCTTGAGCGCCTGCTCGGGATAGACGTTCAGCCCCTCGGTGCCGATGGCGCCGGGGGCGACGCAGTTGACGCGGATGCCGTACTCCGCCCACTCGATGGCGACGGTGTTGCTGAGGCCGACTACCCCGGCGCGGGCGGCGATGGTGTGGGCGACGCCCGGCATGCCGCGCTCTATCACCGTGATCATGTTGACGATGGCGCCGGGGTGCTTGCGGTCGCGCCACAGCCGCGCCGCTGCCTGCATCATGAACCAGGTGCCGGAGAGGTTGGTGTCGATGACGGCGCGCCAGCCCTTGACCGAGAAGTCGATGGCCGGCTGCGGGAACTGCCCGCCGGCGTTGTTGACCAGCAGGTCCAGGCGCCCGCAGCGCTCCCAGGCCGCCGGCAGCAGGGCGGCCACGGCCTCGGGGTCGCGGATGTCGGCCGCCATCGGAATCAAGGTGAGGCCGCGCGCCGCGGCGGCGGCCGCGGCGTCCTCCAGCTTCGCCGCGGTGCGCCCGGCGATCACCACCTGCGCCCCCAGCCGCGCCAGCAGGAAGGCGGTGGCGCGGCCGAGGCCGGTGCCGCCGCCGGTGACCAGCGCCGCCTGCCCGGCGAAGAGGTCGGGGCGGTAGACCGTGGGCTTGGCGGCCAGCTCGTCGTCGCTGAAGCCGAAGCGCTTGCGGGCGTCCGTCATGTCAGTCCTTCAGCAGCTCCTCGCTGATGATGATCTTGCGCACCTCGCTGGTGCCGGCGCCGATCTCCAGCAGCTTGATCGAGCGGTAGAGGCGGTTGATCTCCGATTCCCAGATGTAGCCGGCGCCGCCGTGCAGCTGCACCGCGTCGTCCAGGATGGCGTTCATCGTCTCGGCGGCATAGAGCACCGAGGCGGCGGTCAGCGCATGGATCTCGCCGCGCCCGCCGCCGCCGATCTCCAGGTCGTTGGCCTCGGCCAGCACGCGCCAGGTGAAGGTGCGCATGGTCTCCAGCCGCACGTACATCTCGGCCAGCTTGGCCTGCACCATCTGGAACTTCGAGATCGGCCGGCCGAACTGCTGGCGCTGCTTGGTGAACTCGGTGGTGATCGCCAGCGCGCGCTCGGCGACGCCGAGGCAGAGCGGCGAGATCATCGCGCGCTCGAGGTCCAGACCGCTCATGACGATGGAGACGCCGCGGTTCTCCTCGCCGACGCGGTTCTCCACCGGCACGCGGCAGTCCTCGAACACCAGCTCGCCGGTCGGGCTGCCGCGGAAGCCCATCTTCACCAGCTTCTGCGCGACGCGGAAGCCGGGCATCCCCTTCTCGACGATGAAGGCCGAGATGCCCTTGGGGCCCTTCTCCGGGTCGGTCTTGGCATAGACCAGCAGCACGTCGGCCACCGGCCCGTTGGTGATGTAGAGCTTGGTGCCGTTCAGCACGTAGTGGTCGCCGTCGCGCCGCGCCGTGGTGCGCATGGAGCCCAGCGCGTCGGAGCCGGCGCCCGGCTCGGTGAGGCCGAGGGCGCCGACCTTGCTGCCGTCGCAGAGGCCGGGCAGGTACTTCCGCCGCTGCGCCTCGCTGCCGTTGCGGTAGAGGTTGTTGAGGCAGAGGTTCTCGTGCGCCACCCAGGAGAGGGCCAGCGCGTGATTCCAGCGCGCCAGGCCCTGCAGCACCGCGCCCGAGGCCATGAGGTCCAGCCCGACGCCGCCATAGGCCTCGGGCACCGTTAGGCCGAAGAAGCCCTGCGCCCCCAGCTTGGGGAAGGCGCCCTCGGGCCACCACTCCTCGGCGTCCATGCGCTGGGCCAGGGGATAGCACTCGGCCCGGCCGAAGCGGTCGGCCTGGTCGAGGATCTCCTGCAGCTCGGGCGTCAGGTTAAAGGCGGCGGCGGCGCGGTTGGCGCGCGCGCCCTCGGCGGCTGGGGCCACGTCCATCTCCCTTGGCGAAAAGTCCCTACCCGAACCCATTGACACGGGTCTCACTTGCCCGCTTAATGAGTGAAACTCACTAAGCCACCTGCCTGCGCCTGTCAACGGCTGGGAGAGGGTGGCGAAAGAAAAAGCCAAGACGGTGAGTGTGGGAGGAACAATGTCTTTTGCTGCGCTGCGATATGGGCAGAAGCCCTCAGCATGCTGCGATGCCGAAGGCGCGCGGCGGTTGGCGGTTGCCCGTGAGCGCGGCTCAAGAGCCAAGTTAATGAGTTTGGCTCATTTTCCAGGAATGCCGTCATGAGCACGCCGGTCCGGGTGGAGGCGCGCGGCGCCGTCCAGTGGCTGATCATCGACCGCGAGGCGCGGCGCAACGCCATCAACCGCGAGGTCATGGAGGCGCTGACCGCCGGGGTGAAGGCGGCCGATGCCGACCCGGCGATCCGCGCCCTCGTGCTGACCGGGGCGGGCGACAAGGCCTTCTGCGCCGGCGGCGACCTGCAGCCCACGGCGGACGGCGCGCCCTTTGCCGTGGACTGGGCCGACCCGCGCAACTTCGTCGTCACCTTCTTCAAGGCGGTGGAGGCCTGCGGCAAGCCCCTCGTCGCGCGGGTCAACGGCCATGCGCTGGCCGGCGGCCTCGGCCTGCTTTGCGCCTGCGATCTGGCGGTGGCGGCGGAGCACGCGAAGTTCGGCACGCCGGAGTCCAAGGTCGGGCTCTATCCCATGATGATCCTGCCCTACATGCTGCGCGTGCTGCCGCGCCGCCGCCTGATGGAGTTCTGCATCACCGGGGAGCTGTTCAGCGCCGCCGAGGCGCTGGACTTCGGCCTGGTGAACTACGTCGCGCCGGCGGGCGAGCTCGATGCCAGGCTCGACTGGCTGCTGGCGCGCATCCTCGACAAGTCGCCGACCGGCGTGCGCCTGGGCAAGATGGCGATGCGGGCCATGGAGGACATGACCCTGCCGCAGGCCTTCGAGTACGCGCAGCTCATGCTGCCGGCCATGGCGCAGACCGAGGACGCGCGCGAGGGCTTCAAGGCCTTCAACGAGAAGCGCCCGCCGCGCTTCACCGGGCGCTAGGCGATGGGCGACAAGCGCATCCGCATCGGCGGCGCCTCGGGCTTCTGGGGCGACACGGACCAGGGGGCGGCGCAGCTCCTGCGCCTGGGCCAGGTCGACTACCTGGTCTTCGACTACCTGGCCGAGATCACCATGTCGCTGCTGTCGCGCCTGCGCGCCAAGGACCCGGCCAAGGGCTACGTGCCGGACTTCGTGACCGGCGTGGTGGCGCCGCTGGCCGGGGAGATCGCGGCCAAGGGCGTGAAGCTGGTGGCCAACGCCGGCGGCGTGAACCCCGTCGCCTGCGCCCAGGCGATCGAGGCGGCGCTGGCCGCCGCCGGCGTGCCGCTGAAGGTCGCAGCCGTCACCGGCGACGACCTGCTGCCGCAGCTCGAGAGCCTGCGCCCGTCGGTCAGGGAGATGTTCACCGGGGCGGCGCTGCCGGCGAAGCCCTGGAGCCTCAATGCCTATCTCGGCGCCTTTCCCATCGCGCGCGCGCTGGCCGCCGGCGCCGACATCGTGGTGACCGGACGCTGCGTCGACTCGGCCCTGGCGCTGGGGCCGCTGATCCACGCCTTCGCCTGGGGCGAGCGGGACTTCGACCGCCTGGCCGCCGGCAGCCTGGCCGGCCACATCATCGAGTGCGGGCCGCAGGCGACCGGCGGGCTCTTCACCGACTGGCGCGAGGTGCCGGGCTGGGATGACATGGGCTTCCCCATCGTCGACTGCGCCGCCGACGGCTCCTTCGTCGTCACCAAGCCGCCCGGCACCGGCGGGCTGGTGACGCCGGCCACCGTGGCCGAGCAGATCACCTACGAGATCGGCGACCCCGCCGCCTACCTGCTGCCCGACGTGACCGCCGACTTCAGCGGCGTGACCCTGGCGCAGGAGGGCCCGGACCGCGTGAGCGTCAGCGGCGCACGCGGCTACGCGCCGGGCCCGGACTGCAAGGCCTCGGCCACCTTCCATGACGGCTTCCGCGTGGTCGGCACCATGATGGTCGGCGGGCGCGAGGCGGCGCCCAAGGCGCGGCGTATCGCCGAGGCGACGCTGGCCCGCGTGCGGCGCCTGATGGCGGCGCGCGGCCTCGGCGACTTCCGCGCCAGCGACGTCGAGGTGCTGGGCGCCGAGGCGACCTATGGCGAGCAGGCGCGCGGCGGCGCCAGCCGCGAGGTGATCCTGAAGGTCGCGCTCAGCCACGCCGACAAGGAGGCGCTGGAGATCTTCAGCCGCGAGTTCATCCCGGCTGCGACCTCGATGGCGCCGGGCATCACCGGCTTCGCCGGCGGCCGGCCCAAGGTGCAGCCGCTGATCAGCCTCTTCTCCTGCCTGGTGCCCAAGACGGCGCTCGACGTCGCGGTGGAGATGGCCGGGGTTCGGACCCCGGTGCCCTTCGCCGCCCTGCCGACGCAGCCGCGCCCGCTGCCGCCGGTCCCGGAAGACGTGAAGGTCGCGGCCAACGGCGCCACCGTGCCGCTGATCGCGCTGGCGCACGGGCGCAGCGGCGACAAGGGCGACAAGGCCAATATCTCGGTGCTGGCGCGGCGGCCGGAGTACCTGCCGCTGCTGCGCTCGCAGGTCACGGCGGCGGCGGTGAAGCACTGGCTGAGCCACCTGGTCCTGGGCCAGGTCGAGCGCTTCGAGTGGCCGGGCCTCGGCGGCTTCAACTTCCTGCTGCACGAGGCGCTGGGCGGCGGCGGCACCTCCTCGCTGCGCTACGACCCGCAGGGCAAGGCGCTGGCGCAGATGCTGCTGGACCTGCCGGTGGCGGTGCCCGGCGCCTGGCTGAAGCCCGGCGGCCCGCTGGCCGAATGGGGCGGGGCGGCGGCATGACCATCGCCACGCAGCGCCGCGTCGTCACCCGCCAGTCGCGCGAGCAGCGCGAGACGGCGATCATGCAGGCGGCCCAGCGCGTCTTCGCCGAGAAGGGCTACGAGGACGCCGCCATGTCCGAGATCGCCGCCCTGGCCGGCGTGGTCGAGGGTACGATCTACAAGTACTTCGAGAGCAAGCGCGACCTGCTGTTCCGCGTCATGGCGGCCTGGTACGAGGGGCTGCTGCGCGACTACGACATCGGCATCGCCGGCATCCAGGGCACGCGCAACCGGCTGCGCTACATCGTCTGGCGCCACCTGCGCACCATCCACGACGAGCCGGCGCTCTGCCGCCTGTTCTACAGCCAGATCCGCACCGCCGGGGACTACCACGCCTCCTACATCCAGGACCTGAACCGGCGCTACACGCGCTTCACCGTGCGCCTGCTGAAGGAGGGCATGGCGGCCGGCGAGATCCGGCCCGACGTCAACGTCGCGCTGGTGCGCGACCTGATCTACGGCACCATCGAGCACCACTGCTGGAACTACCTGCGCGGCCAGGGCGACCTGGACGTCGACCGCCTGGCCGACGAGCTGGTGGACCTGGTGCTGCCCGGCGTGGCGCAGGGCAAGCCGGCGGCGGAACTGGAGACCAACGTCGCCCGCCTCGGCCGCCTGGTCGAGCGGCTGGAGCGCGCCAGCACGGGCGAGGGCGAGGCGTAGGGCCCATGCTGACGCTCGGCAACCTGCAGATCGTCTACGACAAGGCCATCGAGGCGGTGCGCGACGTGTCGCTGAGCGTCGAACAGGGCCGCATCGTGGCGCTGCTCGGCAGCAACGGCGCCGGCAAGTCGACCGTGCTGAAGGGCATCTCCGGCGTGCTCTACCCCGAGCAGGGCGAGATCGTCGGCGGCAGCGCCGCCTTCGAGGGGCAGGACCTGACGCGCCTGCCACCCGAGCGCATCGTGCGCCTGGGCCTGGTGCAGGTGCCCGAGGGCCGCGCCCTCTTCGACACCCTGACGGTGGAGGAGAACCTGGCGATGGGCGGCTTCACCCGCAGCCCGCGCGAGGCGGCGGAGCGGCTGGAGCATGTCTTCACCCTCTTCCCGCGGGTCGCCGAGCGGCGGCGCCAGACCGCCGGCTACCTCTCGGGCGGCGAGCAGCAGATGGTGGCGATCGGCCGGGCGCTGATGTCGCGCCCGCGCCTCTTGATGCTCGACGAACCCTCGCTGGGCCTGGCGCCGCAGATCATCGACACGATCTTCGCCGCCATCCGGCGGCTCAACCGCGAGGAGGGCCTGACCGTCCTGCTGGTGGAGCAGAACGCGCAGCTCGCGCTCTCCCTCGCCGACTACGCCTACATCATGGAGAACGGCCGGGTCGTCCTGGACGGGACGCCGGAGAAGCTGCTGAAGAACGACGACGTACGCACCTTCTACCTGGGTTTCGGCGAGGGCGGTAAGCGCAAGTCGATGCGCGAGGTGAAGCACTACAAGCGGCGCAAGCGGTGGCTCTCATGACCGCGCTGCTGGAGCTCACCGCGGTCTCGCGTTCCTTCGGCGGCGTGCGTGCCGTCAGCGGCGTGGACCTCTCGGTCGCCGCCGGCTCCATCACCTCGATCATCGGGCCGAACGGCGCCGGCAAGACCACGCTGTTCAACCTGATCTCCGCCGTCTTCCGTCCCTCCAGCGGTTCGATCCGCTTCGCCGGCCGCGAGATCTCGCGCCTGGCGCCGCACCGCATCGCGCGGCTCGGCATCGGCCGCACCTTCCAGAACCTGGCGGTCTTCAAGCACGAGTCGGTGGTCGACAACCTGCTGGTCGGCATGCATCACCGCCTGCATGCCAACCCGTTGACCGCCGCGCTCTTCTGGGGCCCGGCGCGGCGCGAGGAGATCGCGGCGCGCAGGAAGGTCGAGGAGATCATCGACTTCCTGGAGATCGCGCACATCCGCGACCGGCCGGTCGGCACGCTGTCCTACGGCCTGCAGAAGCGGGTGGAGCTGGGCCGCGCGCTGGCGACCGGGCCGAAGCTGCTGCTGCTGGACGAGATGGTCTCGGGCATGAACGTCGAGGAGACCGAGGATATCGCCCGCTTCATCCTCGACCTCAAGGACGAGCTGGGCATCACCGTGGTCATGGTCGAGCACGACATGGCCATCGTCATGGACATCTCGGACCACGTCTGCGTGCTGAACCACGGCGAGAAGATCGCCGACGGCACGCCGGCCGCCGTGGCGCAGGACCCCAAGGTCGTCGCCGCCTACCTGGGCCGCGAGGCGGAGGTGGCGGCATGAGCCCGGCCGAGGCGATCTATGGCGGCGACACCACCATGCCCAGGCTCCTGCTGCACTGGGCCACCACGACGCCGCGCGCCCTGGCCTTCCGCGAGAAGGTGCTGGGCGTGTGGGAGCGCACCACCTGGGCCGGGTACTACGACCGCGTCCGCCGCGTCGCGCTGGGCCTGACGGCGCTGGGCTTCGAACCGGGCGATCGCCTGGCGGTGGCCAGCGAGGACACGCCGGAGTGGCTCTACTCCGACCTCGCGGCGCAGGCCCTGGGCGGCGCCTGCTTCGGCGTCTATCCGACCAATCCCTGGCCCGAGCTCGCCTACATGCTGCGCCATTCCAAGGCGCGCTTCGTGGTCTGCGGCGACCAGGAGCAGACCGACAAGGTGCTGGAGGCCATGGCGCAGGAGGGCGGCTTGCCCGACCTCAAGGCCGTGATCTGCGTCGACATGAAGGGGATGCGGCACTACCGCCAGGACTTCCTGCTCTCCTTCGAGGCGCTGCTGGCGCTGGGCGACGAGCAGGCGAAGACGGCGGGGGACCTGGTGGAGCGTCGCATCGCGGCGACAAAGCCCGACGACGTCGCCATCATCGTCTACACCTCGGGCACCACCGGCATGCCCAAGGGCGCGCTGCTGAGCCACCGCAACATGATCTACTCGGCGGCGCAGCAGAAGAAGCAGATGGGCGTGACGGCGCGCAATCTCTCGATGCTCTGCTACCTGCCGCTCTGCCACGTCGCCGAGCGCTCGCTCTCCTCGGTGCTGCAGCTGGTCAACGGCTCGCCGGTCAACTTCGCCGAGTCGATCGACACGGTCTCGGTCAACCTGCGCGAGATTGCGCCCAGGGGCTTCCTCGGCGTGCCGCGCATCTGGGAGAAGCTGCAGCAGAACGTGCTGATCCGCCTGAAGGATGCCAGCCGCCTGCAGCAGCGCATCGTCGCCTTCGCCATGAAGCACGGCACGCCGGTGGCGCGGCGGCAGCTGGAGAACGGCGGCGCGCGCAAGGGCCTGCGCGACCGGCTGGTCTTCTTCGCCCTCTGGCTGCTCTGCTTCCGCAGCCTGCAGCGCTACCTCGGCCTCAACCGCGCCTGGCTCTGCATGTGCGGCGGCGCCACGGTCTCGCCCGAGGTGCTGCTGTTCTTCTGGACCCTCGGCATCCCGGTCTACCAGATCTATGGCGCGACCGAGCTCGGCGCCATCTCGCACAGCCAGAAGCCGGGCCACACGCGCCTCGGCTGGTCCGGCCCGCCGCTGGCCGGCCTGGAGACACGGGTGACCGAGGACGGCGAGCTGCTGATCCGCGGCCCCTCGGTATTCCGTGGCTATCTCTTCGACGAGGAAGCGACGGCGCGCGCCCTGCAGGACGGCTGGTACCACACCGGCGACGTGGTGGAGCTGGACCTGGCGACGAATGCCATCCAGATCGTCGACCGCAAGAAGGAGATCATCATCACCTCGGGTGGCAAGAACATCACGCCTTCGCTGATCGAGAACGCGCTGAAGGACAGCCTCTACATCCGCGAGGCCATCCTGATCGGCGAGGGGCGCAAGTTCCTCTCCGCCCTGATCCAGATCGACTTCGACACGGTCGGCAAGTGGGCGCAGGAGCGCCAGCTTGCCTACACCACCTTCCGCAGCCTGGCCGAGCGCGAGGAGGTGCGCGAACTGATCGAGGAGGAGGTGAAGCGGGTCAACGAGCGCTTCGCCCGGGTCGAGAACATCCGCAAGTTCGAGCTGCTGGTGAAGCAGCTCGACCACGACGACGGCGAGCTGACCGCCACCATGAAGGTGCGCCGCCGCGTGATCGAGCAGCGCTTCGCCCCCGAGCTGGCGCGGATCTACGGGGGGGCCGCCTGATGGACTACTTCCTGATCCTGGT
Source organism: Pseudomonadota bacterium (assembly GCA_029781795.1). Classification (GTDB taxonomy): domain Bacteria; phylum Pseudomonadota; class Alphaproteobacteria; order Kiloniellales; family JACOMY01; genus JAKOWB01. Next base: position 25,980 of record JAKOWB010000008.1, on the reverse strand, counting down.
GTGCACGGGCCTGGTGACCGGCGCCACCTACGCCATGGTCGCGATGGGCTTCGCCATGATCTACAAGGCGACCGGCGTGGTGAACTTCGCCCAGGGCGAGCTCATGATGCTGACGGCCTATGTCGCCTACTCGCTGGCCGGCAGCCTTCACCTCTCCTTCATCCCGCTGATGGCGGTGACCATCCCGCTGGCCATGCTGATCGGCCTGGTGCTGGAGCGGCTCTTCATCCGCCCCATGCTGGGCGAGCCGGTCTTCGCCATCGTCATGGTGACCATCGGCCTGGCGGTGATCCTGCGCGGCGCGACGGTGCTGATCTGGTCGACCAACGAGGACCTGTTCGACGCCGGCTTCAGCGACACGGTGATCGAGATCGGGCCGGTGCCCTTCTACGAGGCGCAGCTCTACACCCTCGCCATGCTGGCGATCCTGGTGGCCGGCGCCTGGGCCTTCTTCCGCTTCTCGCGCCTCGGCATCGCCATGCGGGCGACGGCGAACCACCAGACCGCGGCGCTGCTGATGGGCATCTCGGCCAGGCGCATCTATGCGCTGGCCTGGGCGCTCTCGGCCGCCATCGCCTCGGTCGCCGGGGTGCTGATCGCCACCATGTTCACCATCAAGCCGGACCTCTGGTTCCAGGGCCTGCGCTCCTTCCCCGCGGTGATCCTCGGCGGCCTCGACTCGGTGCTGGGCGCCGCGCTCGGCGGCATCACCATCGGCGTCGTGGAGAACCTCAGCGAGGGCTACATCGGCCAGGGCCTGAAGGAGATCGCCGGCTTCGTCGTCATCGTGCTGGTGCTGATGGTGCGGCCCTACGGCCTCTTCGGCGCCAAGACAATCGAGCGGGTCTAGATGCGCAGCGGACACTACAAGGAACGCTATCCGCAGCTTGTCGCCGTCAGCGACAACGCGGCGGCCTGGGGCTGGGCCGGGCTGCTGCTGGTCCTGCTGCTGCTGCTGCCGCTGGTGGCCGGCACCTACTGGACGCAGCTCGCCACCCGCGTGCTGGTGCTGGCGATCGGCGCTGTCGGCCTCAACCTGCTGACCGGCACCGCCGGCCTCATCTCCATCGGCCAGGCCGGCTTCATGGCGGTCGGCGGCTACACCAATGCCATCCTGCTGACCGAGGCCGGCTGGCCGGTCGAGCTTACCCTGCCGGTCTCCGGCCTCGCCGCGGCGATCGTCAGCCTGGTGGTCGGCATCCCCTCGCTGCGGCTCAAGGGGCTCTACCTCGCCATCACCACGCTGGCCTTCGCCTTCATCATCAACCACGTGATCCTCTATGCCGACGACCTGACCCAGGGCAATCGCGGCATCTTCCTGCCCAAGACCACCTTCCTCGGCGTCGGGCTGACCAAGGGGCCGGGGCTCTACTACCTCGCCCTGGCGCTGACCGTGATCATGGTGCTGCTGGCGCTGAACATCCTGCGCAGCCGCGTCGGGCGCGCCTGGATGGCACTGCGCGACCACGACATCGCCGCCAAGGTCATGGGCGTGAACCTGACGGTCTACAAGCTCTACGCCTTCATGGTCTCGTCCTTCTATGTCGGCCTCTCGGGCGCGCTGCTGTCGCTGGAGCTGCGCTTCATCAACGTCGACGTCTATGGCCTGCTGATCTCGATCGAGGCGCTGGCCATGATCATCCTGGGTGGCCTGGGGTCGGTGCGCGGGGCGCTGCTGGGCGCCGCCTTCCTGACCCTGCTGCCGGAGGCCATCCGCCTGGTCTTCGATTCCTTCGGCGAGGCGGCGCAGCAGCTCTTCTCAAACTACGTCTTCCAGATCCGCGAGCTGCTCTACGGCGTGATCATCGTGCTGGTGCTGCGCTTCGAGCCCGGCGGGCTCGCCGGCATCTGGCGCAACACCAAGAAGTACTGGAGCAACTGGCCGCTGTCCTACGGCTAGCGGTCGCCACGGGCGTCCCCCCGGAAGGGGCCGCCACACCAAGGGAGGTAGCGCATGTTCGGCAGAGTGCTCTTGGCGGGGGCCACGGCCCTTGCCCTCACCGGGGCGGCCTTCGCGGCCGATCCCGGCGTCAGCGACACCGAGATCAAGATCGGCGACATCTCGATCCTCTCCGGCCCGGCGAAGTTCGTCGGCGACGGCGTCGTGCTGGGCTCGAAGATCGCCGCGGCGGAAATCAACGCCAACGGCGGCGTCAACGGCCGCAAGATCGTGATCGTCACCGAGGACGACGGCTACGTGCCCGCGCGCTCGGTGCAGGCGCTGCAGAAGCTGATCAGCGAGGACGAGATCTTCGCCCTGAACGGCACCTCGGGCAGCTCCAACATTCTCGCCATGCTGCCGATCATCGAGGAGGAGGGTCTGCCGACCGTGGTGACCACGGCGCCGAACTCCAAGGTCTACGAGGAGAAGGGCGCGCCGCCGACCGTGTTCTCCATCGGACCCGGCTACGCCACGCCCTTCTATGCCCAGGTGAAGTACATCCACGAACATCTGGAGCCGGCGAACGCCACCTATGGCCTGATCATCCAGGACGACGACTTCGGCGATTCGATCGAGCAGGGCTATGACAAGGCGGTGAAGGAGTTCGGCCTGAAGGATGCGATCCGCATCCGCTACAAGAAGGGCCAGAGCGACTTCGCGCCGGAAGTGCTGAAGCTGCGCGAGGCCGGCGTCAACGTGCTGGTCTCGGGTGCCATCTTCGGCGGCCAGGCCTCGATCTTCAAGGACGCGCGCAAGCTGAACCTGGACCTGCAGGCGGCGACCGTCTGGGTCGGCGACATGCCGATCTCGGTCAAGCTCTTCGGGCCCACCGGCTATCCCTACCTGGTGGCCGACTACGTCGTGGCCTTTACCGACCCGGCGGCGCAGGCCTTCGTCGAGAACGCCAAGAAGTACGTCGGCGACGAGGCGCTGAGTGCCGACCGTTACACCTACGTCACCTACGTCGGCCTGAAGGTGCTGGCCGAGGCGATGAGCCGCTGCGGCAAGGACCTGACCCGGGCCTGCACCGTCGAGCAGCTCGACAAGATGGAGAACTTCGACGCCGGCGGGCTAATGGCCCCCATCACCTTCGACGAGCGCAACAAGCTCGCCGGCACGGCGGTGAAGATCTACCAGTTCGACCCGACCAACAGCGGCTTCAAGACGCTGACGGAGTTCACGAACTACTGACGGTCCTGTCGCTTGTTCCGTGGCCCGCGCCGGCGATCCCGGCGCGGGCATTTCCCGAAGGCTCCGCCCCATGCCGGTCACCAAGGTCCTGATCGCCAACCGCGGCGAGATCGCCGTGCGCATCGCGCGCACGCTGCGTGCCCTCGCCATCCCCTCGGTCGTGGTGTTCCATGCCGACGAGCGCGAGGGCCTGGCGGTGCGCGAGGCCGATGAGGCGGTGGAGATCTTCGGCGAGACCCCGGTGGCCGCCTATCTCGACGGTCCGCAGATCATCCGGGCGGCGCTGGCCAGCGGCGCCGACGCCATCCATCCGGGCTACGGCTTCCTTTCCGAGCGGGCGCATTTCGCCGTGGCCGTGGCGGCCGCCGGCCTCACCTTCATCGGGCCCGACCCGGCGGCCATCCGCCTGATGGGCGACAAGCTGGAATCGCGCCGCTTCGTCGAGCGCCACGGCTTCCCCGTCGCCCCCTCCGCCGCCGAGGAGGACGCGCCCGAAACCTTCCTGGAGCGCGCCCGTGCCGTCGGCTTCCCGCTGCTGGTCAAGGCCTCGGCCGGCGGCGGCGGCAAGGGCATGCAGATCGTCCGCACGGCCGAGGAGCTGCCGGCCCGCATCGCCACGGCGAAGAGCGAGGCCAAGCGCTACTTCGGCGACGACCGGGTCTATTGCGAGCGCTACATCGAGCGGCCTCGCCACATCGAGGTACAAGTGCTGGCTGATCGCCACGGCGCTTGCCTGCACCTCTGGGAGCGCGAGTGCTCGGTGCAGCGCCGCTTCCAGAAGATCATCGAGGAGACGCCTTCGCCCGCGCTGACGCCGGACCTGCGCTGCCGCATCTGCGAGACCGGCGCCGGCATCGCCGCCGCCGCCGGCTACGTCAACGCCGGCACGGTGGAATTCATCCTGGCGCCGGAGGGCGACTTCTATTTCCTGGAGATGAATACCCGCCTGCAGGTCGAGCATCCGGTGACCGAGTGCGTCACCGGGCTGGACCTGGTGGCCGAGCAGGTCCGCGTCGCCCGCGGCGAGCCGCTGGGCTACACCCAGGAGCAGGTGGGGCAGCAGGGCCACGCCATCGAGGTCCGGCTCTATGCCGAGGACGCCGACGCCGGCTTCCTGCCGGCCACCGGCCAGGTGCTGGCGCTGAAGCTGCCCGAGGGGCCGGGCATTCGTGTCGACAGCGGCCTGGTCGAGGGCCAGATGGTCACCGCCGCCTTCGATCCCATGCTGGCCAAGCTGATCGTATCCGGCGCGACGCGGCAGCAGGCCATCGACCGCCTGCGCGCCGCGCTGAAGCAGACCGTGCTGCTGGGCTGCACCACCAACGTCGATTTCCTGGAGCGCGTGGCGGCGCATCCCGGCTTCGCCGCCGGCCAGGTCCACACCGGCTTCCTGGAGCAGGAGAAGGCGGCCCTGGCGCCGCCGCCGCCCACGGACGAGCTGCTGCCGGTGATCCTGGCGGCGGCGGCGCTCGGCAACCGCGCCTTCCGCGACCTCGCCGGAGCGCTGCCCGAGCCCTATGCCTCGATGGGCGCCTGGAGGAACTGATGCGCGCGCTCTTCGAACTCCTGGGCGAAACCCACGCCGTCACGCCGCTGCACCGCAACGGCGGACTGGAGCTGCGGATCGGCGAGCGGCAGCACGCCGTCGCGCAGCGCGGGCTCGGTCACGGCGAACAGCTCATCACCGTCGACGGCAAGCCGCACCGCGTGCGCGTCGCGGTCAAGGGCGCGCAGATCTTCGTGCACGCCGGCGGGCGCACCTGGACGCTGGAGGCGCTGGACGAGCGAGCCGGTGGCGGTGGCGGCACGGCGGCCGACCACGTCAACGCGCCCATGCCGGGCACGGTGGTCGCTCTGCCGGTCGCGGTGGGCGCCTCCGTGACGGCGAACCAGCCGGTGCTGGTGATCGAATCGATGAAGCTGGAGACCTCCATCGTCGCGCCGCGCGACGGCGTGGTGGCCGAGCTGCCATTCGCCAAGGGCGCCAGCTTCGAGAAGGGGGCGACGCTGGTGCGCTTCGTCCCGCTGGACGGGAAGGGTGAGGGCTGATGCGCCGGATCCAGAGCAAGCTCGACGTCAACGGGGCGCAGTTCAAGGCCTACCAGGCGCACAACCTTGGCCTGCTGGCCGCCTTCCGCGAGAAGCAGGAGAAGGCGCGCTGGGAGCGGCCGGACCGCGACATCAAGCGCCTGGAGCGCCAGGGCAAACTGCGCGTGCACGAGCGGATCGAGCTGCTGCTCGACCCCGGCTCGCCCTTCCTGGAGCTCTCCAGCCTGGCCGCCAACCAGGCCTACGACGGCGAGGCGCCGCAGGCCGCCATCGTCACCGGCATCGGCGTGGTGAACGGCATCGAGGTGATGATCCACGCCGACGACAGCAGCGTGAAGGGCGGCGCCTGGTATCCGCTGTCGATCAAGAAGATCGTGCGCGCCCTCGATATCGCCATCGAGAACCGCCTGCCGGTGGTGCACCTCTGCGATTCCGCCGGCGGCTTCCTGCACCTGCAGTCGGCGCTCTTCGCCGACCGCTACCACGCCGGACGCATCTACCGGAATCAGTCGATCCTCTCCAAGCTGGGCTGCCAGCAGGTCGCCGTGGTGCTCGGCCACTGCACGGCGGGCGGCGCCTATATCCCGGGCCTCAGCGACTACTCGGTCATCGTGCGCGGCAACGGCGGCATCTTCCTGGGCGGCCCGGCCCTGGTGAAGGCGGCGACCGGCGAGGTGCGCACGGCCGACGAGATCGGCGGCGCCGACCTGCACACGCAGATCAGCGGCACCTCGGACTACGCCGCCGACAGCGAGCAGGAGGCGATCCAGATCGCGCGCGAGATCGTCGGCACCTGGACGAAGCGCGAAAAGGCCAAGGTCGACTGGGCGCCGCCGGAGGCGCCCTTCTACGACCCGAAGGAGCTCTATGGCCTGATCCCCAGCGACATCAAGGTGCAGTTCGACATGCGCGAGGTGATCGCCCGCGTGGTCGACGGCAGCCGCTTCCACGAATACCAGCCGGACTACGGCACCACGCTGGTCGCCGGCTTCGCCCGCATCTGGGGCTACAAGGTCGGCATCCTCGGCAACAACGGCGTGCTGTTCAACGACTCCTCGCTGAAGGCCGCGCACTTCATGGAGCTCTGCAACCAGAACCGCGTGCCGATCATCTTCCTGCAGAACATCACCGGCTACATGGTGGGCCGCGAGTACGAGCTGCGCGGCATCACCAAGGACGGCGCCAAGATGATCATGGTGCAGGCCTGCAGCGAGGTGCCGAAGATCACGGTGATCGTCAACGGCTCCTTCGGCGCCGGCAACTACGGCATGTGCGGGCGCGCCTTCGACCCGCGCCTGCTGTTCATCTGGCCGCAGGGTCAGATCTCGGTCATGGGCGCGGACCAGGCGGCCAACACCCTGACCGAGATCAAGGTCAAGCAGCTCGAGCGCGAGGGCAAGGTGCCGAGCCAGGCGGAGATCGACGCCATCTGGGCGCCGATCAAGCGCGAGTACAGCGACCAGGCCAGCGCCTACTACGCCACCTCGGAGATCTGGGACGACGGCATCATCGACCCGGCCGACACGCGCAATGCGCTGGGCATCGCCATCTCGGTCGCGCTGAACGCGCCGATCGGCGAGCCGCGCTACGGCGTGCTGCGCCTCTGATGGAGCCCTTCAGCCCCACGCTGCTGACGGGCAAGCGGCTGCTGGTGACCGGCGGCGGCGGTGGGCTGGGGCTGGCCATCGCGCGGCGCTGCCGGGACCTCGGCGCGACGGTCACGGTCTGCGGCCGCGACGCGGCGAAGCTGCGGGCGGCGCAGGACGCCGGGCTCGCGGCCGAGAACTGCGACATCCGCGACGCCGCCGCCGTGGCGGCGCTGTTCGATCGGATCGGCGACCTCGACCTGCTGGTCAACAACGCGGCGGCCAACATCGTCGCCCGCACCGCGACCTTGAGCCCGCGCGCCTTCGACGCCGTGCTGGCGACCGTAGCGCACGGCACGGCCTATGTGACGCTTGAGGCCGGCAAGCGCTGGATCGCCGCCGGGCGCCCCGGCACCGTGCTCTCCATCACCGGCAGCGTGGCCGAGACCGGCAGCGCCTTCGTCGTGCCGGCGGCCATGGGCAAGGCGGCGGTGCGCGCCATGACGCAGAGCCTGGCGGTGGAGTGGGGGCCGCACCGCATCCGCCTCAACTGCCTCTCGCCCGGTCCCTTCCCGACCGACGGCGCCTGGCGCCGGCTCTTCGCCGACCCCAAGTGGGCCGAGACCTTCGAGACGCGCAACCCGCTGGGCCGGCCGGGCCGGCCGGAGGAACTGGCGACCCTCGCCGCCTTCCTGCTGTCCGACGCCAGCGCCTTCCTCACCGGCCAGGACGTAGCGCTGGACGGCGGCGACCGCCTGCAGGCCGGCGGCACCTTCAACTACCTCGCGGCCATGAGCGCCGCCGAGTGGCAGGCATTGGGGAGGGTGCGATGAGCGAGCCCGCCGTGCTGCAGGACGTATCCGAAGGCCTGCTGACCTTGACTTTCAACCGGCCGGAGGCGCTGAACGCCATCGACGAGCGCCTGGCGATCGACCTGCTGGCAGGTCTGCGCCGCGCCCAGCAGCCGGAGGTGCGCTGCGTGCTGCTGCGCGGCGCCGGGCGGGCCTTCATGGCGGGCGGCGACCTCGGCGTCTTCCATGCCGACCTGGATCACGCCGACGACGCGGTCAGCGCCATCATCCGCCACTTCCACCCGGCGATCCGCCTGCTGCGCGAGCTGCCGAAGCCGGTGGTCGCGGCGGTGCAGGGCTCGGCCGCCGGCGGCGGCTTCTCGCTGATGCTGGCCTGCGACCTGGTGGTGGCGGCCGAGGACGCGGTCTTCACCATGGCCTATTCCGCCATCGGCACCACGCCGGACGGCGGCTCCACCTGGCACCTGCCACGTCTGCTGGGGCAGCGCCGCGCACTGGAGCTGGCGCTGCTGGCCGAGCGCTTCGATGCGCGGCAAGCGCTCGACTGGGGCCTTGTCAATCGCGTGGTGCCGGCGGCCGAGCTGCCGGCCGCGGCCGAGGCGCTGGCCCGCCGCCTCGCCGCCGGCCCGACCCTGGCGCACGGCCGCCTGAAGCAACTCTTCGCCGCCGCGCAGGGCAACGACCTGGGGGCGCAGCTCGACCTCGAGCACGAGACCTTCCGCCTCTCCGCCCGCAGCGCCGACTTCCGCGCGGGCATCGAGGCCTTCTTCGGCAAGCGCAAGCCGCGCTTCACGGGACGCTAGGAGCAGACGCGATGACCGACATCTACCTGGCCGGCGGGATGCGCACGCCCTTCGGCGATTTCGGCAAGTCGCTGAAGGACGTGCCGCTGACCCGCCTCGGCGTGCACGCGGCCAAGGCCTGCCTGGAGAAGGCGGGCCTGCCGGCGGCGAAGCTGGACCATCTGGTCTGGGGCAACGTGCTGCCGTCGGACCAGGACAGCTACTTCGCCAGCCGCGCCATCGCCCTCGGCGCCGGCCTGCCGGAGGAGAGCAGCGCGATCAACGTCTCGCGCGCCTGCGGCTCCGGCACCCAGGCCATCATCACCGCGGCCGAGCAGATCATCAGCGGCCATGGCCGCCTGGCGCTGGCCGGCGGCGGCGAGAATTTTTCGCGCGGGCCCTACATGTCCACGCAGGCGCGCTGGGGCTCGACGCGCGGGCCGCAGACGCTGGAGGACAGTCTTGACTGGGCCTACCGCGATCCCTTCAGCCGCGTGCTGATGGGCGAGACCGGCGAGGCGCTGGCCGACGACTTCCAGTACACGCGCGAGGCGATGGACGCCTATGCCCTGACCAGCCAGCAGCGCGCCGGCGCTGCCATCGCCTCCGGCTTCCTGGCCAGGCAGATCGCACCGATCGAGGTGCCGGAGGGACGCAAGGGTACGCGGCTGATGGAGAAGGACGACTTTCCCCGGCCGGACATCACGCCCGAGAAGCTGGCCAAGCTGCCGCCGGTCTTCCGCCAGGGCGGCCGCGTCACGCCGGGCAACTCCAGCGGCGTGACCGATGGCGCGGCCTTCGTCGTGGTCGGTGCCAGGGACGCGCTTGAAGGGGAGGGCGTGGCGCCGCGCGCCCGGCTGGTCGACTGGGCGATCTGCGGCGTGCCGCCGCGCATCATGGGCTGCGGCCCGGTGCCGGCGATCCGCAAGCTGCTGGCGCGCCAGGGCCTGGCGATGGCGGACATCGACTATTTCGAGATCAACGAGGCCTTCGCCGTGGTGAACCTGCATGCCGAGCGGCAACTCGGCGTCGATCGCGCGCGCTGCAACCTCTATGGCGGCGGCATCTCCATCGGCCATCCGCCGGGCGCCACCGGCGCGCGCATGGTGCTGGTGGCCCTGCAGCACCTGGAGGACAGCGGCAGCCGCCGGGCCGTGGTCTCCATGTGCATGGGCGCCGGCCAGGGCATGGCGGTGCTGCTGGAGCGCGCCTGATGCTGACGCGCCGTCACGACTCGACGGTCGGGGAGATCTGGCAGGCGGCGGTCGCGGCCTTCGGCGCGGCGCCCTTCCTGGCGGCGCCGGCGCTGCCCGGCCGTGCCTATCATCCGGACGGCATCGCCTTCACCTACGCCGAGGCCGGCGCCATCGTCGAGCGACTGGCGGCGCGCTACGCCGCCGCCGGCTATGGCCAGGGGCACCGTGTCGCGCTGATGCTCGACAACCGGCCGGAGCACCTGCTGCACAAGCTGGCGCTGAACCAGCTCGGCATCTCCGTGGTGCCGGTGAACGGCGACTATCGCCGCGCCGAGCTGGTCTATCTGCTGGAGCACTCGGCCGCCGATCTGGCCATCGTCGCCGCCGAGCGCGCGACGCAGTTCAAGGAAGCGCTGGCCGGGTCGAAGCACCGCCCGGCGGTCGCCGCCTTCGAGGACGAGGGGCCTCTGCCGCGCGCCCTGCGCCCGCCGCCGCTCCCCGGGCCGGTGACGGCCGACGTCGAGGCCAGCCTGCTCTATACCTCCGGCACCACCGGGCGGCCCAAGGGCTGCATCCTCTCGCAGCGCTACGAGCTGGAGGCGGGCGAGTGGTACACCACGGCCGGCGGCCTCATGGCCTTCCGCGACGGCGGCGACCGCCTGTGGAACCCGCTGCCGGTCTATCACCTCAACTCCTCGGTCTTCTCCTTCTTCGCCCTGATGCTGCGCGGCAACTGCCAGTTCCAGGCCGATCGCTTCCATCCGCGCTCCTGGTGGCGGGACATGGTGGCGAGCGACATCACCGTGGTGCACTACCTCGGCATCATCGCGCCGATCCTGCTGAAGCAGGACCCGGTGCCGGAGGAGAAGGCGCATCGCGTGCGCTTTGGCACCGGCGCCGGCATCGAGCCGCAGCTCCACGCCGTCTTCGAGGAGCGCTTCGGCTTTCCGCTGCTGGAGATCTGGGGCATGACCGAGATGGTGCGCGCCATCGTCTCCAGCCATGAGCCGCGCAAGGTCGGCACCCGTGCCTTCGGCCGCGCCCGGCCTGGCCTGGAAGCGCGCGTGGTGGACGAGAACGACCAGCCGCTGCCGGACGGCACGCCGGGCGAGCTGGTGGTGCGCCACTCGGCGGCGACGCCCCGGGCCGGCGCCTTCTCCGGCTATCTCAACGATCCCGAGGCGACGGAGCGCGCCTGGCGCGGCGGCTGGTTCCACTCCGGCGACGTGGTGACGCGAGACGCCGACGGCACCTTCCACTTCGTCGACCGCAAGAAGAACATCATCCGCCGCGCCGGTGAGAACATCGCCGCGGCCGAGATCGAGGCCTGGCTGCAGAAGCACCCGGCCGTGCTGCAGGTCGCGGTGCTGGCGGTGCCCGACCCGCTGCGCGAGGAGGAGGTCATGGCCTGCGTCGTGCCGCGCGATCCGGCGGCGGACCGCGGGGCGCTGGCCGAGACGCTCTTCGCCGACTGCCTGGCGAACCTCGCCTACTACAAGGCGCCGGGCTGGTTCCTCTTCCGCGAGGCGCTGCCGACCACCGGCACGCAGAAGATCCAGAAGCACGCGCTCTTCGCCGCGGGCGACGATCCCACGGCGGGCGCCTATGATTTCCGCGACCGCAAGCGGCGGCAACACTAGGGGCGAGGCATGGCACGCTATCTTGAGGACTTCACCGTCGGCGAGGTGATCGACAGCCCACGCCGCACCATCACCGAGACCGACGTGGTGACCTACGCCATGCTGACCGGCGACTGGAACCCGATCCACACCGACGCGATCTTCGCCGCCTCGACCATGTTCGGCGAGCGCATCGCGCACGGGCCGCTGTCGATGGGCATCGCCTTCGGCCTGCTGCTGCAGCGCGACATCCTGGGCGAGACCGTGCTGGCGCTGAAGCGCATCGGCTGGGAGCTGTTCCATCCCGTGCGCTTCGGCGACACGATCTTCGCCCGCATGACCACGCTGGAGGCCTCGCCCCATCCCACGGCGACCGACCGCGGCCGCGTCACCATGAGGGTCGAGATCGTCAACCAGACCGGCACCGTGGCCTCGGCCGGCGAGGCGACCATCGTCTTCAAGCGCCGGCCCTGAGGCGTCGCGCGGCGCCGCCCGCAAGGCGAGGGCGGGGAACTCGATTCAGGTCGAAGCGGGGCCGCCCGGCGGCGCGGCTGCCGCGTCGTCGATCCGCTGCACGGCGGCGGCGAGGCTGTCGAAGCCCTGGCGGATGCCGGGCAGCAGGGTCGCGCCCTCGCGTGTCAGCTCGAGGAAGCGGGGGCCGCGGTCGAACAGGCGTACCGCCAGAATCTCCTCGAGGTGGCGCACCTGCTGGCTGACCGCGGCCGGCGTTACGTGCAGTTCGGCCGCCGCGCGCGTGAAGCTGAGGTGCCGGGCCGAGACCTCGAAGGCGCGCAGCGCGTTCAGCGGCGGCAGCCGGCGCGGCCGGGCGGCCAGCGAGCGCGGGGCAAGGGCAAGCGGTATCATGGCGTCGTCTCCATCTCGGCACGACGACCCCGGCTCGCGGGCGCTTGGCGGGCTGTAAAGACAAAGCCCGCGCTGTCACGACGGCGCGGGCTCCTGGCCATCGCTTTAGCTGCATTTCTTAAGCGCCCGCAAGCTGAGATCAAATCGGCGCTGATGGCCAAGATGACCTCTCCCCGCGTGGGGGTCAAGGCCGCCGGCTGGCCCATCGTCGAGCGGGATGGACGCCGGTTCGCGTCAGGAAGTGGCGCCGGCGACAGAGTCGCCGGAGCGGCGGCGGCGAAGCGGCCCTAGCGGGAGACCAGCGCGGTGCCCCTTGCCGACCGCAGGATGCGTTCCAGCGTGCCGCCGGGGCCGAAGTGCCGGGCCTGCGCCGCCGCCCAACCGCCGAAGCGCTGGTCCAGCGTGAAGAGCCGCAGCGTGGCGAAGGGCGCCAGCAGTGACGGGTCGACCAGTGCCGGTGTGGCGGGCCGCCAGCCCTGGCGGGCGATCAGCGCCTGTCCGGCGGGGCTGTAGAGCCAGGCAAGGTAGGCCTCGCCAAGCTCCTGTCCCTCACCGGCGCTATCGCCCTCCGCCAGGACGACCGGTGGCTCGATCAGCAGCGATAGGGGCGGCACCACGAGCTGCAGCGCCGCGCCGCCCGGCGCCTGCAGCGCCGCCAGCGCCTCGCTCTCCGGCAGGACCAGGACATCGCTGTCCGCCTGCCCGACGAAACGGCGCAGGGCGGCAACGGAATCGGCCTCCAGGACCGTCGCGTTGCGATAGAGCGCCTCGACGAAGCGCTCCGCCGCCGCGACGTCGTCCGACTGGTCCAGCGCGACGCCCCAGGCGGCGAGGTAGCTCCAGCGACCGGCGGCGCTGCCGCGGGGGTCGGCGAGCACCAGGCGCAGCCCCGGCCGCGCCAGGTCTTCCCAGGCGTGCACGTCCCGCGGGTTGCCGCCGCGCACCAGGAACACGATGGGCGTGCCATAGGGGGCAGCCTGCGGCAGGCGGCCCCGCCAGTCGTCAGCGTCAGGCGACAGCGGACCGCCGGCCGTCAGCTCGACGCGCAGGCTCTCGCCGGTGTCGGCCCGCCACTCCGCGGCGAAGGCTGCCGTGGCCAGGGTCTGCAGCGGCGCAGTGGTTGGGTCGGTCACGGCCACCAGATGGCGCCCGCCGCCGAACGCGGCAAGCAGCAATGCGGCGAGCAGAACGACGCCGGCGGCGCCGGCCCAGGCGAGGGGTCGAGGCATGCAGGTCTCCAGAAGCGGGGAGATACTGCAACAATAATCCTAGTAAGTCACTAGGGATTTATCAAAGCCCTCAAGGGCGCTCCCCAATGGCCGGCAATAGGCTCTCGGTCTCGCTCGCCAGCGTCGACAACATGGTGCGGTCGAGAATGGCCGCGGTCGCGTCGCGCACTTGCCGCATGACCAGCCGGATGGCGCAGGTCGCCTCGTTCTCGCAGTCCGCGCAGCGCCGATAGGCCGTCAGGCTGGCACAGGAAATCGGCGCCAGGGGACCATCCATCAGGCGCACGACGGTGCCGACGCTGATCCTGTCGCTGCCCTGCGCCAGGGCATAGCCGCCGTTGCGCCCGCGCCGGCTGGTCACCAGCCCGGCCTCGCGCAGCTCGCCCAGGATCAGCTCCAGGAACTTGTGCGGCACATGGCGCTGCTCGGCGATCTCGGCGATCGTCGGGTGGCTGCCCGGCGGCTTGCCGGCGATGTAGAGCAGCGCACGCAGCGCGTACTTGGCCTTCTGGGTCAGCATTTCCCTAGTATATCACTTGGCATTAAGGCGGCATTCAGGCGGCACGGTCCAGCCGCGCCGTCAACGCCGCCAGGGTGGAGAGCAGACCATCCTTGTCGGGGTAGCAGCCCTGCAGCCAGCGCCGGCCGCTGCCGCTGAAGGCGGTGCGGGCGTGCAGGACGCGGGTGTTGTCGACGATGAAGAGTTGGCCGGGCTCCAGGCGGAAGCGCACCTGCAGCGCCGGATCCTCGACCAGCGCGGCGAAGCGGCGATAGGCGGCGTAGTAGGCCGGCATGGCGGCATAGGCGATATCGACCAGCGGCGCGACCGAGCGGTTGTTGAAACGGACCGCCAGCAGCTCGCCGTCCGGCCCCAGCTCCAGCATCGGCCGCTTGGCCGCCAGCCGCACCCCGGCGCTGCCGGCGTACTCGAAGCGTGCCGGATGGCCGGCCAGCAGGGCAAAGCCGGTGGGATCCGCCTGGCGCAGCCGCTCGGCCACGTTGAAGCCGTCGACCACCATCGACTCGCCGCCCTCCACCGTGTTCTCCAGGCAGGCCAGGATCTGCAGGGTCGGCACGGGGTCGCGGTAGGGATTGTCGCTGTGCGCCTGCAAGCCGAGGTTGGTGTAGGCAAGGTTGGTGGGATTGACCTCGCTGCGCACCTCGAACCAGCGGCCGTAGTTGGTCTCGCGCACATAGCCGAAGAGCTCGGCCACGCGGCAGAGCGCGCCGCTTTCCAGCGGCAGGCCCGTCATCACCGCGAAGCCGTCGCGGGCGATGGCGGCGAGCCAGCGGCGCAGTACCGCCGGCTCGCGCGCGGCCGTGGCGAAGTCGGCGACATCCGCGCGCCAGTCCAGGCCGGCATCCCAGCGGCGCAGGGCCGGGCCGGTCCAGCCCGCCGGCGGCGGTGCCGGCCGGTCGTAGCGATGCGCGTGAAGCCAGGCTGAGGGCCAGGCATAGCGGCCCTCCTGCCCCTGGAAGGTGACGGCGAGGCCGCCGTCCGCGTCGCTCGTCGCCGTGGCTATGCGCGACTCGGCCGGCAGGTCCAGCACGGTGATGAGGCGCTGGCCGTTGCCGGGCGAGCGGGTCGCCGCGTCCAGCGCGTTGTCGCGCAGCCAGAAGGCATGGAAGCGGGCCCGCGTGCCCTGGTCCCAGGCCAGCGCCAGCGCGGCGCCCTCCTCGATCACCTCGACGGATGTCAGTCGCATGGGCCTCTCCAATCCGAAGGGCGGCAGTCTGCTTGAGGGGAGCGGCAAGGCAAAGCCCCCTCCTCAATCATGCATAACCGCGCGCTATCGAGTCGAAAGCCACACGGCATTTCAACCGCGACGGCACCCCGACGATGCTCCGACACGCAGAGCCGCGGTCACTCCCGACCCGGCCGCAGGAAAGCCTCAAGGAGTGTCCCCCGTCATGTTGAAGTTCAGCCTCTGCGGCCTGGCCACGGCCGCCCTCGTCACCTTCGCCTCGGCGGCCTTCGCCGGCGAGTGCCCGGCCGACCGCGTCAAGACCGGCGCCATCGCCTCGGGCGAGACCAAGCCGGTCGGCGTCACCGACACGGTGCTGGCCTCGATCGACCTGGCGACGCAGTCGATCAACGCGCCCGGCCGCTACTTCCGCATGCGCGAGTTGGTGATCCAGCCCGGCGGCATCGTTCCCTGGCACAGCCACGACGATCGTCCGGCCATCATCTTCATCGTCTCGGGCGAGATCCTGGAGTTCAACTCCAACTGCGAGGTGCCGATCGTGCACACCGCCGGCGACGTCGCGCCGGAGATGATCGGCACCCAGCACTGGTGGAAGAACAACACCAACAAGCCGGTGACCCTGATCTCCGCCGACATCCTGCACGACGAGGGCGACGCCCACACGATGTAAGGGGCGCTCCCGCCCCGACCTGAACAGGCGGTTCCCCGGCCGCCGTCTGCCCGGGGCTGCGATCCGTCCGTCCCTTCCCGGTTCCCCCGCCGGAGACTTCCCCAAGGACAGGATCGTGGCCCCGGGTTCCTTTCCGCCAAGGATGCCCGCGCCATGTCGAGCCAGATGTCTTCCGCCACTGCCGCGATGGCGCCGCATCCCGCCCGCCCGGCCATCGGCGCCCTGCTGCGCACGCTGGTGATCGGCCTCACGGCCTTCCTCACCGTCGTCGACCTCTTCGCCACGCAGGCGATCCTGCCGACCCTGACGCGGCACTACGCGGTGACGCCGGCCGCCATGGCCTTCGCGGTGAATGCCAGCACCATGGGCATGGCCGCGGCCGGCCTGCTGGTCGCACTCTTCAGCCGCCGCATCGACCGGCGGCGCGGCATCCTGGTCAGTCTCGTGGTCCTGGCGGTCCCGACCGCGCTGCTGGCCGTGGCACCGGACCTCATGACCTTCACGATCCTGCGCGTGGCCCAGGGCCTCTGCATGAGCACGGCCTTCACGCTCACGCTGGCCTACCTCGCCGAGCAGTGCAGCGCCGCGGTCTCGGCCAGCGCCTTCGCCGCCTACATCACCGGCAACGTCGCCAGCAACCTGGTCGGCCGCATCATCTCGGCCGGCGTCGCCGACCACTTCGGGCTGGCCTGGAACTTCTATCTCTTCGCCGGGCTGAACCTGGCCGGCGCGGTGCTGGTCTTCTTCAGCCTGCGCGGCACGGCGCCGGTGCCGATGGGCGCCGCCGGCCGCTCGCCCTGGGCCGTCTGGGGCGAGCACCTCCGGAACCCGCCGCTGCGCGCCACCTTCGCCATCGGCTTCTGCATCCTCTTCGCCTTCATCGGCACCTTCACCTTCGTGAACTACGTGCTGGTGGGCGGGGATTTCGGCCTGATGCCGATGCAGCTCGGCCTGGTCTACTTCGTCTTCCTGCCCTCGGTGATCACCACGCCGCTGGCCGGGCGCGTGGCCGGAAAGCTGGGCACGCGGCCGACCTTCTGGGGCGCGCTGGCCCTGGCCGGCCTCGGCCTGCCGCTGCTGCTGCTGCCCTCGCTCGCCGCCGTGCTGGCCGGCCTGGCGCTGGTCGCCGTCGGCACCTTCTTCGCCCAGGCCGCGGCCACCGGTTTCGTCGGCCGCGCCGCCACCGGCGACCGCGGCTCGGCCTCGGGCCTCTACCTCGCCTGCTACTTCATCGGCGGCCTCGCCGGCAGCGCGGTGCTGGGCCAGGTCTTCGACGCCCTGGGCTGGGGCGCCTGCGTCGCCGGCATCGGCCTCGCCCTGGCGCTGGCCGCCCTGCTCGCCTGCAAGCTGCGCCTGCCAAAGGGAGCCACGTGATGGACAGCAACGGACGCTACGAGCGGGGCCTCGAGACCCTGCAGCGCATGGACGGCGAGCAGGTCGGGCGCATCGTCGCCAGCCTGGCCGACATCGCGCCCGACTTTGCCCGCTACCTGATCGAGTTTCCCTTCGGCGACCTCTATGCGCGGCCGGGCCTCGACATGAAGGCGCGGCAGCTCGCCACCGTCGCGGCGCTGACCGCGCTGGGCACGGCGGCCCCGCAGCTCCGTGTCCACCTGCACGGCGCGCTGAACCTCGGCTGGACGCAGGAGGAACTGGTGGAGGCCATCATGCAGATGGCGGTCTATGCCGGCTTTCCCGCCGCGCTCAACGGCCTGGTCGTCGCCAAGCAGGTCTTTGCCGAGCGCGCGAGCCAGCCGGTCGCGGCCGAGTAGCCGTCAGCCCAGCCGTCCGCGCAGCTCCTCGTAGGAGACCTCGACGTGCTGGCGAAAGGCCGGGCGCTCGCGCAGGCGCCGGTGCCAATCCGCCAGCGCCGGCAGGGGTGGCGTGCCCTGGCCGAGCTCCTGCCAGCGGAAGAGCGTCGCGCCGGCGGGGATGTCGGCCATGGTAAAGCGCTCGCCCGCCAGCCAGGGCCGCGTCGAGAGCGTCGCGTCGAGCAGCTGGAAGTGCTTCAGCGCCCGCTGGCGCAGCGCCGCGATGGCAGCCGCGTCCTGCTGCGCGACGGGCGTGCGCACCGCGGCCCAGAAGAGGCCATAGAAATCCGGCGCCAGCGTGGTCTGCATCCAGTCCATCCACTGGTCGGCCTTGGCCCGCGCGCCCGGGTCCACGTCCCACAGCGTGCCGCTGCCGTAGCGCGCGGCGAGGTAGCGGATGATGGCGTTGCTCTCCCACACCACCGTGCCGCCGTCCTCGATGGTCGGCACGCGGCGGTGCGGGTTCTTCGCCTTGTAGTCGGGAGTGTCCAGGCCGCCGTACTGGCCGCCGAGGTCGTGGCGCCGGTGCGGCAGGGCGAGCTCGCCCACCGCCCACATCACCTTCTGCACGTTGATCGAGCTGGCGCGGCCGTAGACCTGAAGCATGGGCACCTCCGGCGGCGAGACTAGGCCCGCTGTCAGTCGGTGGCCAGGACCAGGTTGCGCACCAGGGGATAGATCTGCGCGGTCCACTTGCGGCCGCTGAAGACGCCGTAGTGGCCGGCGCCGGGCTGCAGGTGATGGCGCCGCAGCGCCGGCCGCAGTGACGCGCAAAGGTCCTGCGCCGCCAGGGTCTGGCCGACGCCGCAGATGTCGTCGCGCTCGCCCTCCACCGTCAGCAGCGCGGTGCGGCGGATCGCCTTGGGATCGATGCGGCGGCCGCGATAGGTCATCACGCCGCGCGGCAGCTCGTGGTTCTGGAACACGCGCTCGACCGTCTCCAGGTAGAACTCGGCCGGCAGGTCGAGCACGGCGAAGTACTCGTCGTAGAAGTCGGCGATGGCCTTCGCCTCCCGCTGCTCGCCGCGCGCCAGGTGCTCGCCCATGCGGATGTGGGCGCCGACGTGGCGTTCCAGGTTCATCTGCATGAAGGCGGCGAGCTGCATGAAGCCGGGATAGACCTCGCGCCCGGCGCCGGCGAAGCGCGGCGGCACGGTGGTGATCAGCATGCGGCGGAACCAGGCGATGGAATGCTCGGTTGCCAGCAGATCGACCTTGGTCGGGCTGACGCGCGTGTCGACCGGCCCGGCCATCAGCGTCATGGAACGCGGCGTCGCGGCGTTCTTCTCCTCGGACATCACCGCCACGGCGGCCAGCACCTGGACGCAGGGCTGGCACACCGCCATGACGTGCCCTCCGGGGCCGATGGCCTCGAGGAAACGGATGATGTGCGCGATGTAGTCGTCCAGCCCGAAGCGCCCGGCTGCCAGCGGCACGTTGCGCGCGTTGTGCCAGTCGGTGATGTAGACGTCGTGCTCGGGCAGCAGGGTGTGCACCGTGCCACGCAGCAGCGTGGCGAAGTGGCCCGACAGCGGCGCGACCAGCAGGATGCGCGGCTGCGGCGGCGCGCCCTCCTTGCGGAAATGCAGCAGCGTGCCGAACGGGGTCCGGTCCGCCGCCTCTTCGGTCACCCGGCAGGCCCGGCCGCGCACCGTGACCGTGTCCACCTCGAACGAGGGCCGGTCATGGCTCAGGCCGGCGCGGGCGACCAGCTCGGCCGTGGCGGCCAGGCGCCGCAGCAGGCCGGCGCGGGTGGCGAGCCGCGCCAGCGGGTTGTCCATCCCCCCGGTCAGACGGGACAGGCTGGCCAGCGGGCCGAGCCAGTCCGCCGCCGCCTGGTAGGCCGCATAAAGCAGCATCGTTACCCGTCCCCCGAAGCCCTGACGCAAAAAATCCCTGATGCAAATCCTGCTGCATTGCAGGATGATCTCGCAATTGCGAAATGCAGTGGGCCGGGGAAAAACCCTGATGCCGGAGAGGACAGCGATGGCCGTGACCACCCTGACGATCTCCAGCCGCAACTACTCGTCCTGGTCGCTGCGCGGCTGGCTGCTCTGCCATCTTGCGGGGCTGGAGGTGGAGGAGGTCGTGATGCCCAGCGACGATCCCACCACCCGCGCCGAGCTGCTGCTGCTCTCGCCCACCGTGCGCGTACCGCGCCTGACGCACGAGGGGATCGAGGTCTGGGACACCCTGGCCATCGCCGAGTATCTGAACGAGACCTTCCCGCAGGCGGGCCTGCTGCCGGCCGACCGCGCCGCGCGCGCGCACTGCCGCGCGGTCTGCGGCGAGATGCACTCCGGCTTCTCCAACCTGCGCTCGGCGCTGCCGATGAACATCAAGGCGCGCTATCCGGGCTTCAAGGTCTGGGCCGGCGCGCAGGCCGACATCGACCACATCGCCGAGATCTGGCGCGACTGCCTCAAGCGCTACGGCGGGCCCTTCCTGTTCGGCGGGCTGTCGATGGCCGACGCCATGTACGCGCCGGTCTGCACCCGCTTCGTCACCTATGACGTGACGCTGGAAGGCGACCTCGCCGCCTACATGGATCGCATCCTGGCGCTCCCGGCGATGCAGGAATGGATCGGCGGCGCCCTGGCCGAGCCCGAGGAGCTGGAGGAACTCGAGGTCGAGTTCTAGCCGCCGCCTCGCTTCGCGCAGGCACGCCGACACGTAGCCAGCGACCCGACAGAAGCGTAGGCTTCCCCGCCGGTTTCAAGCCGGACTGGAAGGGGTGGCCGATGAAAAAGATCGCCTTTGCCGTGGCCTTGACCTGGGGTCTGGCAGCAACCGCGCAGGCCAGCGACATCAAGCTGCCGCCGCAAGTCACCTGGGCGGCCTTCACCAGCCTGGCCGAAGACCAGGCGCGAGCCATCGGCGAGGCGCTGCGCAGCGCCCTGGGCGTCGAACTGGTGGTGAAGGATGCCAACAGCGACATGGAGCGCGACGACCTGCTGCGGCACGGCGCGGTCGACTTCGCGGCCAACGCGGTCGGCGCGACGGTCGGCGCGCAGGAGGGGGCCTTCGGCTTCGCCGCGCCGGACTGGGGGCCGCAGAAGGTCCGTCTCGTACTGGCCGACTTCGACGAGCCGATCGACTATGCGCTGGCGGTGGCAGGCGACCTCGGCATCCATGACTATGGCGATCTCAGGGGCCGGCGCGTCGCCTGGTACAGCGACCAGACCGTGGTCAACGTCAACACCGAAGCCTACCTGGCCTATGGCGGGCTGACCTGGGACGACGTGCAGAAGGTGCCGGTCAAGGGCTTCTTCAACGAGGGCCTGAAGGCCATGGAGGACGGCGTGGTGGATGCGGCCTTCGCGTCCACCGCATCGCCTGGCGCCTTCGAAGCGGCCAAGGGGCCGCGCGGACTGCTCTGGCCGCCGCTCGACCCGCAGAACGGCGAGGGCTTGGCGCGCATGAAGGCAGTTGCGCCCTATTTCTCGTTCCACACCGTCAGCGAAGGGGCGAACGTCGATCACGCCCACGGTCTCTATGGCGCGTACTATGCCTTCCCGATTCTCATCGCGATGGACAGCAGCGACCGCGATCTCGTCTACAACATGGCGAAGGCTTTGGTGGAGCTCTACCCGCTCTACAAGGACCACGCGCCGGGGATCGACGGCTGGCGGATCGACGCGCAGAACCACGAGTGGTTCATCCCCTACCATGAGGGCACGATCGCCTACCTGAAGGAGATGGGCGTCTGGACCGCGAAGGACCAGGCCTTCAATGACCACCTGATCCAGCGGCAAGAGGCGCTGGCCGCCGCCTGGACGGCGTTGAAGGCCGAGAACCCGGTCGACTGGCAGGCGGCCTGGGCGGAACGCCGCCGCCAGGCGCTGAAGCAGGGCGGTTTCGCTCCGGTGTTCTGAACAGCAGCCATCGAGGGGCAGGCTCTTGCGGATCGCTACCTTCAACATCCAGTACGGCAAGGGAAAGGATGGGCGCTACGACCTGGCGCGCATCGCCGAAGCGGTGCGTGGCGCCGACCTGATCGGCCTGCAGGAAGTGTCGCGCAACCTGCCCGGCGTGCCGGCCGGCGAGTCGCAGCAGCCCGAGCGCCTGGCCGAGCTGCTGCCGGAGTACTTCTGGGTCTATGCCGCGCCGCTCGACATCGACGCCGGCTCGGCGACCGTCGCCGGGCGGGCGGTCAATCGGCGCTGCCAGTTCGGCAACATGCTGCTGTCACGCTGGCCGATCCGCTCCACCCGCCACCTGCTGCTGCCGCGCGCCCGCAGTTTCGACCGCAGCGACCAGCCGAACGGTGTGCTGGAAGGCATCGTCGCGGTGCCGGGCGGCGACGTCAGGATCTACGTCACGCACCTCAACTACCTGCGCAGCCAGCAGCGGCGGGCGCAGCTCGACTGGCTGCTGCCGGCGCTGCACGCCGTGCCGGCCGAAGGCGCCAGCATGACCGGGACGAGCTGGACCGGCCTCGAGGAGGTCACCGTGCCGGAGGACTTCGTCATCCTGGGCGATTTCAACCTGACGCCGGCGCAGGCGGAGTACGACCGGATCGTCGGCGAGGCCGACTACTTCTACGGCCGCCAGCGCGTCGGCGGCTTCCTGGTCGACAGCTGGGTCGCCGCCGGCCACGGCGAAGCCGAGGGCCTGACCTGGTTCGACGAGGAGAAGGCCTTCAAGGAAGGCCTGCGCCTCGACTACATCTTCGTCACGCCGGCCCTGGCGCCGCGCGTCACCCGCGCCTGGATCGACCAGCAGAACCCGGCGTCCGACCACCAGCCGGTCTGGTGCGAGCTGTCGCCTTAGCCTTGGAGGTCTTCGGCTTTGCCGCCGCGACCTTCTTCTTCGCCGCGGTCTTGCCGTGCTTCGTGCCGATCTTTGCCAGGCCCTCGCCGGCATCCAGGGTGCGGAAGCCGCCGCGGATGAAGACCGCAGATGTCGCGCCGTTCTTCGAGCGGGTGAAGTGCTTCGAGCCGGGGGCCAGCGAAACGCAGTCGCCGGCGCGGTAGACCGTGCCGTCGTGGTCCTCCAGTTCGCCCTCCAGCACCACGAACTCCTCGAAGTGCAGGTGTTCGTGCGGAATCGAGACGCCGCCCGGCGCGAAGCGGATCAGGAAGAAGCCGGAATCGCTGGCGTCGTCCCACGAGATGTTGTGCCAGGTCAGGTCGTCCTGCGGCTTGCCCTGCAGGCTGTAGGTGCTGAACAGGGCCTCGCGCCAGTTGACCTTGGTGCGCAGGGGCTTCGACTTGCCGGGCATGGTTCCGTGACTCCCGTTGGATGGCGATGCTAGAGATGGGATGAAGCGACTGGGCTGTCCTGCAGGGGATTGCTGCCGACCGACACGATCTTGCGGCGCAGCGTTCAGGCCAGCCGCGCGCGGCGGTAGCGCGCGGGCGTCGTGCCGGTGAGGCGCCGGAACACCGTGGTCATGTGCTCCTGGCTGGCGAAGCCGGCGGCCAGGGCGACCTGCACGATCTCCTGCGCCGGGTCGGCCAGGAGCTGCTTGGCGCGCTCCACCCGACGCTCCAGCAGGTAGCGGTGCGGCGGCCGGCCGGTGGCGGCCTTGAAGGAGCGCGAGAAGTGATAGGCGCTGAGGCCCGCCGCCTCGGCCATCTCGGCGATGGTCAGCTCGCCGTCCAGCCGCGCCTCGACCAGGTCGCTGACCCGGCGCAGGCGCCAGCCCGGCAGGCTGGCGGCACCCTGGACCGGCAGGCGCCGCGCGGAATGGGCCCGCAGAAGCTGCAGGCCGACGAGCTGCGCCAGCGCCTCGCCGATCAGGCCGCCGCCGACGGCTTCGCCGGCCTCCAGTTCGCTGAGCACATGGCGACCCAGGCTGAACAGCAGCGGGTCGACCCGATCGTAGCCGTCGATCAGCTCGACTTGGCCCAGGCCAGCCTCGGCCGCCAGCAGGTTCAGGTAAGCCGGCGTCAGGTAGAGATGCAGCACGTCGGGATGGCCGCTCCAGCGCCAGACGTTCTCCTGTCCCGCCGACATGATCATCACATGGCCCGGCACGGTGCAGCCGGTCAGGTGCCGGCCCTGCAGCCGCCAGTCCAGCTCCGCCGGACCCTCCAGGAACAGCGTGACCAGGTGCTCGGCCAGCGGCGGCGCGGTGAACGTCTCCGCCGGCGTGTGGCGGAAGCGGCGGGCGGTGAGATGACGCCAGCCACGCCCGTCGCTGGTGGCGACCGGTGGCCGGGGCATGAAGCCGCCCCAGGTGTCGACATCGGCGCAGGGCTGCATGGCCGGGTCCTGTCCGCGACGGGCGAGAAGCGGAAGCCTAGCACGCCGCTGCACCCATGCAACGCCTGAGGCGGAGCGGAACCGAGGGCCGCCGACGCAGGATGCTGCAGAAGCCAGCAAGAACCTGCAGGCGCCGGGCGCCAGCGCGGCCCTAGCGTTCCAGGCCGATGGCAGGGCCAGGCGGGCCCAGCCCTGGCGCGACCGACGGGGAGCAGCGAATGTCCGGCGAGAAGCTGTGGGGCGGCAAGCCCTTTCATGGCCTGGGGTACGACTTCGATCCGCAGTGGCTGCTGACGCCGGAGCAGAAGGACCTGCAGGCCAAGCTGATCGAGCTCTGCCACACCACGCTGCGGCCCAACGCCATCGTCTCGGACCGCGAGCGCATCTTCCCGCGCAAGAACATGGAGGCGCTGGCCTCGCTCGGCCTGCTGGCGCTGCATGTGCCGAAGAAGTACGGCGGGCTGGCGCAGAACCATGTCTGCGTCACCATGGTGCTGGAGACCATCGGCCGCTACGGCTGCTCCTCCACCGCGCTGGTCTATTCCATGCATCTGCTGGCGACGGCGGCGCTGCTGTACCGCGCCGAGGGCAACGCCGAGATCGAGAAGGTGCTGCGCCGCCTCAACAAGGACGTCTTCATCGGCACCTCGTCCTACTCCGATCCCGAGACCGGCTCGCACTTCTGGTATCCCATGGCGTCGCGCGCCGAGAAGATCGACGGCGGCTGGAAGGTCAACAAGCGCTCCTCCTGGACCACCTCCGGCGGCTATGCCGACTTCTACGTGGCGCAGACCTCGAGCCCCGACTTCAAGGGCAACTTCGCCGACCTCTCGGTCTTCCTGCTCTACAAGGACGAGATCCGCGCCACCACCTCGTCCTGGGACGCCATGGGCATGCAGGGCAACCAGTCCGGGCCCATCACCATCGACAATGTCGAGATCCCGCACGACCGCATGATCGGCCCGCCCGGCGACGGCGCGAAGTCGAACGACGAGGCGGTGGATCCGTTGGGCCTGCTGATGTTCTCGGGCACCTATAACGGCATCTCGCTGGGCGCCATCGACATCGCCAAGATGCAGACCACGCGCAAGGTGCATGCCGACGTCGGCATGCGGGTCTGCGACTACCCGACGATCCAGGACTATGTCGGCGAGTGCGTCATGGATACCCAGGCCTCGCGGCTCTACGCCTTCTCAATCGCCCGGCTGATGGACGACGTGACCGAGAACGGCGACTGGTCGCTGCACGAGCGCGACCCCAATGCCATGCCGCGCGCCCAGTACCTGCCCTGGCTGTGGCAGACCAAGTTCATCGCCTGCAAGAACGTCTACAACGTGGTGGACAAGATGCTGCAGGCCTGCGGCGGCACCGGCTACAAGAAGGACCTGGGACTGGAGCGACTGGTGCGCGACGGCAAGGCGGGCTGGGTCATGGGCCCGACCAACGAGGTGCTGCGCCAGTTCATCGGCAAGTACGCGCTGCTCGGCATGGAATCGCTGGACTACTGGAACCAGCAGGTCAACGAGCGGGTGCTCAACAACGAACTGAAGAAGCTGGATGCCGCCGGCAAGCGGCGCCTGATGGAGAGCCTGGCCGCCGACCTGCAGCAGCAGGCGGCGCAGTAGTCACCCCTGGCGCCGGGCCGGCGCCTCGCTCCGGATCGGAGGGTCAGCCATGTCGATCGACCTCCTGCGCCAGCGCCTGTCGCGCCGCCGCTTCCTCAAGTCTTCCGCGCTGGCCGGCGCGGCGCTCGGTGCCACCAGTACCTTGCCGCGCCGCGCCCGGGCCGAGGGCGCGCCGATCAAGATCGGCTTCCTGGCGGCGCTGACCGGCGACATCGCCGGCTGGGGTCTGCCGGGGCTCTATGGCTGCCAGATCTGGGCCGAGTGGGTGAACGCCGCCGGCGGCGTCAACATCGGCGGCACCAGCCATCCGATCGAGTTCGTGCCGTTCGACGACGAGTACTCCGCCGAGAAGTCGAAGACCGGCGTGCAGAAGCTGATCCAAGACGACGGCGTGAAGTTCATCCTCTGCCTGGGTGGCGATCCCATGCCGCCGGTGATCGAGGCATCGAACCGCAGCGGCATGCTGGTCTCCACCCTGTCGGTCGCCGACCTGACCCCCGAGACGCCGAACCTGGTCGCGCCCTGCGAGGTGCACCCGATCTACAACGTCACCGGCGTCGAGTGGATGAAGGAGCACCGGCCGGAGCTGAAGCGCGCGGTGATCTGTGCCCAGGACGACGCCGTGGGGCGGCCTTCGGTCGCCACCTACCTCGCCGCCTTCGAGGCGGCGGGGATCGAGATGGCGGAC
>JAKOWB010000007.1 GCA_029781795.1 Pseudomonadota bacterium | reverse complement strand
CAAGCTGCTGGCGGCACCGGCATGAGCCTCCTCAGAGCGCTGGCCCATCATCGAGACCCCCGCCTATGTCGAGGACTTCCCCGACAGGGCCGAGCCCGCCGACATCCCCTTCCGGCGAAAGGCTCCGGCGACCTCTTCGGCCGTCGCGACAAAACCGAACTCATCGCTCGCCAGTGGATTTCTTCAACAGCCTGCTAGGTCATGCGCCGGAGGTTCCCCCCTCCCCCTTGATGGGGGAGGGTTGATCGGTCTTGGAGGAAAGTAATCTTATCAACTTGGAAAACCCGGGAGTTGCGAAGGGTGGTATACTTTATTACAGTAAAAACTCGAGATATAGCAAAATAACTTTGTAAGTTCTCTATGATGAAACGGAAAATAGAATACTTACTGGAGTCCGCATCATGAAGGCAGATGCAGGTAGGTTCTTTGTCCTCTGCGAATCGTTGAAGAGAGGATCTTTTCGAGCAACATTGGATGTTCCTGGGCGCTCTAAAGATGTACGAACTGGCCAGATAGAGCTTCCCGATTTGATCACGGGGAGGCACGAGATGGGGCGCAGGAATCCCGATGATGTTATTGGTTCTACTAACACCCTCACTCTCATCTCAGACCGCGTCGTGCAACTGATAGCAGATGCCGGGTTCACCGGATGGTGGTCAAAGCCTTGTATCTTGGACGCCAAGGGCGGAGAGAAGATCAGAGGCATCAACCTTTTAATAGTCAAAGGTCGCTGCGGCCTTTGTGATTGGTCTGGCATTGAAAAGGTTAGCTCGGACTTTATCAAGGGTCTTTCTTTCGATCTTGATAACTGGGATCGATCAGACTTCTTTGTTCCTGACGATTTACACATCATTGTCATTACTGATAGAGTGCGATCATTATTGCAAGATCAATTAGTCACCGGCGCTGAATTTACTGCACTTGGCGATTATTTGGCTCATTCCCCTGCCGTCCATTGAGATTTATTCCTTACTAGCCGCGACTTTCGGATCGGCCGCAATCGATGGTCTCGTCGGGCCCGTGCCTCACGCAGAAAAAACTATCCCGACCGGCTATCCCCGCATCGAATCAATCCGTCGCCTGATCGTCAGCTCGGCCTAGCGAACTAGCTCCAATCAGCGCCGGTCATCGGATTCTTCAACAACTCGCTAAGGCGTCGGAGGGCTCGGCGCCCGCCAAGTTGACCTCGGCGGCATTCAGGCTCACATCTGCCCCCATGCACCCCGCCCCGCCCCTCTTCGCCGCCCCGCCGCCGGCCAAGGCCGCGCCCTTCCTGCCCATGAGCCGGGCGGAGATGGCGGCGCTCGGCTGGGAGGACTGCGACGTGGTGCTGGTGACGGGCGACGCCTATGTCGACCATCCCAGCTTCGGCATGGCGATCATCGGGCGGCTGCTGGAGGCGCAGGGCTTCAGGGTCGGCATCATCAGCCAGCCCGACTGGCACTCGGCCGAGCCCTTCAAGGCGCTGGGCCGGCCGCGCCTCTTCTTCGGCGTCACCGGCGGCAACATGGATTCGATGGTGAACCGCTACACCTCGGACCGGCGCCTGCGCCACGACGACAGCTACACGCCGGGCGGCGCGGGCGGCAAGCGGCCGGACCGCTGCTCGCTGGTCTATGCCCAGCGCTGCCGCGAGGCCTTCAAGGGCGTGCCCATCGTGCTGGGCGGCATCGAGGCCTCGCTGCGCCGCATCGCGCACTACGACTACTGGTCGGACAAGGTACGCCGCTCGATCCTGCCCGACGCCAAGGCCGACATCCTGCTCTATGGCAACGCCGAGCGCGCCGTCGTCGAGGTCGCCCGACGCTTCGCGCGGGGCGACAGCGCCGCGGCCATGGACGACGTGCGCGGCGTCGCGCTGATGAAGTCGCGCCTGCCCGAGGGCTTCACCGAACTCGACGCCGGCGACCTCGACAGCGACGAGGAGGGCGCGCGCCAGGCCAAGGGCCCGGTCGTCATCCGCCTGCCGTCCTGCGAGCAGGTGATGGCGGACAAGGAGGCCTATGCCCGGGCCTCCCGCGTCCTGCACCGCGAGAGCAACCCCGGCAACGCCCGGCCGCTGGTGCAGCGCCACGGCGACCGCGAGCTCTGGCTGACGCCGCCGCCCATCCCGTTGACCACGGCGGAGATGGACCAGGTCTATGCCCTGCCCTATGCCCGCGCGCCGCATCCGAGCTACGGCGAGGCGAAGATCCCGGCCTGGGACATGATCAAGCACTCGGTGACGATCATGCGCGGCTGCTTCGGCGGCTGCTCCTTCTGCTCCATCACCGAGCACGAGGGCCGCATCATCCAGTCGCGCAGCGAGGGCTCGATCCTGCAGGAGATCGAGGCGATCCGCGACTCCAGCCCGGACTTCAAGGGCTACATCTCGGACATCGGCGGGCCGACGGCCAACATGTACCGCATGGCCTGCAGGGACCCGAAGGTGGAGGCCGCCTGCCGCCGCCCCTCCTGCGTCTATCCCGGCATCTGCCCCAACCTGAACACCAGCCACGAGGCGCTGATCCAGCTCTACCGCAAGGCCCGCGCCCTGCCCGGCATCAAGCAGGTCAAGGTGGCCTCGGGCGTGCGCTACGACCTGGCGGTGGAGAGCCCGGAGTACGTCGAGGAGCTGGTGGCGCACCATGTCGGCGGCCTGCTGAAGATCGCGCCCGAGCACACCGAGGAGGGCCCGCTCTCCAAGATGATGAAGCCGGGCATCGGCAGCTACGACCGCTTCAAGGCGCTGTTCGACCAGGCGGCCAGGAAGGCCGGCAAGAAGTACTACCTCATCCCCTACTTCATCGCCGCGCACCCGGGCACCAGCGACGAGGACATGATGAACCTGGCGCTGTGGCTCAAGGCCAACGGCTTCCGCGCCGACCAGGTGCAGACCTTCCTGCCCTCGCCCATGGCGACGGCGACCGCGATGTACCATTCCGGCGTCAACCCGCTGCGCGGCGTGCGCCACGGCAAGTCCGAGCCGGTCTCGGCCGCCAAGGGCCTGACCCAGCGCCGCCTGCACAAGGCCTTCCTGCGCTACCACGACCCGGAGAACTGGCCCCTGCTGCGCGAGGCGCTGCGCCGCATGGGCCGCGCCGACCTGATCGGCCCCGGCCCGGAGCAGCTCGTGCCGGACGGCGCCCCGCTGCGCTCCAGGCCGGCGCCCAAGGGCAGGTTCCAGAAGTTCACCACCAAGGGCGTGCGGCGGTAGGGGACGTCCTTCCCTGCAGT
This sequence comes from Pseudomonadota bacterium, assembly GCA_029781795.1. Classification (GTDB taxonomy): domain Bacteria; phylum Pseudomonadota; class Alphaproteobacteria; order Kiloniellales; family JACOMY01; genus JAKOWB01. The sequence goes on along the minus strand of JAKOWB010000007.1, from coordinate 43,481 downwards.
GAGTGTCGGCGCGTGGCAAATGACCACGCCACTGCTCCCCGGCGTCGCGCCGCCGGCGAAGCCGACCTCGCTGCGACGGTGGAAGCCCGCTAGGGTAGTTGACCGATTTGCGGATCGATTCGATTGTGAGCGGAGAACATGCCGATTCTGCATTGGCTGACGCGCGATGAGGACCTCCGCGCCACGCAGCGCGTCCCCTATCGCCTGCTGGAAGAGGTGCCTGGACTGTCGGCCGGCGAGCGCGATACCGGCAACATGCTGATCCAAGGAGACAATCTTGAAGCGCTCAAGGCTCTGCTGCCCTTCTACGCCGGCCGGGTGAAATGCATCTACATCGACCCGCCCTACAACACGCGCTCGGCCTTTAAGCACTACGACGACAACCTGGAGCATACTCAGTGGCTGGCGATGATGTGGCCGCGATTGGAACTTTTGCGCGATCTGCTGGCTGAAGATGGCTCAATCTGGGTGTCGATCGACGACAACGAAGGACACTATCTCAAGGTCATAATGGATGAAGTATTTGGGAGAGCCAATTTCATTGCAAACGTGGTTTGGCAGAAAAAATATACTGTCGCTAATGATGCGAAGTACTTGGCTGACAATCATGATCATATTTTAGCATTCGCCGCCGACAGAGAAAAGTGGTGGCCCAATCGCTTGGCACGCAGCGAGGAGATGGACAGAAGATATCGAAACCCCGACAAACATCCGAAGGGGCCATGGAAAGCGACGCCACTTTACGCCAAGCGAACACCGAGCGAGAAAGAGAAGGCTTTCAGTATAACCTTCAAAAACGGTGTTGTATGGCGGCCGCCCAAGGGCACCACAGCGCGATTCCCCCATGAAACCTTGCAGGAAATGGATGAGAACGACGAGATTTGGTTTGGTGCAGACGGACGCGCTTCACCTTCTCGCAAAACGTTCCTCAGCGAGTTGAAAATCTCGGGAGCGCCTGCTCCGACGCTATGGCTTCACGGTGAAGCCGGGCACAATCATGAAGCGCGCGAAGAGGCGAAGGCGATTGGGGCAGACACAGACTTCGACACACCAAAGCCTGAGCGACTTGTAAAACGAATTCTGCAGATTGCTACCGACCCTGACGACCTTGTGCTTGATTCCTTTCTAGGCTCAGGCACAACGGCAGCAGTCGCTCAAAAGATGGGACGGCGCTACATCGGCATCGAAGCCGGCGAACACGCCATCACGCATTGCATACCACGGCTCAGCAAGGTCATCAGAGGCGACAAGGGCGGCATCTCCGAAGCTGTCGGCTGGCAAGGCGGTGGCGGCTTCCGGTTCTATCGTCTCGGCCCACCGGTCTTCGACGAGCAGGGCCATATCCGCGCCGACATTCGATTTCCGCTACTCGCCGCCCATGTCTGGTTTGCCGAGACCGATCGCCCCTGGGACGGCAAGGGCGATACCCCCTTGTTGGGATTTCATGGCGGCCGGGCCTATGCCCTGCTCTACAACGGTATTCTGGGCGACAGGCGAACGACGGGTGGCAATGTCCTGACCCGGGCGACGCTGGGCCTGCTCCGCGAAGAGATCGGCAAGGCGAATGCGGGTTTCGATGGTCCGCTCACCGTCTACGGTGAGCAGTCCCGCCTGACCCCCGCAACGCTGGAGCGTGAGCACGTCACCTTCAAACAGACGCCCTACGACGTGAAGGCGCGGGGCTGAGGGGGATGCCGTGAATCTCAAGCAGTATCAATCCGACACTCTCGCCGTGTTGCGCCGCTTCCTGGAAGAGGCGCGCATCGCCGGGCCGAAGAGTGCCTACGAAGCCATCACCGGTGAACCGGAACAGGCGCGGCGCCTTGGGCGCTATGGCGGCAGCTACACGCCGCTCGCGGGTCTGCCGGGCGTGCCCTATGTCTGCCTGCGCCTGCCCACCGGGGGCGGCAAGACCATTCTCGGCACCCACGCCATCGGAGTTGCCCGCAAGGCCTGGGTGGAGAAGGACCATCCCCTGGTTCTGTGGCTGGTGCCCTCGAACACCATTCGACAGCAGACTGCGGAGGCTCTCAAGAACACTCGGCATCCCTACCGCCAGGTACTGGATGAGGCTTTCGAGGGGCGCGTATGGGTGCTCGACATTGCCGACTTCACGCAACTCCGCCCGCACGACATCCGAGACCACTGCTGCATCATCGTCGGCACGATACAGGCCCTGCGCGTGGCGGACACGGAAGGCCGCAAGGTCTACGCCCACAATGAGAACCTGGAGCCGCATTTCACTGCCTTGCCGAAGGACTTGGGCGGCTTGGAACGGCTGGAAAGCGGCGGAATCAAGTTCTCCTTCGCCAACCTGCTGCATCTGCATCGCCCGCTGATGATCGTGGACGAGGCACACAACGCCGTGACCGGCCTGACCCGGGAGATGCAGGCGCGTGTGAACCCCAGCGCCATCATCGAGTTCACTGCGACCCCGCGCCTCAACTCCAACATCCTGCACAGCGTGACGGCGCAGGAGTTGAAGGCGGAGGAGATGATCAAACTGCCGATCATCCTGTCCGAGCATGTCACCTGGCAGAACGCGGTGAACGGCGCCGTCATGGCGCGAAAGGCCCTGGCCGAGACTGCGGCAACTGATTCCAGCTATATCCGCCCCATCGTCCTGTTCCAGGCTCAGCCAAAGAACCAGGAGGTGACGGTCGAGGCCTTGAAGCAGCACCTGGTCGAGGTCGAGCGGATTCCCGCGGAGAAGATCGCCGTGGCGACCGGTGACCAACGGGAACTGGACAGGCTGAATCTCTTCGATCCGAAGTGCACCGTCGAGCACGTCATCACTGTGAAGGCGCTGAAAGAGGGGTGGGATTGCTCGTTCGCCTACGTCTTCTGCTCGGTCTCGCGCATCCATAGCGCGGTTGACGTCGAGCAACTCCTGGGGCGGGTGTTGCGTATGCCCTACGCGAAGCGGCGCAAGGCGGCCGAGCTCAATCGCGCCTATGCCTTCCTGTCAGAACCCGAGTCCGGCGCGGCGGCCCGCGCCCTCGTCGACAAACTGGTTGCGATGGGCTTCGAGGAGGACGAAGCCAAGGAGAACGTAGAGCCTGCTCAGACCCTGCTCGGCGTGGACGGCGGCCTGCTGGAGCCGCAAGCCAAGGCCAAGCCGACGTTCAAGCACCGCGTCGGCGCGACGCCAGAGCTCCTCGACGCCTTGATGAACTGTACCGGCGTATCGGTACGCAAATGCGAAGGCGATCAGGTGGAGATCGTGGTCACAGGCAACGTTGACGCAACACTGGAGAAGACGATTGCCGCGGCGATCCCCGAGACAGAGCGGAGAGGTCTGGCCGAATCAATTGCCAGGTATCGCGCAGAGGTGAAGCACCAACTCTCACCCGCGGAGCTGGGCGAGGTATTTCAAGTCCCAAGTCTCGTGTCGGACGTGCAAGGCAGGTTGGAACTCGCCGACACCGACATTTTTGTGGAGTCTCACGAGTGGTCCTTGCTCCATCATTCATCCCAACTGAGCGAGATCGAGTTCGCAGTTCACGAAACGGCGCACAGCTTTGAAATCGACATTGACGGCAGGCATCTGGTTTATCGCTTCGCGGATCGAGAAGAACAGCTTGTCTTGGACATTCCCCTGGAAGGCTGGACTCCGGAAGCGCTCGTTCTCTGGCTCGACGAGGAAGTGCGCCAGCCTGATATCCAGCAAAGCGAGTTGCTGCGGTGGCTCAGTGACCTTGTCAAACACCTGACAGGTGCGCGCGGCATTAAGATCGCCGCCTTGATGCGGTGCAAGTTCATCCTCGCTCGGAAGATTCGAGAGAAGCTGGCGGCGATTCGCCGCCAGGAGCGAAGCCGTGCCTATCAACGCTTTCTCTTCGCGGCGGACGCCAAGGTTGAGGTTTCATTCGAGCAGGCCTTCGCCTTCAAAGACGGCATGTACTGGGATTGTCGCCGCTATCGCGGGCCTTGGCGTCCGCGCAAACACTACCTCGGCCCGAGCCAGCTACCCGCGTTCGATAGCGTGGAAGGCGGTGAGGAGTTTCGATGCGCGCAAGCCATAGACAGCCTGCCGAGCGTCAAGCACTGGATCAGGAATGTGGCGCGCCACCCCAACTCGTTCTGGCTACCGACGACCAGTGACAAGTTCTATCCAGACTTCGTCGCGGAGCTGGGCGATGGCCGATACCTGGTTGTCGAGTACAAGGGTGCACACATTGTCGACAACGCGGACACAGCAGAGAAGCGCACCATTGGAGAGCTATGGGAGCGTCGCAGCGGAGGTCGCGGGCTCTTTCTAATAGTCGAGAAGACCGTAGATGGCCGTGACATGCCGGACCAGCTCAGCCAGAAGTTGAGCGCTCGCCAGTAACCTTGCGGTGTCCCGCCCAGCGGAGCTCCTGGCCCCGCCACCAAGGGCGTGCGACGCTAGGCCCCCAGCGCCTGCCGCACCCAGGCCTCGATCCGCCCCGCGTCCATGGCGCCGGCCTGCTGGGCCAGGACCTTGCCGTCCTTGAACAGCATCAGGGTGGGGATGGAGCGGATGCCATAGCGCGCCGCCAGCGCCGGCTCGGCCTCGGTGTCGACCTTCAGGAGGCGCACCGCCGGCTCCAGCCGCTCGGCGGCGCGGGCGAAGTGCGGCGCCATCATCTTGCAGGGGCCGCACCAGTCCGCCCAGAAGTCGACCAGGAGCGGCACGCTGTCGCTGCGCAGGTGCTTGTCGAAGCTGGCCGTCGTGGCAGCCGCCGGATGGCCGTCGAACAGCGGCCGCTTGCAGGCGCCGCATTTTCCCTGGCCGGCCGGCTTGCCGGCGGGGACGCGGTTGATGGCGGAACAATGCGGGCAGACGAGGTGCGTGGTCATGTCCTGTATCCGATAGCGTTCAGGCGGCCGCATTGCAGGGCGCCCGCCGCGTTCCCATATATGGTAGCGTCTTCCGTCATCTCCACACCGCCGTCGCCAGCAGGCGCCGCCGGCCTCAGGCCAGCGGCCGGTTCGCCATTTCCTGCCCGGCGCCGCAGAGCAGAAAGGACCAGCATGAGCAGCATCAACTACGAGGCCCTGGGCGAGCTCTTCCCGCCGCGCAGCCGCGCGCACAAGCGCGCGCCGCTCGGCTACAAGCGTTTCGAGCGCGCCGCCGAGGCCATCCGCTATGCCATCGAGGAGCTGCCGCCCGAGCTGCTGCTGGGCGCCAGCCTGGAGATCGAGGAAGAGCGCTTCGATGGCCGCGGCATCCGGGCGCTCTACGACAGCCCGGACTATCCGCTGCGCCGAGCCAAGGCCGGAACCGGGGCACGCCGATGAGCGAGGCCCTGGGCAGGCACAAGTACGCCGTCGGCCAGGTGGTCCAGCTCCAGGCGCGGCCCTACGAGCCCGCTGCCAAGGGTGCCTATACCATCGTCAGGCAGCTGCCCGCCGACAACGGCGAGTTCGCCTACCGCGTGAAGAGCAGCGCCGAGCCGCACGAGCGCATGGTGCGCGAAAGCCAGCTCAAGCGCTGAGGCGGACGGTCTATCCCGCCTCGCCCAGCCGGTCGAAGGCGACCCTGCCGTCGAGCAGGGTAAGGTCGGCGGCCACGTCCTTCAGATCGGCAACGCTCCGGTCGAAGGGGTTGGCGTTCAGCACGGCGATGTCGGCGAGCTTGCCGGCCTCCAGCGTGCCGAGGCGGTCCTCGACGCCGCAGGCATAGGCGCCGTTCTCCGTATAGGCGCTGAGCGCCTCCGCCAGGGTCAGGCACTCGTCCGCGCCCAGCACCTCGCCGCCGACCGTGGTGCGCGCCAGCGCGGCGTAGAGGTTGACGAAGGGGTTCACGTCGCTGACCGGCGTATCGCTGCTCATCGCGGGCTTCAGGCCGCGGCGCTGCCAGCGCGCCATGGGATAGCAGGCGGCGGAGCGTTCCTCGCCCAGCACGTTGAGATAGGTGTCGCCGAAATCGCGCACGAAGACCGGCTGCGGCGCCGGGATCAGGCCCAGGCGCTGCATCTCGGCCATCTGGCGGTCGTCGATGAAGCCGCAGTGCTCGATGCGGTGGCGGCGGTGGTTGCAGGTGCCGTCGGCGCAGGCGCGGTCGAAGGAACGCAGGGTCTGGTCGATGGCGGCGTCGCCGATGGCATGCACCGCCACCTGGTAGCCGCGGTGGTGGTAGTGGCCGACCATCTCGTCCAGCTCCCGGTCGGAGAAGATCAGCACGCCGAGGTCGCCGTTGGTGTAGGGCTTCGACATGGCGGCGGTGCAGCCGCCGGCGCTGCCGTCGGTGAAGAACTTCACCGGCCCGACGCGCAGGCGCTGGTTGCCCCTGCCGGTCAGGTAGCCCTTGGCAAAGGCCTGCTCGGCGATGCCGGCCGGCCCGCCGCCCATCGCCATGGTCATGCGCACCGGCAGGCGCCCGGCGCGCTCGGCCGCCTCGTAGGCCTCGACGTCGGCCCAGCCGCCCGCCATGCCGACGCAGGCGTCCATCACCGAGCCGATGCCGTAGGAAAGGCAGCGCCGGCCGGCGATCTCGATGGCCTCCACCAGCTCGGCCACGCTCGGCTCCGGCAGGGCGGCGTGCAGCGCCTCCATGGCGCGCTCCTGCAGCAGGCCGGTGGGTTCGCCGTTCTCGCGGACGATGACGCCACCCGGCGGGTTCGGCGTGTCGCGCGTGATGCCGGCCAGCGCCAGCGCCCGGGAGTTGGCGACACCCATGTGGCCGCAGCAGCGGCCGAGCCAGACCGGGTGGTCCGGCGCCGCGCGGTCCAGGTCCCAGCGCGTCGGATGCCGCTTGCCGGCCAGCCGGTCGTGGTCATAGCCGCTGCCGGTGATCCAGCCACCGGGCGGCGTGGTGGCGGCGCGCGCGGCGACAAGGTCGGCGATCTCCTGCGCCGTGCCCACCGCGCCCGGGGTGATGTCCAGTGCCTTGGCCCGGCGGCCCAGCGACATGAGGTGCATGTGCGCATCGTGGAAGGCCGGGATGGCGAGCCGGCCGCGCAGGTCGAGGCGCCGCGTCGCCGGGCCCGCCAGCATCGCCACGTCGCTGGCCCTGCCCGCCGCCAGCACCAGGCCGTCCCTGACCGCCAGCGCCTCGGCGAAGCCCTGCGTCAGGCCGCACCAGATCGGCCCGCCGGAGAGGATCAGGTCCGCCTTGCCGTCGATCGCCGTCATGCCGCCACTCCACCCTTGTCGGCCGAAGAGTTGCCCCGGGGCGCCGCCGCCTCGGCCGTGAGGCCCCAGAGGGCAACCGGCGCGGCGTGGCCGCGGATGGCATGCTCGCCGAGCGCCTTGAAACCCTCCAGGCAGGCCTCGCCGCCCTCGCGCCGCACCGCCGCGACCACCTCGCCGGAGATCAGCAGCGCGTGCTGCAGCGTGCGGGTCAGTACCTCGATGCGGCTGGCCAGGTTCACCGCCTCGCCCACCACGGTGTGCTCGTAGCGACGCGCGCTGCCGACATTGCCCAGCGTCGCCTCGCCATAGTTGATGCCGATGGCGATGCGCAGCTCGCTCTTGCCCTCGGCCAGGCGCGCACGGTTCCAGGCGACGACGCTGCCGACCAGCTGGCGGGCGGCGCGCACGGCATTGCCGGCGTCCTTGCCACTGGGCAGCGGCGTGCCGAAGGTGGCCATGACGCCGTCACCCATGTACTTGTCCAGCGTGCCGCCGTTGCCGAAGACCGCGTCCTCCACCAGGGCGTGGAAGTGGCGCAGCAGCCCGACCACCTCGCCCGGCGAGAGGCGCGCGCTGATGGCGGTGAAGTTCATCAGGTCGGCGAAGAGGATGGCGATCGGCTGCGTCGTCACGGCGTCGCCCTGCACGCCCAGGCGCATCATCTCCTCGACCATGTTGGGCGAGAAGTGGCGCGCGAGCTGCGCGCGCTGCCGCTCGCCCTCGGCGAGCTCCTGCTGGTAGCGCCGGCGCTCGGAGATGTCGCGGATGATGGCAGTGAAGAGCCGCCCCTCGGGCTGCGGCACCTCGGTCACGATCAACTCCACCGGCAGGATCGTGCCGTCGGCGCGCTGGCCCTCCATCTCCTGCAGCTGGCCCAGCACGCGGGGCGCGCCGCCGGCGACGAAGCGCGCCATGCCGGCGACGTGACGCTCGCGCAGGTGCGGCGGCACCAGCAGCTCGGCGATGGGACGGCCGACGGCCTCGGCCTCGACCAGGCCGAACATGCGCTCGGCCGCCGGGTTGCAGCCGACCAGGCGCCCGGCCTCGTCGGCGGTGACGATGGCGTCGGAGGCAGTGTCGAGAATGGCACGGCTGCGCGCCTCGCTGCGGCGCAGGCGGTCCACCGCCAGGCGGTAGTCGGTGATGTCGCGCAGCGAGCCCACCGCGCGCACCGGGCCCTTGCGGTTGTAGAGCACCAGCGCGCGGGCGACGAACCAGCGCGTCTCGCCGTTCTGGCGCCGGCGCATCTCGAAGCGCACGCGGCGGCGGCGCTGCTGCAGCCGCTCGTCGAGATAGGCGCGCACGCGGGCGACGTCGTCGGCTTCGAAGGCAGCGAAGAAGCGGTCCACCGAGCCGCCGAAGACGCCCTCCATCAGGCCCAGGATCTCGTAGAGGCGCGGCGCGAAGTAGGCCCGGCCGCGCTTCAGGTCCAGGTCGAAAAGGCCGTCGGCGGCGCCGCGCGCCGCCAGGGAATAGCGTTCCTCGCTGAGGCGCAGGCGCTCGTCCGCCTCGTGCCGCTCCACCGCCGCGGCGATCATCGCGGCGGCGGTGCGCAGTATGTCGATCTCCAGCTCGCTCCAGCGCCGCTCGGCCAGGCAGTCGTCGAAACCGAGGAAGCCCCACCAGCGGTCGCGCAGCAGGATCGGCACCGAGACGAAGGCCTGGGTCTGGTGCTCCAGGAAGGTCTGCCGCGTCTCGCCCGTCACCTCCGCCAGGGTGGCCTGGATCACCTCGCCGCGGGCGCGGCGCTGCGCCCAGTCGTCAAGGTGGCCGGCGGCATCCTCCAGCACGATGTTGCTGTAGCGCGGGTCCTGGCTGAGGGTCTGGAAGCCCGGCGCCGCCCAGTCGTATCGGCAGGACTGGCAGAGCCGCCCGTCCGGCCCCGGATGCACGTCCCACAGGGTGACGCGCGATACCGCCGCGGCCTCGCCCAGGCGGCGCAGCAGCTCGTCCAGACCCTGGCGCCAGTCGCGGCCGGCGATGATGGAACGCGCCGCGAAGCCGACCGCGTCGAGCATCGCAGTCCGGCGGGCCAGCTCGTCACCCGGTGTTCCAGTCGTCATCCGGCCGCCAGACTAGCGAAGCGGCCCGGCGCCGGGAACGGGCATCAGGGGGAGGCGCCCTCGGCCGGCAGGGTGATGAGCTTCATGCCCTCGGCCGAGCCCGGCGGCACGGTCATGGCGCAGGCAACGCCGGGCAGCACCGCCAGGTCGTAGATCTCGCCCACCGCGCCGTCGATGCGGAACCAGTCGACGCAGGAGCCCTTGGCCAGGTCGATCACCTGGATGCCGCACCAGGGCTCGCTGTCGCGCTCCCTCAGGCGCTGGTCCAGCGCCAGGCCCTCGAAGCGCCTGTAGCGCGGCTTCGACAGGCCGACGAAGGCAAAGCCCTTGTGGAAGGCGAGGCCGCGCAGGAAGCCGGGGCAGAAGACCCGCGGCTCGAAGCGCCCGCTCTTCAGGTTCACCACGCCCAGGTCGCCGGTGCCGCTGTTGTGCAGCCAGAGCTCGCCGTCGTGAAACCGTGGCGAATGCGGCATGGACAGCCCCTCGCAGACAATCCGTCCGCTCGGTACCTCGACCAGCACGCCGCCCTCGGCACGGCGGTCGCGCCAGCCGTCGATGGTGTCGGAGCGGCTGACCGCGGTGACGAAGGCCGGCTCGCCGTCCTTCATCGCCAGGCCGTTCAGGTGGCAGCGGTCCTCGTCGACCAGCGCCGACACGAAGGGCGGTCGCCAGAGCGGCTGGAAGGAATGGCGCTCCGAGACCGTGGCCAGGCAGTTGAAGCGCGTGTTGACGAAGATCGGGCGGTCCTGTGCGTCGATGCCCAGGTCATGTGCGTCGAGCTCGCCGGTCATGTGCACGGTCCGCGTGACGTAGCAGGCATCGAAGGTGTGGTTCACCCACTGCCCGGCGGTCAGGACGTTGCGCAGCCGCATGACCTGGAAGCCGGCGGTCAGCGCCAGGTCGCCCTTGGCGTCGAGCGCCAGGCCCATGGGCTTGATGAAGCCGGACTGATGCAGGTGCGCGCCCTTGGCGTCGCGCCCGAGCGTGTAGAGGAATCCCGACTGGTAGGAGGTGAAGGCCAGCGCGATGCCGAGCTGCGCCAGGCGCGGCACCAGCCCGCCGGAGAAGGTAAAGTCCACCTTGGGCGCCTCGGCCGGCGACGCCGGTGCGGGTGCTGGCGCCTCGACCGGCGCGTCCGCCGCCTCGCTCATGGCAATCCCCCCTTTGCTATGCAGCTTTGTCATAGCGCGATTGGGGAGAGGTTGGAATCAGAAGGCGAGGCGAAGGCCGGCGCCGGCCTGCACCGACCGGTCGAGCTGCTCGCCCCAGGCCAGCGTGGCGCCGGCATAGAGCGAGAGGTCGCGGCCCACCTTGGCCTCCAGCCCAAAGCCCAGCTCCCAGCTGGTGCCGCCGACGTCGCTTTCGAAGCTGCCGCCGTCCGCCAGGATGCGGTTGTCGCCCAGGAATTCGTGCCGCACCGCGGCCTCCAGATAGGGCGCCGCCTGGCCCAGGCTGCGCAGGTCCCAGTGCCGCTGCAGCCGGACGCCCAGCCGCCCGGCCAGCGAATCGCCGTCGTCCAGCGACACGGTCACGCCCTGGCTGTCGGTGAAATCCTCCTGCCGCACGCTGACGTAGTCGAGCCGCGCCTGCGGCTCCAGGATCAGGCCGGGCAGCAGTTCCAGGCCATAGCTCGCCGCCAGGCGGGCGCCCCAGGCCGTGGCATCGTAGTCCGCCTGGCTGGCCGGCGCCTTGGAGGTCACCTCCAGGTCCAGCAGGCTGACGTGCAGTAGCGCGTCGATGCGCAGCCCGTCCCAGGGGCTCGGCGTCGAATCGGCCGCCAGGTAGCTGGCATAGAGCCCCAGCGACCAGCCCTCGATCGTGACATCGACGTCGTTGTCCTGCTCGGCCCGGCTGTGGCCCCAGCCCGCCAGCGCGCCGACGAAGGCGCGATCGCCGTCGGCCAGCAGCCCCTCGAAGGCCAGGTCGCCGCCGAGCAGCACGCCACCGCCCTGCTGGCTGAAGTCCGGCGCGCCGGACGGCGACACCTCGCTGTCGGCACCAAAGCCGCGCACCCAGGCGGCGAGACGCGGGCCGCTTCCGGCCGGCGCGCCCTCTGCCAGGTCGGTGGCGCCCAGCGCCGCGCTCTGCCCGCCGCCCGTGCCGCGCAACTCGCCGAGGCGGTCGCCCAGCGGACCGAACGCGCTGTCGAGATAGGTCTGCGTCGCCGAAACCGCGTTGGCATAGCCGGGCACCGCCGCCAGCAGCGTGCTCTGCAGGTACCAGACGCCGTCGTCCTCCAGCACCAGGTCGTAGGTGTAGCCACCCCGCATCAAGGGGCCGCCGAGCAAAGCGAAGTCGCCGTCGGTCGTACTGCCCGTCGCCGAGACGTCGATCAGCGCGATGCCGTGGCCGGCCCCGCTGCCCGTCGCGCCGCCGGTGCCACCCACCGCGTTGACCACCACATTGGTCGTGCCGCCGGTCGCACCGCCGACCACCAGCCGGTCGGCCGGCGTCGAGCCGTCATCCAGCACCACATCGAAGGCGATTGTCCCGCCGAGGCCGTTGAAGTCGCCGGCGAGGCTCAGGCTGTCGCCGGCCCCGCCGTCGCGGAAGTCCAGCAGGCCAGCGTTGTTGAAAGTCTCCAGGCCGAGGAAGCGCGCCGCCTCGGCCGCCGCCGTGCCGCCGACCAGCACGCGCCCGTCCAGCAGGTTGCTCAGCGTGTCGCTACCGCCGGCGAAGTCGCTGTCGCCGACAGACTGCCAGATTCCGGCGTTGTCGAAGCTGTCGCCGCCGCCGCCCAGCGTGACGCGGCCGAGGATCGTACCCGCCGCCCCGTTGTCCAGCAGGCCGCCGACGCCGGCGCTGACCACCTTGATGATCTCCACCGAGGGATCGCCCGCCTTGCTGCGAAGCGTGCCGCTGTTGTCGATCGTCAGGCTGCCGCCGGCGCCCATCAGCCAGGCATAGACCGCCCGCTGATTGACCGACACGGTCCGCGTCGTGGTGATGGAGACGTCGTTGGCGCCATAGGCCAGGGCGAAGATGCCTGACTGGTTGGCATCGATGTCGCCGGCGGTCACCTTGATCCGGTCATCCGACTTGTTGGTCGCGGTGATACCGCCGCCAAGAGCGAGGATCGTGCCGGCCGTGGTGTCGACCATCACGTCGCCGCTGCTGCCGAAGTTGCGCGCGGCGAGGCCCACGCTCTTGGCCGTGACATCCGCTGTCGTTACCGAGATGGTCCCGCTCGTCGCACCATAGACGCGCGCCCCGACCGAGATGGTCGACACGACGGTTCCGCCGGTCGTATCGACCGTCAGATCGCCGGCGCCCTTGTTGTGGGCATAGATGCCCTCGGCCCCGGTGACGTTGCCGGCGGTGATCGAGAGCCTGGCGCCGAAGTTCGTCGCTACGATGCCCCTCTCCCCCACGCCGATGACGTCGCCGTTCGTGGTGATCGTCAGGTCGCCGCTGTCGAAATTGGTTGCCTCCAGTCCATAGGTCGCCCCGGTGATCTTCGAGCCGTTCGCGTCGGTGAAGCTCAAGCCGCCGTAGCCATAGATGAAGAAGGCGTCGCCGCCGCTGACGCTGGTGTCGATGCCGAAGCCCGCGGTGGTGGTCACCGTCAAGGCCGTGGCCGGGGCCCCCAGGGTCTGCGTCACGTCCAACGCGGCGTCGGCGGCGCCCGAGCAGCTATAGATGCCGCCGCCGCCGGCACAGTCGCCCGCCAGGGTCGGGCGGCCACAGCCCGCCAGCGCGGCGCCGGTGATGGCGACACCCAGGGCCAGACGCGATCGCAGGCTTGGCTTGGTCATAGGCCCCCTCCCTGCACCATCCGAGTATTATGGACAGGGGACGTCACCACAACCTGGAGCGGTATCAAAGCGGAATTGCCGCGCCGCCGCAGCCGGCCGCCCCGCTTGACAGCCCGCCCTGCGCACCGAGACTGGCCGGGCAGAACAGGAGGGCGCGCATGAAGTTCCTGAAGGTCGAGACGCCATCGCTGCCCGAGCGGGCGATCTACGACTATCTGCTGCAGGACTACGGCCTGCCCGGCAGCCTGACGCGGCTGGAGGGCGAGCGCGACCAGAACTTCCGCCTGACCGAGGGCGAGGGCCGGCGCTGGGTGGTCAAGGTGGTGAACCCGGAGGAGCCGGCGGCCATCGTCGACTGCCAGCTTCGCGCCCTGCTGCACCTCGAGGCGGTAGACCCCGGCCTGGCGGTGCCGCGCCTGCGCCGCACCCTCGCGGGTGCGACCAGCGGCCGCCTGGCGACGGGCGACGGCGAGTGGCAGGTGATCGTGCTCTCCTACCTGCCGGGCGAGATCATCGGCGAGCGCGCGCTGGCGCCGGCCGAGCTGGAGGGTGTCGGCGAACTGGTCGCGCGCCTCGGCAAGGCGCTGCGCGGCTTCACCCATCCGGCGGCGCTGGACCGCGCCCTGCTGTGGGACAACCGCGAGGTGCCGCGCCTGCGCCCCCACCTCGGCGCCTTCACCAAGCCGCAGGAGCAGAAGACCGCCGCCACGGTGCTGGACCGCGCCGAGGCCGAGACCCTGCCGCGCCTGGCGGCGTTGCGGGCCCAGGTGATCCACGGCGACGCGCATCCCTTCAACGTGCTGATGGACGGCGAGCGGCTGAGCGGCGTCATCGACTTCGGCGACATCCTGCACGGGCCCCTGATCCAGGACCTGGCCAACGCCGCCGCCGACTTCCTGCGCCTGGACCAGGACCCGGCGGAGACCTTCGCGGCGCTGACCCGCGGCTATCGCCGGGTGACGCCGCTGGAGGAGGCCGAGCTGGAGCTGCTGCTGCCGATGGCGGAGATCCGCCTGCTGCAGACGCCGCTGATCCACCGCATCCGCGCCGAGGCCGGCACGCCGCTCGACGGCTACCTGCCGCGCTTCTCGCTGCGCTGCCTGCCGCTGCTGAAGCGCTTCGGCGCGAAGGCCGAGCGCCTGCGCCTGACCGAGGCGATCCGCTACGCCGGGGCCGTGCCCGCGCGGGCCGCGGGCAGGGCGCAGCCGGTGGCGAAGCTGCTGCAGCGCCGCCGCGCGACGATGGGCGAGCGCATGTATCTCTTCTACGACCCGCCGCTGCACCTCGTGCGGGGCGAGGGGGTGTGGCTGACGGCCGGCGACGGCAAGCGCTACCTCGACGCCTACAACAACGTGCCGCAGGTCGGGCATTGCCATCCCTACGTGGCCGAGGCCATCGCACGCCAGGCGCGGCGGCTCAACACCAACACGCGCTACCTGACCGACCAGGCGCTGGACTATGCCGAGCGCCTGGCCGCCAGCGCCGGCGAGGGCCTCGACACGGTGCTCTTCGTCAACAGCGGCAGCGAGGCCAACGACCTCGCCTGGCGCATGGCCAGGACCATCACCGGCCGGCGCGGCGGGCTGGCGATGGACTTCGCCTACCACGGCATCACCGAGGCGATCGATGCCTTCTCGCCGGCCAACGATCCCAAGGGCCGCATCCAGCCGCACATCCGCACCCTGCCGGCGCCGGACGGCTACCGCGGGCCCTACCGGCACGGCGAGGCGGACCTTGGCGCGCGCTACGCCGCGCTGGCCGAGGCGCCGATCGCCGACCTCGAGGCCAAGGGCCTGGGCGTCGGCGCCTTCATGCTGGACAGCGCCTTCATGACCAACGGCATCCTGCCGCCGGTCCCGGGCTATGTCGCGGGCGTGGTGGAGCGCGTGCGCGCCGCCGGCGGCCTCTTCATCGCCGACGAGGTGCAGTCGGGCTTCGGGCGCATGGGCACGCACTTCTGGGGACACCGCCACCACGGCGTCGCGCCGGACTTCATCACCATCGGCAAGCCGGCCGGCAACGGCCACCCCATCGGCGCCGTCATCACGCGGCGCGACCTGGCGACGCGCTTCTTCGACGATTCCGCCTTCTTCTCCACCTTCGGCGGCAACAACGTCTCCTGCGCCGCCGGCCTCGCGGTGATGGAGGTGATCGAGCGCGAGGGCCTGGTGGCCAATGCCTCCGCGGCCGGCGAACAGCTGCGGGCCGGGCTCAAGGGCCTGATGGACAGGCACAGCCTCATCGGCGAGGTGCGCGGCATCGGCCTCGCCACCGGCGTCGAGCTGGTGCTGGACCGCAAGACCCTGGCGCCGGCGCCGGCGGAGACGAAACGCCTCATCAGCCTGATCCGCGACCAGGGCCTGCTGGTCGGCAGCGAGGGCGTGCTGGGCAACGTACTGAAGATCCGCCCGCCGCTGGTCTTCCGACCCGAGCACGCCGACATCGCCGTGGCCGCGGTCGACCGCGCGCTGGCGAAGCTGTAGGCTGCGGGCATGGCCGACCAACGCCCGCCGCGGCTCGCGGTCCTGATCGACGCCGACAACACCTCCTACCAGCTCGTCAACGATCTGTTCGAGGAGATCGCCAAGCTGGGGGTCGCAAGCGTGCGGCGGATTTATGGCGACTTCACCAAGCCGCACCTCAAGAACTGGCATGACGTGCTGCCCCGTCACGCCATCCTGCCCTATCACGCTCCCGCCAATACGACTGGCAAGAATGCTTCCGACATAGCTCTAGTCATCGACGCCATGGATCTTCTCCACGACGATCGAATGGAGGGCTTCTGCCTGGTCTCTTCAGACAGTGACTTCACGCGACTGGCGTCACGGCTACGGGAGCAGGGTGTCCTGGTCTATGGTATCGGCGAGCGCAAGACGCCGGAGTCATTCCGCCAAGCGTGTCACCGCTTCATCTTCACTGAGAACCTGGGCGTCGCAGAGGGTGCGGCGCCGGAGGTACCGGCGCCGGCGAAGAAGCTGGGACCGGAGGACGCCGCTCCCTTGCTGCGCAAGACGATTGAGCAGATGAACGTCGCGGATGGCCTGGATATTGATGATGGTTGGGTCGGGCTGGGACAGTTTGGCAAGTACCTGTCCCAACTGAAGTCGGACTTCGATCCGCGCAGTTACGGCCATGGAAAACTCATCCATCTCGTGGAGCAATCCGGTGCGTTCGAGATCAGGCGAAATCAAGGCGGCCATCCAGAGATACGGCTGAAGCCCGAGGCAAAGGCTGAGGGCGCCGCGCCGAAACGGCGACGGCGCCCGCGGCGGGCCCCCGCCGATCCGGCCTGATGCTCGAGGCCGTTACCCGCGACCAGGCCGCCATCCTGCTGATCCTGTCCGCGACCTTCGGCCTCTTCCTCTGGGGCCGCTGGCGCCACGACATGGTCGCCATGGGCGCGCTGCTCGCATCGGTCATCGCCGGCGTGGTGCCCGGCGCCGAGGCCTTCGCCGGCTTCGGCCATCCCGCGGTCATCACCGTCGCCTGCGTGCTGGTGCTGAGCAGCGGCCTGCAGTCCTCGGGCGCGGTCGACCGCCTGACCCGCCTGGTCCTGCCCAAGGCGGCCGGTCCGATGCTGTCCACCGCCGCGCTGACCGGCCTCGGCGCGCTGCTGTCGGGCTTCATGAACAACGTCGGCGCGCTGGCGCTGCTGATGCCGGTCGCGCTGCAGCTCGCCGCCCGGCAGGGCCTGCCGCCGGGCAAGGTGCTGATGCCACTGGCCTTCGGCTCGATCCTCGGCGGCATGACCACGCTTATCGGCACGCCGCCCAACCTCATCGTCGCCAGCTTTCGCGCCGCGGCGACGGGCGAGGGCTTCGCCATGTTCGACTTCACCCCGGTGGGCGCCGCCGTCGCGCTGGCCGGCATCGTCTTCGTCGTGCTCTGCAGCCGCTGGCTGGTGCCGGCGCGCGAGCGCAGCGGCGCCGAGGGCTTCGAGACCGGCGCCTACCTGACCGAGGCGCGCATCGCCGAGGGCAGCAAGGCCATCGGCATGACCCTGATGGAGATCGAGGCCGTGCTGGCGGAAGCCGACGCCCAGGTGATCGGCCTGATCCGCGACGAGGCCAGGATCCCCGCCCCCAGTCCCTACCGCGAGACCCGGCAGGGCGACATCCTGGTGATCGAGGCCGAGCCCGAGGGCCTCGCCAGCGCGCTCAGCGCGCTCGGCCTCACCCTGGAAGAGGCGGTACCGCCGGCCGGCCCGCCCGCGCCGGATGGCAAGGAAGAGCCCGCCGCCGAGGCGGCGGAGGAACCGGCGGACAAGGCCATCCGCTCCAAGGACGTGCTGCTGATGGAGCTGGTCGTGCTGCCGCGCTCGCGCTTCGTCGGGCGCTCGGCCAGCGACATGCAGCTGCGCCGCGGCCTGGGCATCAACCTGCTGGCGGTGTCGCGCCAGGGACGGCGCTCGACCTCGCGGCTGCGGGCGATGGCGATCCGCGCCGGCGACGTGCTGCTGATGCAGGGGACTCTCGAGGCGCTGCAGGACTTCGCCCAGCGCTTCGACTGCGTGCCGCTGGCCGAGCGCGCGCTGCGCCTTCCCGACACGCGGCGGGCGCTGACGGCCGGCGGCATCATGGCCCTGGCGGTGGGCGTCGCCGCCACCGGTTTGCTGCCCGCGGCGGTGGCCTTCGCCGCCGGCGTCCTGGCCTTCATGGTCCTGCGGATTGTCTCGCCGCGTAGCGTCTATGCCACTGTCGACTGGCCGGTCGTGGTGCTGCTGGGCGCGCTCATCCCCGTGGCCGGCGCCATGGCGGCCAGCGGTGCCGCCGAGCTGATCGCCCGCCTGCTGCTGCAGGACGTCGCGCGCGGCGACCCGGTGATCGCGCTGGCGCTGATCCTGGTGGTCACCATGACGCTGTCCGACTTCATGAACAACGCCGCCACCGCCGCGGTCATGGCGCCGATCGCGCTGACCAGCGCGGCGCAGCTCGGCGCCAGCGCCGATCCCTTCCTGATGGCGGTGGCCATCGGCGCCTCCTGCGCCTTCCTGACGCCGATCGGCCACCAGAACAACACCATGATCCTGGGTCCTGGCGGCTTCCGCTTCGGCGACTACTGGCGCCTCGGCCTGCCGCTGGAGGTGATCGTGGTGGCCGTGGCGGTGCCGCTGCTGCTGCTCGTCTGGCCGCTGTAGCGAGCCTAGGCGGCGGTGGTCCCGAAGAGGGCGCCGATGCCTGCGGTCGCCGCCATGGCGAGGGCGCCCCAGAAGCCGACGCGCAGCACCGCCGGCAGCACCCTGGCGCCGCCCGCGCGGGCACCGACCGCGCCCAGCAGGCAGAGGAAGCCCAGCGAGGCAGCAGAGACCAGCTCGATCAGCAGGTCCGACGGCGAGAGCAGCACCGTCAGCAGCGGCAGCGCGGCGCCGACCGAGAAGGTGAGGGCCGAGGTCAGCGCCGCCTGCACCGGTCGCGCGGCGGTGATCTCGGAGATGCCAAGCTCGTCGCGCGCATGGGCGCCGAGGGCGTCCTTGGCCATGAGCTGCTCGGCCACCTGCTTCGCCAGGCCAGGCTCAAGCCCGCGCTCCACATAGATCGCCGCCAGCTCGGCCTGCTCGAAGGCCGGGTGGCGCTGCTGCTCCTCGCGCTCGCGCGCCAGGTCGGCCTTCTCGGTGTCGGCCTGCGAACTGACTGAGACGTACTCGCCCGCCGCCATCGACATGGCGCCGGCGACCAGCGCGGCGGTGCCGGCCACCAGGATGCCGCCACGCGAGGCCTCTGCGGCGGCGACACCGACGATCAGGCTGGCGGTGGAGACGATGCCGTCGTTGGCCCCCAGCACGGCGGCGCGCAGCCAGCCGATGCGCTTGACCAGGTGCGACTCGCGGTGCCGCAGCAACCGCCTTCGTTCAGCGGGCGAAAGGTCGGTCATGGCGCCTGCCAACCACCCATGCGCCAGTCCTGGAACCAGGCGTGGATGCCGTCGTGGAAGCGGTTGAGGCCGGCCCCCTCCATCCACTCGCGCCAGGTCTCCGTGGCGCTGGCGATCGGGTCAAGGTCGGGGCTCCAGTCCAGCGCCACGCCGGCCATCCAGTCGGCCAGCGGCGTGGCGCCCAGCAGCAAGGCAACCAGGCTGCCCGCCACCACCATCTTCACCGCCGCGCCGAGGTGCTGCGGCCGCGCCGCCCTGGTGAGGTCGACCTCGTCGTGGTGGCGCTCGAAGGCCTGGTTGCTGGAGGCGCTGGTCATGGCGGCGGCTCCCCTAGAACTGGAAGTAGATGAAAGGCGCGACCCCGTCGGGGCCGAGCGCGTCGATCAGCACGACGGCGGCGCCGATGCCGGCGCCGAACAGCCAGGCCGGCAGCGCCGCCAGCCAGTTGGAGACCCGCTCGACCGCGCGGTCGGGCAGCGCGTGGAAGGCGAGGCCGACGACGATGAGCCCGACGACGAAGGGCGCGGCGAGCTGCAAGGGTTCCGTCACGCGCCCGAAGCCGGCCAGGAAGGTCCAGGCGATCTCGAAGGTCTCGGCGCGGAAGAAGACCCAGGCGAGGCAGACCACGTGGAACACCACCAGGATGCCCAGCGCCTGCGCCCAGCGTGGCGCCGTCGCATAGCGCCGCGCCCAGCCGCTGGCACGCTCCACCACCAGCGCCAGGCCGTGCAGCAGGCCCCAGGCGACGAAGGTCCAGGCGGCGCCGTGCCAGACGCCGCCCAGCAGCATGGTGATCATGAGGTTGCGATTGGCGTGCCAGGCACCGCCGCGGTTGCCGCCCAGCGGGATGTAGAGGTAGTCGCGCAGCCAGCTCGACAGGCTGATGTGCCAGCGCTGCCAGAACTCGCGGAAGGCACGCGCCCGGTAGGGCCGGTCGAAGTTCTTCTGGAAGTTGAAGCCCAGCAGCAGCGCGACGCCGATGGCGATGTCGCTGTAGGCCGAGAAGTCGCAGTAGATCTGCACCGCGTAGCCATAGGCGGCCGCCAGGAGGTCGAGCGGCCCATAGAAGATCGGGTCGAGGAAGACCTGGTCGACGATCTCGCTCGCCAGGTAGTTGGCCAGCACCACCTTCTTGAACAGGCCGATGACGACGAGGCAGCAGCCCAGCGTGGCATAGACGCGGTTCGGTTCCGCCGGCCGCTGCAGCTGCGGCAGGAAATCCTGCGCGCGCACGATGGGGCCGGCGACCAGCTGCGGGAAGAAGGAGATGTAGAGCAGCAGGTCGAGCGGCGAGCGCGTCGGGGGAATGACGCGCCGATGCACGTCGATCAGGTAGGAGAGCCCCTGGAAGGTGAAGAAGGAGATGCCGACCGGCAGGATGATCTCGAGGAAAGGCAGCTCGCGCTCGATGCCGAGATCGAAGAGCAGGCCGTTCAGGCTCTCGATGAAGAAGCCGTAGTACTTGTAGTAGCCCAGCACCAGCAGATTGAGGCCGACGGCGCCCAGCAGCAGGCGCCGGCGCCTGCGCTCTTCGGCCACGCCGGCGACGATGAGGCCCATCCACCAGTTGAACAGCGAGGAGCCGGCGAGCAGGAAGCAGAAGGTCCAGTTCCAGTAGCCGTAGAAGAAGTAGCTGGCGGCCACCAGCAGCGCCTTGCGCAGCGTCGGCTGCCGGCGCGTCAGCCACGCGGCGGCGAAGACCGCGAGGAAGAAGAGCCCGAAATCCAGGGTCGGAAACAGCATCCGCTTTCACCCCGGCGGCTCCCGCGCCGCCACCCCCAAAGGACCGGTTTAGGAGCGCGCCGCCCCTGCCTTCCAGCCGGCGTACTGCTGCATCAGCAGGTCGAAGAAGGCCCGCGCCGAAAGCTCATAGCCGGCATCGCGCAGGTGCACATGGTCCTTCCAGGCGAGCGGCGGGTCCTTGAGGAACCAGGCGTGCATCGAGCAGGTGCCGCCCATCATCTCGCTCCAGTCCCAGAAGAAGATATGCTCGGCCGCCGCCACCTGGCGCTGCACGCCGCGCACCATCTCCAGGTTCGGCGGCGGATGCCAGCGGCAGACCGAGCCCTGCGGCCGCTTCAGCTCGAGCAGCTCGCTGTAGTTCGCCTTCTCCTCGGCCGTCAGCGGCGAGCAGATGTCGTAGAAGTCGTCGGCGGCGCAGCCCTTGAGCCGCCGCTCGCCGTCCGGTGGGCCGATGATGGCGATGGCGGCGCCGGGCGCGGCGCGGCGGATCTGCCCCAGCTCGTCCTGGTAGAGCGTGCGATAGCGTTCCGGCGTCCAGTCGTTGTCGAAGCCCTCGTTGGTGCCGAAGGCGACGATGATGAGGTCCGGGCGACGCTGCGTCAGCTGCGCTCGCCAGGTCTCCGGGTCCATGCGGTCGAAGATGCTGACCGAGGCGCCGACGATGCCGACGTTGTCCAGCACCACGCCCGGCCGGTCGGATTCGACGGTCCAGTCGAGCAGCGCCACCGGCTTCTTGTCGAGCGTGCGCAGAGTGAGTTGCCGCGCGCCGGCCTGCACCGGCACCTCGACCCGCAGCGGCTCGGCATAGCCGCCGTCGCTGTCGACCACGCCGGCGACCAGGCCGTCGACCGCGATCTCGACACGTCCCCCGCCCGGCTGGCGCAGCAGCGTGATGGCGGCGCGATCGAAGCCGAAGCCGGTGACCGCCGTCAGGGTCATGGACTGGTCGGCCTTCTTCGTCTCGACCCGATAGCCGGCGAGGCCATAGAGGCCGAGGGTCTTGCGCGACAGGCTGCTGAAGCCTTCCCAGCCGTCGGACTGGATCACCTCGACGCCGCGCGGCTCGTAGTACTTGAAGGGCACGCCGGCGGGCAGGAAGCCGCGGCCGGCATCGCCGAAGCGTGCCTGCAGCAGGGCACGGAGCTGGCCGGTGAAGTCGTCGCCGGCGGTATGGCTGTCGCCCAGGACCATGATGCGCACCGGCTCGCGGCGCACGCCCGCCTCGAGCTCGCCCAGATCCTCGAAGAAGGGGACCAGGCTGGCAGCCGGGTTGCGGGTCGGCTGGCCGGGGCCGCCGCCCGGGCCCTTCTGGGTGCAGGCCGAGGGTGCCAGCACCAGCGCGGCAGCGATCAGCAGGCCGGCCGCGGCGGCGAGGCGACGGCGCTTCATTGCGTGGCGTCGGCCTGCAGCACCGGCAGCTCGCTGGCCATGCTGGCGAGGATCGCGCGGCCCAGCAGGTCATAGCCGGTGGAGGTGAAGTGGATGCCGTCGTTGGCGCGCATCATGCGCTTGCGGCCGTCCTGGTCCGGCAGGTAGGTCGAGAACTCGCCGTTCTCGTCGGCCGTCATGTCCCAGGTGGGGATGTAGGTGACGCCCTCGGCCTTAGTGATGGCGGCGAAGAACTCGTTCAGCATCCTGGCGTGGTTGGCGTGCACCTTGTCGCGCATGATCGGCAGGCCGACCCAGAAGGTCGGCACGGCCGCCCCCACCAGCTTCTGCATGATGGCCGCCAGCCGCACCTGGTACTCGGCCTTCCAGGGATCGGTCGGATAGCCGACGCGCTTGCCGTCGGCCGTCTCCATCGGCAGCTGGTCGTTGATGCCGACGGCGAAGACCACGGCGTCGACCGGCTTCTCCTCGATCATGGTATCGACCGCCTCGGGCCAGTCGTAGAATCCCGGTCGGCAGATGCCGCTGGAGCGCTTGGCGCCATTCACCACGTTGAAGCGCGGGTCGCGCTGCAGCGCGCGGTAGAGCGAACCCCAGAGGCCCTCGGCCAGACTGTCCCCCAGCACATAGATGGTAAAGACGCCGTCGTCCGGCGTGCGCTCGCCAAGCGGGGCCGGCACCGCCGCCGGGGCCGCGGCGGGCGCATCCTGGTCGCTGCCCGGCGGCAGCACAGCCCCCGGCCCATCGTCCGCCCAGGCCGCGGGTATCGCACCGCCGCTTGCCAGCACCAGCACCAGCACCGGCACCAGCAAGAAGGGGGCGAGCAGGGCCCGGAGGCGTGATCGAGAAGAGCGCGGCACCCGCTTGTCCCGTGCAATGAGCGGCGGCTGGGAGCAGCCAGGGTAGGGTCGTGACCTAGGCAAATCAAGCAGTTGCCCGCCGATTCTGCCAGGGCCACGACCATTTGCGCGGTGCAAAATGGCCGATTGCGCCGGCGCGACGGGTAGTGGCGCCGCGGCCGGCAGCCTAGGCTGGCGTCCGGCATCGGAGGCCCGCCATGCAGTCCCTGCTGTCCCACGCCTTTCATCATGGCCGCGGCCAGGATCACCACGAGCGGGCGATCCGCGCGCACTTCGGCGCTGCCTTGGCCGACAAAGCAGCCGGCGGCGAGGCGGACACGCCCGAGACGCTCTTCATCCTCTTCACCAACCGCAGCGGCTCCAACCTGCTGGCCGAGCTGCTGGCCGCCAGCGGCCAGGTCAACCTCGCCGCCGAGGACCTGAACCAGACCTCGGTCATCGCCCGGTCGCGCGCGGCCGGCCATGCTACGTTCGAGGCCTACCTGCGGGCCTGCCGCGCGCGCCAGGCGGGCGGCCGCTTCGCCATCAAGGCGGCGCTGCCGCAGTACGACTTCCTCGCCCGCACCGGCCTGCTGGACCGCGTCTTCCCACGCCGTCGCCTGCTGGTGACGGAACGCCGGGACAAGATCGCCCAGGCGGTCTCGTGGAGCATCGCCAGCCAGACCCTGGCCTACCGCAGCAGCGACCGGCCACAGGCCGAGGCGCACTATGACGCCGAGGCGATCCGCAGCTTCGCCCATCACGCCGCGACGCTGCATCGCGACCTGCCCTTCTACCTGGCTTTGCGGGGCGAGGCCTGGTGCCAGGTGATCTACGAGGACCTGGTGGACGAGCGCGCCGCGACGCTGGCGCGCGTCGCCGCCTTCCTCGGCTGGCCGCCGCTGGCGGCCGAGGAGTCGCGCCTGACGCTCCGCCGGCAGTCGGGCCCGCTGAACGCCGCCTTTCGCGAGCGCTTCCTGGCCGAGGCGCGGGCCAGCGACGGTTTCGCCTAGCCCGGCGCCGCGGCCGCGCCTAAGCTCGCGCGACAGGCCCGCGGGAAACGGCGACGATACGCCGGGGCGGGCCGGAAGGGGGAGGCCACGTCGACCCGCGACCGCGTCGAGCGCGCGCTGCTCGACCATTGGACGCGTCTCTACGGCTATGCGCTCAGCCTCTGCGGCGGCGAGGATGCGGCGCGCGACCTGTTGCAGGCCGCGGCGCTCAACGCGCTGGCCGCCCGGCAAGTGCCGGACGAGGCCGCCGCCCTGCGTGCCTGGCTCTTCCGCATCCTGCGCAACGCCTGGATCGACCAGCACCGCCGCGCCGCCGTCAGCCGGGTGCTGGAAAGCGAGGCCGCTCCGCAGGAGCCTGAGGTCTGGCACTTCGACGACCGGCTGATCGACGGGCTCAGCCTGCGCGAGGCGATGGCCCAGCTCGACCCATTGCATCGCGAGATCGTCGCGCTTATCGATATCGCCGGCTTTCGCTATCGGGAGGTCGCGGCCATCCTCGAGGTTCCCCCGGGTACGGTGATGAGCCGGCTGAGCCGCGCCCGCCTGGCGCTGCTCGAGGTCATCGGCGGCAAGGTCGCGCTGCTCGCCGCGGCACGGCGGAGGCGCTCTTGACCAAGACCCTCGCCACGCCCGACTGGCAGACCCTCAACGCCTATGTCGACGGCGAACTGGCGCCGGCCGAGGCGGCCGCCGTCGCCGCGGCGCTGGCCCGCGAGCCCGAGCTGGCGGCGCGCGTCGCCAGCCTGTCGCGCCTCAAGGCCTGGTCCAGCAATCTGGCACCGGACGAGGCGCCGCCACCGCCCTTCCCGCCGGCCGCGCCCGAGCGCGGGCCGCGCCCGCTGGCCCTGGCCCTGGGAGCCGCGGCCCTGGGAGCCGCGGCCCTGCTGCTGGCGCTGGCGGCAGCTTGGTTCTGGCCCTTCACGACCCCGCCGGCCGAGGCCTGGCTGGAGAAGGCCGTCACCGCGCACCTGGCCTGGCTGAAGCAGCCGGCAGACCCGAGCGGCGGGCCGATCGACGCGGCGCTGGAGCCTGGCCTGACCGAGGGCATCCCCGACCTGACCGAGGCGCACCTGACCCTGGTCTATGTCAACCTGGTGCCGGGCAGCGCCGAGGGACATGGCCTGCAGCTCGGCTATCGCGGCATCCACGGCTGCCGCGTCAGCCTCTGGATCGCCGAGGCGGTGGCCGGCATCGGCGAGTCCCCGACCGCGCTGGCGCGGCAGGGCGTCGCCGGCTACGGCTGGCGCGTCGGCGGCACCGGCTTCGCGCTGCTGGCGCGGGGCATGGATCCGGACCGCCTGCGTCTGCTGGCCGAGGTCGTGGCCCGTCTGACGCGCGAGGCGCCGGACGAGCAGACCCGCATCGCACTGCAGCAGACCACGGTCGTAGGCGCGCCCTGCGCAACGTGATCCGAACCAGGGAATAAAACCGGCAGGCGCTGCGTCTCTTCCTGCAACGGTCGCACGGCCCGCGCCGAAGCGCGGTCCCAGCGACGGCGATGGAGGGAGGGAACCCGATGCTCTACAGGCGACAGGTACTGGGCGCGGCCGGGCGCGGCGCGCTGATGGTGGGCGCGGCCGGGCTGCTGCGCCCGCGGCTCGGCTGGGCCGAGGGCGCGCCGGTGAGCCCGGGCGTGCCGTCCGGCACGGCGGCCAGCGCCGTGCTCGACGCGCTGCCGGGCAAGAAGCCGCTGATCAAGCTGAGCTACCGGCCGCCGAACTACGAGACGCCGCTGCAGTACTTCGGCGACGTCATCACGCCGAACGACGCCTTCTTCGTGCGCTACCACCTCTCCTATATTCCCGAGGTGGACGTGAACACCTGGCGCCTGAAGGTCGGCGGTGACGCCGCCGAGAAGGCCATGGAGTTCACCCTGGCCGACCTGCAGGGCGGCTTCGAACAGGTGGAACTGGTCGCCGTCAACCAGTGCTCGGGCAACCGCCGCGGCCTCTCCAACCCGCATGTGCAGGGCGTCGAGTGGGGCTATGGCGCGATGGGCAACGCCCGCTGGAAGGGCGTGCGGCTGAAGGACGTGCTGGAGAAGGCCGGCGTCAAGAAGGAGGCGATCGAGGTCGCCTATGACGGCGCCGACAGCGGCGTCACCGACAAGACGCCAGACTTCGTCAAGTCGATCCCGGCCTGGCGGGCGCTCGACGAGAACACGCTGCTGGCCTGGGAGATGAACGGCGAGCCGCTGCCGCACTGGAACGGCTATCCGCTCCGGCTCGTGGTGGCCGGCTGGACCGGCACCTACTGGATGAAGCACCTGACCAGCATCGAGGTGCGCAGCCAGCCGCTCGGCGGCTTCTGGATGAATCCGGCCTACCGCCTGCCCAAGGGCAAGTTCCCGCTGGTCGACCGCTTCGTCTCGCAGGAGACCGAGACCAACACGCCGATCACCGAGATGGTGGTGAACTCGCTCATCACCAGTCTCGCCGAGGGCGCGCAGGTCGCCGCCGGTCAGGCGCTGGAGGTCAAGGGCCTGGCCTGGGACGGCGGGCGCGGCATCCAGACCGTCGAGGTCTCGACCGATGGCGGCCAGAGCTGGCGTCTGGCGGCGCTGGGCGAGGACCTGGGGCGCTATTCCTTCCGGCCCTGGTCCTTCCGCTTCACCCCGGCCGCCGGGGCGCAGAGCGTCATGGTCAAGGCGACCAATGCGATCGGCGCCAGCCAGCCGCTGCAGGCGTTGTTCAACGGCGCCGGCTATCACCACAACGCCGTGCAGGTGCTGAACCTGCAGGCCGCCTGAGCTAGGGGGACGCCATGCGCAACCTGATCGTCATCGCCGGCTTCGCCCTTCCGCTGCTCACGCTCGCCCTGCCCGCCCTCGCCGGCGAGGAGGAGATCGCGCTGAAGGACGGCACCGGCAAGGACCTGGTGGAGAACAACTGCGGCGGCTGCCACAGCCTGGACTACATCCAGATGAACTCGCCCTTCCTCGACCAGAAGAAGTGGGAAGGCACGGTGCAGAAGATGATCGGCAAGTTCGGCGCGCCGATCGCCGAGGGCGACGTCGCCGGCATCATCGCCTATCTCACGGCGAACTACGGGGCCCAGTAGCCGGCCCCGCGGCCGTCCCCCTGGGTGGTCTTCCTGTCCGTCAGGCTGCCGTCAGCTTGCCTTGTCAGGCTGCGCGGCAGTCAGACGGCCAGGGAGTCCCGCGATGCCGCTCGAGCATGTTCACCCGATGATCGTTCATTTCCCCATCGTGCTGGTGGTGCTGGCACTGCTGGCCGATCTCGCCAACCTGCTCCGACCGGCAAGCAGCGATTCGCCGCGCAATACCCTGTCCGGTGCCGGCACCCTGCTGGCCGCCGGCGCCGGCGTCATGGCGCTGGTCGCCTTCTTCCTGGGCGACATGGCCTACGACATCGCGCTGGAAAAGGGCGTTCCCGCAGACCTGCTGGAGACACACGAGGGCTGGGGCACCATGACCGCCTTCACCGTCGCCGCCATCGCCCTGGCGCGCGTCGTCATGTGGTGGCTGCAGAAGCCGCGGGCCGGCGCCTACCGCGCCACGGCGCTGGTGCTCTCGCTGGCCGCCGTCGTGCTGGTGCTGGGCACCGCCTACTTCGGCGGCGACCTGGTCTACAACCACGGGGTCAACGTCTCGATGGCAGCGCACTAGGCGCGCCGCATCGGGCGCGGCGCATCGGGCGCGGCGCATCGGGCGCGGCGCATCGGGCGCGGCGCACCGGGGGCCGTCGCACCGGGGGCCGTCGCACCGGGGGCCGTCGCCTAGTCCTCGACGATCTGGATCACCGCCGCCGGACAGGCCGACAGGGCGCGTCGCGCCGCGTCGTAGAGTTGGGCCGGCGGCTCCGGCTGCAGCAGCTTCACCAGGCCGTCGTCGTCCTGGTCGAAGAGTTCCGGCGCCTCCAGGACGCAGGCGCCGCTGCAGATGCAGCTGTCCGTGTCGACATAGATCTTCATCTCTGGCTTCCCCCAGCCGCCGCGACAGGCCGGTCAAAGGTCAACTCGCGCCGGAAGCCGGTCAAGGCCTTCGCGGCGTTCCAGGCGATGACGCCGACCAGCCGGCCCTCGACCCGCCAGGTCTGCACGAAGGACCGCCCGTCGAGGTCGCCGAACTCGATCCGCCGCTCGGCCTCCGGCGGACAGACGCCGGCGAGCTGGATCTTCACGTCGTACTGGTCGGTCCAGAAGAAGGGGACCGGCGTATAGGCCACGCCGGCGCCCAGGACGTTGCGGGCCACCGCCTCGGCCTGTTCGGCCGCGTTGGTGCGGTGCTCGATGCGCAGCGAGCGGCCGAGGCCCAGGTGCTGCCAGCGCGCCACGTCGCCGGCCGCCCAGACGCCCTCGGCGGCGCGGCAGAAGGCGTCGCAGACCACGCCGTTGTCGAGCGCGAGGCCGCTGCCCTGCAGCCACTCGACGTTCGGCGTGCAGCCGATGGCGACCAGCAGGGCCGGGGTCTCGATGGCGCCGCCTTCGGCCAGCTGCACGCTCTCCAGCGTTCGGCCATCGGCCCTGGTCTCCAGCGCCCGCACGGCGCAGCCGAGGCGCAGGTCGACGCCCTCGGCCCGGTGCCGCGCCAGCAGCTTCGCCGCCACCTCGGGCCCCAGGCGGCCGATCATGGGATCGGCCTGCGGCTCCAGCACCGTCACGCCGGCGCCCAGCTTGCGCGCGGTGGCCGCGACCTCCAGCCCGATGAAGCCGCCGCCGACGATCACCAGGCGGCCGTGGCGGCGGATGTCCGCGGCCAGCGCCAGCGCGTCGCGGTCGCTGCGCAGATGGTGCACGCCCTTCGCCTCGCCACCGGCCAGCCGCCGGGGCCGCACACCGGTGGCGATGATCAGCTGGTCCCATTCCAGGTCGGCGCCGTCCGACAGCGTCACGGTGCGCCGCGACAGGTCCAGGCCCGCGCCCCGGCCCTGTCGGCGCAGCGCCCCGATGGCCGCCTCGCGGTCCGGCGGCACCAGGGCAATGCGCGCGCGGTCCCAGTCGCCGGCCAGGAACTGCTTCGACAGGGGCGGGCGGTCATAGGCCGGCTCGTCGCCGACGATGACGATCTCGCCGGTGAAACCGTGCCGGCGCAGCCCCTCGGCGGCGAAGCTGCCGGCGGCCGAGCCGCCGACGATCAGGATACGTGCGAACGACAGGGACCCTGTCCTCCCTCTGGTGCGGGCCTCTGTTGCGGGCCGTGGGCCGGGACTCTAGCAGCCGCGCCGGCCTCGGCCGCAAGGGCTTCGGGCGCGGCGCACCCGCGCATTGCGCCCGGCGCAGGCCCTGGGGCACCATCGCCGCCGCCTCAGGGGGACCCGACCATGCCGAAGCTGCTGCACCTCTTCCCGCTCACCGTCTTCCAGTCCAGCGTCACGCCAGAGCCGGACGAGCGGCAGCAGATGGTCCAGGCCATCATGGAGATGTCGCAGACGCGCATCGCGCAGAAGAAGCCCGGCATCATGTGGACCGGCGACCTCAACGGCTATGGCCTGCTGCACAACGACCCGCGTTTCGCGCGCCTCTTCGCCCGCTTCACCCAGCCGCTGCAGGACTACCTGCAGGTCCTCAGCATCGACGCCAGCCGGCTGAAGCTGCACTTCACCCGCTCCTGGGGGACCATGTCGCGCCAGGGCGATTCGACGCAGGCGCACAGCCACATGCAGTCGCACCTCAGCCTGGTCTACTACCTGCTGAAGCCGGCGGACTCGAGCGGCATCTCCTTCCTCAACAAGACGCCGCCGAATCAGTTCGCGCCCAACCTCTTCCATCCGGCGGTCGCCGGTTCCGGCCTGGTGCGCGAACCGACGCCCTTCAACACGCAGAAGGTCAACCTGGAGCCGCAGCAGGATGACGTGCTGATCTTCCCCTCGAACGTGCTGCACGAGATTCCGCAGAACCCCTCGGGCAGCACACGCATCTCGATCGCCTGCGATATCGTCGCCACGGTGACCGACAGCTCTGGCCTGGAGTACCTGCTGCCCGACCCGGCTTCCTGGAAGACCGCCTAGCCGAGGCGCAGCACCGCCGCGGCGAAGGCCCCCGGCGCCTCCTGCGGCAGGTTGTGGCCGATGCCGGGCAGGATCTCGCGCGCGTAGGGTCCGGTGAAGTGCGGCGCGTCCTCGTCAGATGTGCCTGGCGGGTCGACGCCGTCGTCGCGCCCCTGCAGCACGATGCTGGGCACGCCGATCGCCGGCTGCCGCGCCAGGCGTTCCTCGATCCCGGCTACGGCCGGATCGCCCGGGATGCCGCCGAAGCGGTGCCGGTAGGAGTGGATCACGACCTCGACGAAGTCGGGATTGTCGAACGAGGCCGCGGTCGCCGCGAAGGTCGCGGCATCGAAGCGCCAGGTCGGCGACCAGAGGCGCCAGAGCAGTTCGCAGAACGCGCGCCGGTTGGCGGCAAGGCCGGCGCGCCCGCGCTCGGAGTGGAAATAGTACTGGTACCAGAAGCGATGTTCCTGCTCCGGCGGCAGCGGCTGCCCGGCGCGGGCGATGTCCTGGATGTTGTAGCCGGCGCCGCAGCTCACCAGCCCGGCCACGCGCGCCGGCCAGAGCGCGGCGACGATGCAGGCGGCGCGCCCGCCCCAGTCGTAGCCGCCCAGCACCGCGCGCCGGATCGAAAGCGCGTCCATCAGCGCCAGCAGGTCGGCGCCCAGCACCGCCTGCTCGCCCGAGCGCGGAGTCGCCGCGTCGAGGAAGCGCGTCGGCCCGTAGCCGCGCAGGTAGGGCACGATGCAGCGGCGCCCGGCAGCAGCCAGGCGCGCGGCTACGGCGTCGTACGCGCGCACATCGTAGGGGAAGCCATGCAGCAGGATCACCGGCGGCCCCTCGGCCGGACCGCTTTCCAGGTAGGCCACATCGAGGACACCAGCGCGCACCCGCTTCATGCCAGACTCCTGCTCGCCGCGAATGGCAGGGTCACGCGGCACCGGCCCCGAGGCAAGCCCGCCGCCCATTGTTGGCGCCGTCGCCGCTCTCTAGCATCGCGGCGGTGGGACGAGCGGGAGCCGGCGGCGCATGGTCGAGTTCTGGTGGAATGGCCGGCGCCTCGAGGGGCGGGAGGGCGATAGCCTGGCCGTCGCGCTCTGGCGCAACGGCATCCGCGCCCCGGGCAGCAGCCGCAAGCGTCACCGCCCGCTGGGATACTCCGGCAGCTTCGTGCAGGGCACCCTGGCCGAGGTCGAGGGCCTGCCCAACGCGCGGCTCGACCGAACGGCGCTGCGCCCCGGCCTCCGCGCCTGGAAACAGAACACCTGGCCGGGGCCGCGCTTCGACCTGCTGCGGCTCTTCCGCCTGCTGCCGGCGCGCCGCGTGCGCGGCGGCTTCGAGCATCCGCGCCTGCTGCCCAGCGGCACGCGCCGCTTCGAGCGCTGGGAGCGGCTGTTGAGCTTCCTGGCCGGCGAGGGCAGGCTCTCGCCCGCCGCGCCTGAGATCACCGTGGTGCCGGGCCGGCGCCTGGCGGCCGATGCCGTGGTGGTCGGCGGGGGGCCCGCCGGCCGCGCCGAGGCCGAGACACTGCTCCGCGCCGGCAAGCGCGTCGTGCTGGTGAGCCGCGGCGAGCTCAAGGGCGCGCCGGCCGGCGCCACGCTGCTGCCGGCGCACGAGGCCTTCGGCGCCTATCGCGGCGGGCGCCTGCTCGCCGCCGCGCCCTTCGACGCGGCGCAGGGCGCCGTGGTCATCGAGGCCGCCGAACTGGTACTGGCGACCGGCCGCCGTTCCTGCCCGCCGCTGGTAGCGGGGAACGACCTGCCGGGCGTGCTGGAGGCGCGCACCGCGCTGCACCTGGCCGAGTGTGGCTGCGACCTGGGTCGTGTCGTGGTGATCGGCACGGGCGCCGAGGCCGAGCTGGCGGCGCGCCTCGGCGAACTGAAAGCCCAGGTCGTCGCCACCGCGCCGGCCGCCGCGCTGCGCCGCATCGCCGGGCGCTCGCGCGTGACCGCCGCCGAACTCGACCGCCGCGTCGCCTGCGACACGCTGGTGCACGCCGGGCCCTGGATCGGCGAGGGCTCCCTGGCCTTCCAGGCCGCCGGCGACGGCATCATCCGCCTGCTGGGCGGGACGCTGCCGCCCGGCGTGCGGCGCGTCGGCGCCGCCGCCGCGGCCGACGAGGCCCCGCCGGTCGGCGACCTGGCGGCCCTGCGCTCCGCCTCGGTCTGCCCCTGCATGGACGTGCAGGCGGCGGAGATCCTCGACCTCGCGGCCGGCGGCATGACCCATGTCGAGGAGCTGAAGCGCCAGACCGGCTGCGGCATGGGGCCCTGCCAGGGCCAGCCCTGCTGGAGCCTGCTCGGCGCGCTGCTGGCCAAGGCTGGCTACGAGGGAACGGACCGACCCTCGCGGCGCGGGCCACGCGCGGCCCTGACCGTGGCGCAGGCCGCCGGCCTCGCCGACCTGGTGGAGCCGCAGCAGTGAGCCCGGCGGAGCGCCAGCGCCCCGTCGTGGTGATCGGCGGCGGCATCCACGGCCTCGGCACGGCCTTCCACCTGGCGCGCCTCGGCTTCACGAACGTCCGTGTGCTCGACGCCGGCTACTTCCAGTCCGGCGCCTCGGGCCGCAACGGCACGCTGGTGCGCGGCGGCTTCTCCTCCGAGGCCTGGACCCGCCTCTTCGCCTTCTCCAACCGCCGCTGGATCGAGCTCTCGCGCCTGCTGGGCGAGAACGTGATGTACACGCGCCGCGGCTACCTGATCGTGTCGCAGAGCGAGAAGACGCAGCGCCTGATCGAGGCCGCGGTGCCGCTGCACCGCGACTGCGGCCTCAGGTCCGAGATCCTCGAACTGGCCGACGTGAAGCGACTGGCCCCGGCGCTCGACACGCGTACGGTGCGCTCGGTGGTGAACCTCGCCGACGGCGGCACGGCGCCGCACCACGCGGCGATGAAGGGCTTCCTGAAAGCGGCGCAACGGCTCGGCGTGCGGGTCGAGTACGGCAAGCCCGTCACCGCCATCGAGCAGGACAGCCGCCGCGCCACCGCCGTCGTCGCCGGCGGCGAGCGCATCGCGGCGGAGATCCTGCTGCTGGCGGCCGGCGCGCAGAGCCCGCGCGTCGCGGCCCTGGCCGGGCTGGAGCTGCCGGCCTATCCGCAACGCATCGAGGCCATGGCGCTGGAGCCGGTGCGGCCCATCCTGCGCCCCGCCATCGCCCTGCCCGACCGCCTCTGCTACCTGCACCAGACGGCGCGCGGCGAGATCGTCGGCGGCGCCGAGGTGGCGGAGACGCCGCAGGAGACGCTGGCCACCGACCTGCCGGTGCTGGGCGCCACCGCGCGGGTCTATGCCGAGATGTTCCCGGCCTTCGCCCGGCTGCGCATCCTGCGCCACTGGGCCGGCATGCTGCTGGCGACGCCGGACTGGGGGCCGCTGCTCGGCCTGCATCCCGACCTGGAGAACCTCTGGGTCACCACCGGCTGGTCCTACGGCATCGCCGGCGCCGCCGGCACCACCGAGCTGATGGCCGAGTCCATCGCCAGGGGCGAGGCGCACGAGCTGATCCGTCCCTTCGCCGTCGACCGCTTCCGCCGCGGCCAGCCAGTGGCCGAGGGCGCCATCGTCCTGGCCCCGGCCGAGGGGCATTGACGGGCGCTCAGCGGAACTGCAGTTCCTCGGTGATGATGCGTTCGGACGGCAGGCCGAGGGCACGGAACTGGCGCGCCATCTGCTCGACGAAGGCGGGCTGGCCGCAGAGCATGACGGCATAGTCGTCGAGCGGCGCGATCTCCTCGGCGATGGCCTTGGCGGTGATGCGGCCCTGCTCGCTGCTGATCCAAAGCGTGTAGTCGATGAAGGAGTCGGCGTTCAGGAAGCTGTCCTGGATCTCCTGGTCGTAGACCGCGTCGGCGCGCGTGCGGGCCACGTAGTAGAGCCAGATGCGGCGGAAGTCGTGGTTGCTGAGCTCGAAGGCCAGCATGCCGAGGAAGGGCGTGATGCCGATGCCGGCGCCGACCCATACCAGGCGCCGGTAGGGCGCGAAGCGCTGCGGCGTGAAACCGCCGAAGGGGCCATAGACCTGGATCGGCTGGCCGGGCTGCAGCGTGCCGAGGCGGCGGGTGAAGTCGCCGACCTGGCGCACCGAGACGCGCAGGTCGCGCTCCACCGGCGAGGAGGAGATGGAAAAGGGATGCAGCTCGCGCTGCTGCCCCTCGAAGCCCGGCACGGCGATGAACACGAAGGTGCCGGGCTCGTACATCATGCGCCGGTCGCGCGGCCGCATCACCAGGTCGATCATGCCGTCGTGCTGCACCAGGGTCTCGACCCGGTAGTGGTAGAGCGGCCCGAAGCGGCGGAACAGCAGCACGCGGTAGAGCCAGGCGCCGCCGCCGATCAGCAGCAGGATGACGATCCAGGTGCGCAGCGGCTCGAAGTCCTGGATCGTGCCGGGCTCCGTCGCCGCGTGCAGCGTGCCCAGCAGGAAGAGCAGGCCGATGATGCGGTGCAGGACCAGCCAACGCTCGTGCCGCAGGCGCTTGTCATAGGCCAGCGCGCCCAACCCGACCAGGATCCAGAAGGCCAGGATGTCGAGGCCGCGCTCGGGATCGCCGTGGAAAGGCAGCAGGACGTCGGCGACCGGCGTGCCGACATGCAGGGCATCCAGCGCCAGCAGCAGCGCGTGCGCCAGCAGCAGCAGAAGCGCCGCGAGGCCGAGGCGCCGGTGCAGCCGGACGGCGCGATCGAGGCCGCCGAACAGCGGCTCCAGCGCCTGCGCGCGCACCACCGCGAGGATGGCGAGCGTGGCCAGCGTGGCGGACCAGAGCATGACGAGCTGCGAGGGACCGCGCCACGGCAGCAGGAACTCCAGATGGTCCCAGCGCGCGGCGAACCAGAGCAGGGTCGTCGTCGCCAGAGCGAAGGCGACCAGCAGGCTGCCACGCGCCGGTTGCCGCCGCGCCACCGTGCCACTGTGCCCCGCCGCCGCCGGCTGCACCTCTTGTACCATGCCGCTCTTCGCCCCAGTCCTGACCCCGCCGAACGCGAAACCGCTGTCCCGGAGGCAGCCGTCCGGGGCGCAGAATGCTGGGTTAGTCCGCTGGCTTCAACCATTCGAATGCCGGACCGCGCCGTCCCGGCCCGCCGGGCCGCGCGTCATCTTGCCGCCGGTGTGTCCGACGCAGTTGCGGGCGGCCACGACCAGCGCTGCGGGGCGCGAAGCGCGGCGGTGTTAAGCTGCCCTTTCGGGCCGTAGGCATCGACCGGCTGGCGCCGCACCTTCGGCAGGCGACGGCGGGCTATCGGCCGCCGCCCGTCGCGTTCAGGAAGGCAGCCACTTCCTGCTTCAGCCAGCGTCGCAGGGCGGCGATCCGCGTATCGCTGTCCTCGTTCGGTCGATGCACGAGATCGTAACCACGCCCGGCGGGCAGGCGGACCCGCGGGAAGGGTTCGACCAGCCGCCCCGCCACGAGGTCCTCGGCCACCAGCACGCTCCGTCCCAGCGCGACCCCCTCGCCACGCAGCGCCGCCTCGATCGTGAGGCTGCCGTGACTCAGGGTGGGACCCCGGCCCCGAGCGCCAGCGACTCCCGCAGCGGCGAACCAGCGCTCCCAGTTCGGCAACGTGCTGTCGTCGTGCAGTACCCGCTGCTCGTGCAGCAGCGTGCAGCGGGCGAGCTCGGCGGGGGCCGTCAACCCGCCCATGCGCGAGCGATAGTCGGGGCTGCAGACCGGGCTCATGGTCTCATCGAGGATCCGCTCCGACGCCGTGCCGGGATAGCGTCCGGTGCCATAGCGGAGGGCGGCGTCGACCCGGCCGTCGGACAGATCGACGTTCAGGTCGCTCACCTCGAGCCGGATATCGACATCCGGCAGCCGGGCGATCAGCCGGTGCAGCCGCGGGGCGAACCACTTGCTGGCGAAGGAAACGCTCGTGCTGATCGTCAGCCGGGGTGTGGCGTCGCGCGAGCGCAGCCGCTCGGCCTCGCGTGAGAGCTCGGCCAGGGCCCGGCTGACCACCTGGTGCAGCGCCATGCCCTCTTCGGTCAGGGCGATGCGCCGTGTCATGCGCCGGAAGAGGGCGACACCCAGATCCTCCTCCAGTGTCTGGATCTGACGGCTGACCGCGCCCGGGGTCAGGTTCAGTTCCCCCGCCGCCAGCGCCATGCTCAAGAGGCGCGCTGTCGCCTCGAAGGCGCGCAGGGTCTGCAGCGGTGGCGGACGGTTGGGCATGGCGACAAGATGGTTGCGCGTGGATCAATCATAGCCATCGAACAAATCGTTTGTCCGCCCGGCTGTTCGGGGCCAAGAAATGAACAGGTAGCAACCTCGTAGCCCGCCCCGCATGACGGCCGCCACCCCGGACGCGTCCACCCCGCCGCTCGCGGCGCGACTGTCGGCGCTCAGCATCGGGGGAATGCTGCTTCTGGCCGTGGTCTGGGGCCTCTCCATCCCGATCACGAAACTCGGACTCGCGTCCATGCCGCCCATCGCCTTCACGGCGCTGCGGTTCACCTTCGCGGTGCCCTGCCTTTTCCTCTTCGCCCTTGGCAGGCACCGGATCCCGCTCGCCGCCCTGCCGAAGGTGGCGGCGCTCGGCGTGATGGGAATCGGGATCGGCAACCTTTCGCAATCCTTTGGCGTCGCCGCGGCCGCGGCCTCGGTCAGCACCATCGTCTCGGCCACGATACCGGTCTTCATCGTGATACTCGCGGCGCTGCGGCTTGGCCAACCGGTCAACCGGGTGCAGCAGGTCGGGCTGGCGGCGGCCTTCGCAGGCGTCGCGCTGGTGGCCCTCGGGCGTGGCCAGGGCGCAGACGATCTCGCGCAGACGAGCATGACGGGCGTGCTCCTCGTGCTGCTCTCGGCGGTAACCATCGCCTTCTACTATGTCTGGAGCATCGAACTGGCGGCACGCCACGGCACCGTCACGGTCGTCATCTGGAGCTCCCTGGCCGGCTTCCTGGCGCTCCTGCCGTTCACGGCATGGGAGGTTGCGAACACCTCGTTCACCGTCACGCCGGCGGCCATCGCTGCGGCCGTCTATCTCGGCCTCCTCGTCTCGGCGGTTGGCCTGTTCCTCTGGCTCTGGCTCCTGCGCACGATCCCCGCCCGGGTGGCGGCCAGCGTGCAGTTCCTGCAGCCGGTCTTCGGCATCGCGGCGTCGGCAGCGATGTTCGGCGACCCGATGGGTCCGCTGTTCGTCGCCGGGGTCGTGCTGGTCCTGATCGGCGTCGGGCTGTCGATCGTCACGCAGCGGGCCGCTCGCTAGACCGCTGCTCGCGCGTTCGGTGCGTCACCCACCGGGCCAGATCCAGCCCTGGTCAGGTCGGCGACCGACCTCGCGGCAGGCGGACCCTGCTCCCCCGCGCTCGTCGCCGCGCCGATGCCGCCTTCCCATTGCCGTACCGGGGAGCGGGCGGCAGCAACGCTGCGCGCGCCAGGAGGACGATGGGATGACCTGGAGCGACACCGGTGCCGGCAGGGGATTTGCCTGGCTGTTCGGCCTGCCGCCCCTTGCACTGGTAGTCTTGGCCATAGCGGCGCTGATCAAGTGTCTACGTAAACAGGAGTGACCGATGACCTACACGATCGATCGCATGATCCCGGATGCGGGGATCGACGATGTCGACACCCGCGTGCGAAGGGCGCTGGCGAATCACGGCTTCGGGATCCTCACCGAGATCGATGTCCGGGCGACGATGAAGAAGAAGCTCGATGTCGACATGCCGGCCTATCGCATCCTGGGCGCCTGCAATCCGCGAATGGCGCATCAGGCGATCGGAATCGAGCCGCGCGTCGGCGCGATGCTGCCCTGCAACGTCATCCTGCGAGAGGTCGCGGGCGGCGTGGAGGTCAGCGCCATCGACCCGGTGGCCTCGATGCAGGCGATCGAGAACGCCCAATTGACGGCCGTCGCCGGCCAGGTCCGAGACCTTCTCGCGAAGGTCGTCGCGGCGGTCTGAGACCGCTGCCCGGCTCAGAGGCCGGATGGCGTCGGACGGCAACGGACCACGACCGACAGGCACCGGCCCGCGAGGCCGCCAGCGCAAGGGTTTTCGGACGGCGTCGGATGACCCCGGACAGGGGCTTGGCGGATGGGGAGGGATTCGAACCCTCGATAGGAGTTATCCCCCTATACACGCGTTCCAGGCGTGCGCCTTCAACCACTCGGCCACCCATCCCCCGGTCGCGGCGCGGCGGCGCAGAGCGCGGCCGGCCGGCGAGAGGCGCGGGACCCTAGCGGAAGGGCCCACAGCAATCAACAGCCGGGGCAATCAACAGCGGGGCGCGACGGGGCGGCGGGGGTGCCGCGCCGGCGCGGCAATACAGGTGTCTTGCATGACGTGCTAGGCTTGCCCCTGCAAGGCCGGTGCCCCTCGGCCCGGCTGCTTTCTGCCGGAGGCATTCACATGTCTGCGCGTCCCCTCGCCCTCGTCGCCGCTTCCCTGCTGCTCGCCCTTGCCCTGCCCCAGGCCGCCTCGGCCGGCTATCCCCTCACCTGCCGCGGCGGCGGCACCATGGCCATCGTCAATTCCGGCAGCGGCAACGTGCATATCACCTTCCAGCCCGGCGCCGGCGGCATGGCCGCCGGCCTGAATCCGGGCGAGTGCACCTGGTCCGACCGCGCGCTCTATCCCGGCGAGCCGACGCAGGTCTGCGACACCGCCGCCAGCGCCGCCGGCTACGTCAATCTGCTGGTGCAGGAAAGCCAGTACATGGTCTTCCAGGTCAACAACGACGGCGCCGGCTGCATGAAGGTCGAACGCACCGGCCCCTGAGCCTGCATCGCGCCGGCTGGGACGGCGCAAGTCATTGAATAGTATGGTAATCGGGGTGACGCGTTACGCCCCGGCGTCTATCGTGCGCGCTTCGCCAACCTCTCACAGCCCCGCCGCGGCCGCCCCGCGACGGGACGGGAAGCGGAACGCCTGCGACGCCTCGTCCGCCTGCTCGGCCTCTTGCTCTGCCTCGCCGCGCTGGCGGTGCTGGGGTGGGATCTCTGGCGCCTGATTCGGGGCGAGGGCTTCCAGCTCACCTCGCTCGGCATGCTGTGGTTCTGGCTCGCGCCCTCCAGCCTGGAGATGCTGCAGCCGGCGATCGAGCGGCACCTGGCCCTGTGGCTGTGGCGCTACCTCGTCTTCCCGCTGCTGGAGGCGCCGGCGCTGCTCAACCTCGGCGTGCCCGGCCTGCTGCTGCTGTGGCTCGGCCGCCGCCGGCGCCAGCGCAAGTTCTACTGAGCCCGCCTCAGGCCGTCTGCAGGCGCTGCAGCGCGCGCTCGTAGGCGCGCTGGCGGCGGATCTCGGTATAGAGCGCCAGGGTGCGCGCGCACATCTGCTCCTTCGAGAAGTGCTTGCGCACATGCGCGATGGCCTCGGCCGAGAGCAGCTGGCGCTCGGCCTCGCCCAGCGCCAGCGCCTTGCGCAGCGCGATGGCCAGGCCATCGGCGTCGCCCGGCGGGAAGAGGAAGCCGGTCTGCCCCGGCAGGATCTGCTCCGGCGCGCCGCCGTGGTCGGCCGCCACCACCGGGCGTCCCAGCGCCTGCGCCTCGCTCACCACGCGGCCGAAGGCCTCTGGATCGGTCGAGGCCGAGACCACGACGTCGGCCAGCTTGTAGGCCGCCGGCATGTCGTCACATTCGTCCAGCACCACGGCCTTGCCGATCAGGCCCTTGCTCTTCACCAGCTCCTCGAGCTCGCGGCGATAGTCGTCGCGCCCCTGGTCGGAGCCGACCATCAGCGCGACGAACTCCAGGTCCGGCAGCTTCGACACCGCCTCGATCAGCAGCGACTGGCCCTTCCAGCGGGTCAGGCGGCCCGGCAGCATGATGACCGGCACGCCATCGGGCAGGCGCCACTTCTGCGCCAGCGCCACCACGCGCTCGACCGAGACCTTGGCCGGGTCGAAGCGGAAGAGGTCGATGCCGCGGTGGATGACGCGCACGCGGCCCGGATCGACGCTGTAGTTCTGCTTGATGTGGTTGGCGATGAACTCGCTGTTGGCAATGACCCGCTCGCCCTTGGTCATGATCGCGTTGTACTGCTTCTTCAGCGAGCCGGTGAAGTTGTAGGTGCCGTGGAAGGTCGTGACGAAGGGCCGGTTGCGGCGCTTGGCGGCGTAGTAGGCGCTCCACGCCGGCGCACGGCTGCGCGCGTGCACGATGTCGACATCGTACTGGTCGATCAGGTGCACCAGCCGCTTCACGTTGCGCGACATGACCAGCGGGTTCTTCGAGGCCAGCGGCAGCTTCACGTGGATCGCGCCGGCGCGCTGCAGCTCAAGCTCCAGCGGCCCGCCTTCGCTGGCGACGATGGCGGTGCCGCCGGCCTGCTTCAAGGCCTGGGCGATGTCGACGGCCGAACGCTCGACACCGCCGGTCACCAGCGCCGGCAGGACCTGGAGCACGACGGGGCGCCCGGTCTCCTCCTCCGGCTGCAGGGTGACAACGTGTCCGACCTCGTGCATCTTCCCGACCTTCCCGCCGCCGATTTCTTCTTGTTGATTGGCTGATCAGATGACGGCACTCCCCCCAAGCGCCGACTCCGCACCCGGCACTCTAGCACTTCCCGGCAGGGTCACCATCGCCTATCGCCGCACGGCGGGCCGCGCTCCCGGGATCGTGTTCCTGGGCGGTTTCGGCAGCGACATGACCGGCACCAAGGCGACGCGCCTGGAGGCCTTCGCGGCGGCCCGCGGCCAGGCCTTCCTGCGCTTCGACTACCAGGGCCACGGCGCCTCCTCCGGCCGCTTCGAGGAAGGGACGATCGGCACCTGGGCGGCGGATGCGCTGGCCGTCCTCGACCGCCTGACCGAGGGGCCGCAGATCCTGGTCGGCTCCTCCATGGGCGGCTGGATCATGCTGCTGCTGGCGCTGGAGCGGCCGGAGCGCGTCGCCGGCCTCATCGGCCTCGCCGCCGCGCCCGACTTCACCGAGGACCTGATCTGGGACCAGCTCGGCCCGACGGAGCGCCAGGCACTGCAGGACGTGGGCCGCATCGAGCAGCCCTCAGATTATGGCAATCCCTACGTCATCACCCGCGACCTGATCAGCGACGGCCGCCGGCACCTGGTGCTGCGCAGTCCACTCCGCATCGAGGCGCCCGTGCGGCTGATCCACGGCACGGCCGACAACGACGTGCCCTTCGACCGCTCGCAGATGCTGCTCGACGCCCTCGACCACGACGACGTCGAGCTGACCCTGTTGAAGAACGCCGACCACCGCCTTTCCGACGAGCGCGCGCTGGGCGTCATCGAGGCGACGCTGGAGCGCCTGCTGCGGCAGGTCGGCGACTAGGCCAGCGCCCCGGCGACGCCGGCGCCGACCAGGCGCTTGGGCGAGAGGTTGGCGAACTCGACGCGCCAGGCATGGGTCTCGTCCGGCGCGTGGCTGCCGGTGGGGCCCGGCACATGGTCGATGCGGGTCAGCGAGCAGTTGTCCACCACCAGGCGCAGCGCCGCTTCGGGTTCCAGCCGCAGCGCCTCGGCCAGGGCGGCGCGGATCGTGCCGCCGTGCGTCACCGCGACGATGTCGCGACCCTGGTAGAGCTGGTTCAGGCGATGGATCGCCGGGACCACGCGCTCCATCAGGCCGACGAAGGATTCGCCGCCCGGCGGCGCCACCGCGGCGGGGCTGAGCCAGAAGCGGTGCCAGTGGCCCTGGCTGCCGTCCCGCACCTCGTCGTAGGTCTTGCCCTGCCAGTCGCCGAAGTGCTGCTCGGCGAGGTCGGCGTGACGCTCGTAGTCGGGCAGGCCGGCGGGCAGGTGGACGCGCACGGCGTCCGCTGTCTGGTGGGTCCGCAGCAGGCTGGAGGTCACCCACACGGCGTCCGGCGGCAGCAGGCGCGCCAGGGCCTGAAACACGGCCGGATCGTCGCAGTCGCAGGGATGGTCGGTCTGGCCATAGATGCGGCCCTGGTTCACCGTCACCGGGGCGTGGCGGATCCACCACCAGCGTGTCGTCTCGCTCATCCCTTGCTCCCTTGCACCTAGAGGCGCGCCACGACGACCAGCAGGACCAGGATCTCGCCCGCCTGCTCCAGCGCGCCCAGCACATCGCCGGTATAGCCGCCGATCTGCGACAGCGTAAGGCGCGCCATCGAGAGGGCGGCCATGACCAGGACGGCCAGCGCGACGACGCCACCCCAGCCGAGGCAGAGTAGCAGCGCCGCGAGGCCGATGGCGGCCGAGGCCAGGATGCTGGCCAACGGCGGCTCGCCGGCATAGGCCGAGAGGCCCTGGGTGCGCGCCCGCGGCAGCAGCGCCATGAAGGCCGGCAGCAGGCAGCGCGCGCCGGCATGGGCGGCCAGCAGCGCCGGCACCGCGACCTCCGGCCGGCCGAGGCTGGCGAGGGCGCCGACGCGCAGCAGCAGCGCAAGCACCAAGGCGACGGTGCCATAGGTGCCGAGGCGGCTGTCGCGCATGATCTCCAGCTTGCGATCCCTGGTCCAGCCGCCGCCGAAGCCGTCGGCCACGTCGCCCAGGCCATCCTCGTGGAAGGCGCCGGTGACGGCGACGGAGGCCGCCACCGCCAGCGCCGCCGCCGGGAAGGGACCGAGTCCCAGGTGGACGGCGCACCAGAAGGCCAGGGCCGAGAGGCCGCCGACCACCAGCCCCACCACCGGGTTGGCCCAGGTGGCGCACGCCAGGTCGGCGCCCTCGATCGCGCCCCGATGCCGCAGCGGCAGGCGGGTGAAGAAGATGAGCGCCGCCTTCAGCTCGAAGAGGCGCTTGAGGAACCAGGCGGCGGGCATGGGGCTTTCCCGGACGGACGGCGGCCCTTATAGGACAGGTCCCGCAGCCCGCCAACGCCCGGTCCACACGCCATGAGCGACACCCAGATCCCCGCCCGCCTCGACGAGATCCGCCAGCTGCTGCGCGCCCTGCCCGGGCCCGACCTGACGGCGCGCAAGGCGGCGAAGGACCGCCAGGCGCAGCTGCTGAAGCCACCCGGCGCCCTCGGCCGGCTGGAGGCGCTGGCGCACTGGCTGGCAGCCTGGCAGGGACGCGAGCGCCCCTCGCTGGAGCGGCCGCGCATCGCCGTCTTCGCCGGCAACCACGGCGTCGCCGCGCAGGGCGTCTCGGCCTATCCCGCGGACGTCACGGCGCAGATGGTGCAGGC
Source organism: Pseudomonadota bacterium (assembly GCA_029781795.1). Taxonomy (GTDB): domain Bacteria; phylum Pseudomonadota; class Alphaproteobacteria; order Kiloniellales; family JACOMY01; genus JAKOWB01. The sequence goes on along the minus strand of JAKOWB010000007.1, from coordinate 707 downwards.
CTTCGTCAACGGCCAGGCGGCGGTGAACCAGCTCGCCGAGATGAACGGCGCGGACCTCCGCGTCTACGAACTCGCGCTCGACCAGCCGACCGCCGACATGACCCTGGGCCCGGCGATGAGCGAGGAGGACTGCGTGCGCGCCGTCGCCTACGGCATGCTGGCGGTGGAGCCGGGCTTCGACGTCATGGCGCTGGGCGAGATGGGCATCGCCAACACCACGGCCGCGGCCGCGCTCTGCCACGCCCTGTTCGGCGGCGAGGCGCGCGACTGGACCGGGCGCGGCACCGGCATCGACGACGCGCAGCTCATCCATAAGGGCCACGTGGTCGAGCGCGCGGTGGCGGTGAACCGCGAGGCCATCACCGACCCGCTGGAGGCACTGCGCTGCCTCGGCGGGCTGGAGCTCGCCGCCATCGTCGGCGCTGTCATCGCCTGCCGCCTGGCGCATACGCCGGTGGTGCTGGACGGCTATGCCTGCACCGCGGCGGCGGCCGTTCTCTACGCCATCGACCCGGCGCTGCTGGACCACTGCGTCGTCGCCCACGTCTCGGCCGAGCCTGGCCACCGCCGCCTGCTGGCCGAGATGGGCAAGCAGCCGCTGCTCGACCTCGGCCTGCGCCTGGGCGAGGCCTCGGGCGCGGCGCTGGCCCTGCCGCTGCTGCGCGCCGCCGCCGACTGCCTCAACGGCATGGCGACCTACGCCGAGG